>DASSHC010000415.1:0-10006 GCA_035693105.1 Thermomicrobiaceae bacterium | reverse complement strand
GCCCGGCGCGCTGGAGCAGGTCGCCGACCTCTCGCGCGACTGGTTCGTGCGCCACCTCGAACCCACGCCACCCTCCGCCACGGAGGAGGAGGCCCGCCCTGAAGCGCCGGCGTAGGGCACGACGGATCCCTCGACTGCGCTCGGGATGACAGGGTTAATTTGGGGCGAACGAGTGCGATTTGCCGTAGTCGTACGCCTCATCCCTTGTACCGTGTCATCCCGAGCGCAGTCGAGGGATCCGCCCTCTCCAGGCACCCAACGTCCTCGATGGGCAGCTCCCCTCACCCGCGCGCGGCTCCGTCCGGACAGGGGCAGTCTCCGTTCGGGGTGAGAGCCTACCCCTTCTCGATCACCACGTCCTTGGCGGGCGGCATCGGCAGGGCGTAAAAGAGCCCGCCCCAGACCAGCCCCTGGACATGCTTATCGATCAGCGACGGGTAGCGATAGTTGGCGAACGGCACGTAGACCGCGTCCTCCAGGAACAGCGTCTCGGCCTGGTGGTAGAGGTCGTTGCGCTTTTGCGGGTCCTGTTCGATGTCCGCCTGCCCGCACAGCTCATCGAATTTCTTGCTGTCCGCCGTGGGATCGTAGCTGACGCCGTTGTAGGTCATGGGCGGCACCTCGATGCCCCAGTTGAAACGGCCCTTCATGTAGGGCGAGTCGGAGCGCATGGCCTGCGAGAGCTGCTGCGGTGTCTCAGGGGTCGGGCTGATCCAGCCGGCGAACTCCATCTGCAGCCCGTTCTCGGCCTTGCGCTTGTCCAGGATCTGCGACGAGGTCAGCGAGGTGTCGATCTGGACGTCGGCGCCCAGCGTCTTGTTCCACATGTCGGCCAGCGCTCGCCAGCGATTGACATCCTCGGCGGAGGTATCGGCCGAGACATAGACCTTGATCTGGGGCAGCCCCTTGCCGTCCGGGAAGCCGGCGGCCGCCAGCACCTTCTTGGCCTCGTCCGGGTTGTAGGCGATCCCGGCCGGGCAGGTGTAGTTCGGCACCTGCGGGATGGTGAAGCAGCTCGTCGGCTTGCGCGTGCCGCGCCAGATGACGTTGTCGAAGGTCTCGCGGTCGATCGCCATGCCGAAGGCGCGCCGCACCAGCACGTTGTCGAACGGCTTCTTGGCCCAATTCATGGCCACCGACTGCACCCCGCCGGCCACGATCCACTCGATCTCGTCCTTGTAGTCCTGCTCGACCGCGTCAAGCAGCGAGAGCGGGAAGTTGGGCAGCACCTGTGCCTGGCCCGCCTTGAACATGTTGAGTCCAATATTGGCCGCGACCGGACCCTTCAGAATCGGCATAACCAGCTTGGTCACCGAGGGCGACAGCCCGCCGTAGTAATACTCGTTGGGCACCAGCTCGAGCGTCGAGGCCGGGTCGAACTTGCTCACCTTCCAGGGGCCGGTGCCGTAGGGCTGGTGATTGGTCCAGTCGGAGCTGGTCACGTCGCCGTACTTCTCGACCAGCTCCTTGTCGACCACGAACCAGGGAAAGACCGACATGTAGTCGGTGAAGAAGTTGTAGGGCTTGCTCAGGGTCACCTGAACCGTGCGGTCGTCGATCTTCTTGGCGCCGGAGATCGTATCCGCCTTGCCCTCCATGTACTCCTGGTAGCCCTGCATGTGCTCCATGAAGCTGGAGGCCGGCGAGGGCTTCTTGGGGTTGAGCGTGCGGTGCCAGGAGTAGAGGAAGTCGTCGGCCACCACTGGGCGCCCGGTGGCGAACTTGGCGTCCTGGCGGATGGTGAAGGTCCAGGTCAGCCCGTCCTGCGACTTGTCGAACTTCTCGGCCAGGTCGAGCTTGGGCCGTGCGTCCTTGTCGTAGGTCAGGAAGCCGCCGAAGATGTAGGGGATCAAGATCGCCAGGATCAGCAGGTTCTGCCCCTGACCCGGATCGAGCACGATGTCGGTCGTGGTCACGATCGGGATGGTCAGGGTGGCGTTACTGACGATGTTGCCGGCGGCGGCCTGCGTTCCGCTGGCCGCCTGCGTGCTCGTGCCGCCCGATGCCTGCGTGGCCGCGCTCGGCGCCGTGGTTCCCGCCGCCTGAGTGCTGACCGCAGCCGTGCCCGTCGCCGCGCTGGTAGCCGGCGCCGAGCTGCCGCCACAGGCGGCCACGACCGCCGCCAGCGCGCTCGCCGACGTGCCTCCGGCGATGAACTGCAACAGCTTGCGCCGGCTGAGCCCAGCCTTGACCCACTCCTCGGCGATCCGCTCGAGGTCCACCATCTCCCCCGCCATGGAACACTCCCCCTAGTGAACAGATGATCGGTTCGCGCCTAGCTGGCCGTCGGTTGTGCGCTGGCTGCCCCTTCCCAGTCGCCCCGCTCGCGGCGGATCGCGCTAATACTGCTGCTGCGAGCGCGGGTCGAGCGCGTCGCGCAGGCCGTCGCCGATGAAGGCGTAGGCCAGCACCATGATCGCCAGCACCACCGCCGGGAAGACGAACTGGTACCAGAAGGGGTCGATGTACACCTGCCCCGCCTGGATCAGCCGGCCCAGCGAGGGGGTCGGCGCGGTCACGCCCAGGCCCAGGTAGGAGAGCACAGCCTCCAGCGTGAAGGCGAAGCCGACGCCCAGGCTGGAGAGGACGGCGGCGATCCCCATCAGATTGGGCAGCATGTGGTGCGTGATGATCCAGCCGCCGCGCGCCCCGGAGGCGATGCTGGCGTCGACGTAGGTCTGCTCGCGCAGCCGCAACACCTCCCCTCGGATGACGCGCGCCAGCCCGGCCCAGTTGAAGAGCGAGAGCGCTCCCACCGTCAGGTAGAGCCGGCCGGCCGGACCGAAGCGCTGGTACATCGGCACGCCGAAGGTGCCGGCGATCAGGATCGCGACCAGGATGTTGGGAAAGGAGAAGAGGACGTCGATCAGGCGCGAGAGCACGCCATCGACCCAGCCGCCGAAGTAGCCCGCCGACATCCCCACCGCCATCCCGGCCACCAGCGTGATCACCTGGGTGATGATCGCCACGATGTAGCTGGTGCGCAGCGAGAGGATGGTGATGCTGAAGATGTCGGCGCCCGAGCCGTCGGTGCCGAAGAAGTGCTTGGCGTTGGGCCAGGCGTTGATGTTGACGAAGTCGGTCGCGGCCGGGTCGTAGGGCGCCACCAAGGGCGCGATCAGCGCCACCACGATGGTAAAGAGGGCGACGATCAGCCCCGCCATCGCCGGGCCATTGTGGCGGAAGCGCGACAGCGCCATCTGCCAGTTCTTGCGGACCTTCAGCTCGCGCTCGAGCCCTGGGGCGCGATCCGACTCCTGCGCCCCCCCCTCCGTCCGCGTGACGGCTCCCATGCCTCTTCCTCTCTAATGCAGCCGGATGCGCGGGTCGATGACCCCGTAGAGCACGTCGATCAGCAGGTTGACCCCCATGATCATGATCGCGATCAGGAGCACGGTCGCCTGCATCACCGGGTAGTCGCCGTGGATGCTGGAGTTGATGGCGTAGTAGGCGACGCCCGGCACGCCGAACATCGTCTCGACCACGAAGTTGCCGGTGATCAGAAAGGCGAAGCTCGGGCCGACGAAGGTGACGATCGGCACCAGCGCGTTGCGCAGGATGTGGCCGAAGAGCACCTTGTTCTGCCGCAGCCCTTTCGCGCGCGCGGTGCGCACGAAGTCTTGATTCGCCTGCTCCAGCACCGCGGCCCGCCCGAAGCGCGCGTAGGAGGCGACACCGGCGATGGCGATGGTCAGCGTGGGCAGGATCCAGTTCTTGGGGTGGTCCCAGCCGCGAATCGGCAGCCAGCGCAGCTGCACCGCGAAGATGGTGATAAAGACCACGCCCCAGACGAGCTGCGGCACCGAGCCGGCCACGATGGCCACGCCCATCACCGTGCGGTCGAAGAGCGAGTTCTGTTTAGCGGCCGCTAATATCCCCACTAAGTTGCCGATGACGAACTGTAAGATGAGCCCCATGAACGCCAACTGCAGCGAGATCGGGATCCCGCTCCCCATGATGTCGCGCACGGTGCGGCCCTGATTGACGATGCTGGTGCCGAAGTCGCCGTGCAGCACCTGGCCGACGTAGTCGACGAACTGCACCATGATCGGCCGGTCCAGCCCGAGCGAGTGCCGCATCTGGGCGTACTCGACCGGATCGATATCGCCTGGGTTCCGCCCGCTCTGGATCAACACGTACTTCACCGGATCGACCGGCGAGAGGCGCGCCACGGCGAAGACCGTGAAGAGCACGCCGATGATCACGATGATGCTATAGAGCACGCGGCGGATGATGTACCCGATCATCGCCTGGTTCCCCTGCTAGACGCGGCGAGGCATGACCCCGCCCTCCCCGTGGGCGGGGCCCGCCTCGATCGCTGCGCTACTTCTCCATCACCACGTTCTTCTTGATCGAGACCGGATAGGTGTAGAAGAACGCGCCCCACTCGAGCCCCTTGAGCTTCGGGTTGATCAGCTCGCGGTAGACGTAGTTGCCGAACGGCACGTAGATGGCGTTCTTCAGGATCAGCGCCTCGCCGTCGTGGTAGAGCTGGTTGCGCTTCTTGGGATCCTGCTCGATGTCGGCCTGGTTCATCAACTCATCGAACTTCTTGGCGTCGGCGGTGGGATCGTAGGTGACCCCGTTGTAGGTCTTGGCCGGCACCTCGATGCCCCAGTCGAAGCGGTCCTTCATGTAGGGCGAGTCGGTGCGGAAGACCTCGCTCATGAGCTGGGGTGTCTCGGTGATGTTGATCCAACCCATCAGCTCCATCTGGAAGCCCTTTTCCTGCGTGCGCTTGTCGATGATCTGGGTGTTGGTGAAGGCCGTGTTGATCTGGACATTGGCCCCCAGCGTCTTGTTCCACATGTCGGCCAGCGCGCGGTAGCGGTTGACGTCCTCGGCCGAGGTGTCGCTGGGGATGTAGAGCGTGATCGGCGGTAGGCCCTGGCCATTGGGGAAGCCGGCGGCCTCCAGCACCTTCTTGGCCCCGTCCGGATCGTAGGCGATTCCCTTCGGGGGATCGTAGTCCTTGATCGCCGGCGGCTCGAAGTGGTCGGTCGGCGTGTAAGCGCCGCGCCAGACCGTCTTGCAGTAGGTGTCGCGGTCGATCGCCATGCCGAAGGCCAGGCGCACCAGCACGTTGTCGAACGGCTTCTTGGTGAAGCTGAGCGCGACCGAGCGCGTGCCGCCGACGGTCACCGGGAGAATCTCGTCCTTGTTGTCCTTCTCGACCGCGTCGAGCAGCGAGAGCGGGAAGTTGGAGACGATGTCGGCCTGCCCCGCCTTGTAGAGGTTGAGCGCCTGGTTCGGCCCGGTCGGACCCTTGAGGATCGGCCAGTTGACTTTGGTCACCGAGGGCGACGGCTCGCCCCAGAAGTTCTCGTTGGGCACCATCTCGATGGTGGTGGCCGGGTCGAACTTGGTCACCTTCCAGGGACCGGTGCCGTAGGGCTGATGGTTGGTCCAGTCGCTGTTGTTGTCGTCGCCGTACTTCTCGACCAGGTCCTTGTCGACCACCCAGAAGACGTAGGTGCAGGAGTAGCTGAGGAAGAAGTTGTACGGTTTGCTCAGCGTCACCTGGATCGTCTTGTCGTCGACCTTCTTGAAGCCGGTCAGGTCGGTGGCCTTGCCGCCGAGGTAGTCCTCGTAGCCCTCGACATGCTCCAGGAAGTGCGCCATCGGCGAGGGCTTCTTGGGGTCGAGCGAGCGCTTCCAGGAGTAGAGGAAATCGTCCGGCGTGACCGCGCGGCCGTTGGCGAACTTGATCCCGTCGCGCAGGTGGAAGGTGTACGTCAACCCATCCTGGGAGGCCTCCCACTTGTCCGAGAGATCGGGAACGACGTGGGCATCCTTGTCGTACTTGGTCACGCCACCGAAGACGTAGTCGTAGAGGTTGAAGAGCAGCAGCGAGTTGATCGCCTTATGCGGATCGAGTGTGATGTCGATCGTGGTGGCGATCGGGATCGTCACGGTGACGTTCTTGGCGAAGTCGCCGGACGGCGCGGACGCCGAGGTCGCGGTGCTGCCGCCAGCCGTGGTGCTGGTCGCGCCGCTGCCCCCACTGCCGGCCGTGGTCGGGGCGGCGGTGCCGCCGCTGGTGCCGCTCGTGGCAGCCGGCGCGGTGGTCGGCGAGCTGCTGCTCCCACCACAGGCCAGCAGGCCGGTCGAGAGGGCGGCCAGCGCGGTGCTGCCCGCCGCGAAGCGCAAAAATTTCCGCCGGCTCAAACCGGCGAGGCCAGGCACGCGGGGCGTGCTTTTCTCCGGAAGGTTCGATGACTGCGACATGACCCACCTACTCCCCAGCGCCGGCTCGGTCCGAGCACGGGCCGAACTACACCAACACGCGCCGCGCGCGCTCCAGCTTATCCCCCGTTACCGTCGTGCCGTGACCGAGTCCGGCTGGGTGACCGCCAGCATCGACGACCAGTCGTAGCTGTTCTTGTACAGCCGCAACACGGTCAGGGTCTCGGTCCGCAGGATGCCGGGAATGCGCGCGAGCTTCTGGACCAGGAATGCGTGGAGATGGAGGTTGGATGGGAAGAACGCCTCCACCAGGAAGTCGAACTGGCCGGCGACCATCGCCACCCAGCGCACCTCCTCCATCGCCTCCAGCGCCTCGCCGATCGTGTCTCCGCTGGCGGTATCCGCCTCGATCCGCATCAGGACGTGGACCGGCAACCCCAGCCGGTCGTTGTCCGGGATGGCCACCACCCGCAGCGCTCCGTCGTCGAGCAGCCGCTGCAAGCGGCGGCGCACGGTCGAGAGCGGCAAGCCCAGCGACTGCGCGATCGCGGTGGCCGAGCGGCGGCCATCGTCTTCCAGCGCCTGGATAATCGCACGGTCGACCTCGGACAACGGGAGTGTCGCACGGTCGAACGCCATCGCTCGTCCCCCTGGGCATCGGCTCGCACGGCGCCGCTACAGCGGCTCGACAGGAATCGGACAGGACTACCATAGAGTCAGTGGCGAATGCTGTCAAGAGGGTGTCACGATATAAGCGATTCGTCCGCTGGCTCGCGGGTATGCGGCAAATTTGCTCGGCTGGACAACTTCTCGACTTCCGGGCACAATCCCTGCTGGCCGGTGTCGCGTGTCGGCGCACCGTGCCGAAGGTACAGGATGAGCGTGCGAACCGTTCCGCGAACCGTGTTGATGTTACTACTGGCGGCGCTCGGGCTGCTCCTGCTCGGCGCGACCTCCCCGCCCTCGGCCGGCGTCGACGACGGCGCCCACCTCTTCACAGCGGCCGCGCTGACGCAGGCGGCGCAAGCGATCCAGCAGATCGGCCGGCAGACCAATCGCGGCGTCGCGGTCGTCACCGTGCCCAGCCTCGACGGGCAGGCGATCGAGCAGGCGGCCGCCGCCACGCTGAAGCAGCGCCGGGTCGATGTACTGATCTACATCAGTCAAGCAGATCGCGCGCTGGCGGTCGAGGTCGGCCCCGACGCGCGCCAGGCGATCACCCCGCCGGAGATGACCGCCATCCGCGACCAGATGCTCGACCAGTTCGGACAAGGGAATTATGACCTCGGCCTGTTAGGGGGCATCGAACGGGTTGGAGCCGACCTCCGGACCGCGCCGGCCCCGCCCGGAGGGTTCGCCGGCACCACCGCCCAGGAGACCGTCTTCCTGCTAGCCGGAGCGATCGTGCTGGCCGCCTTCCTGACCATTCTGGCCAACCCGCGCGCCTTCCGCACGCGGGCCGGACGCTTTCTCGGCTCCCGTCGCCCGGTCGCCGGCCAGGAGGAGGCCAACCTGCGGGAGGCGATCGAGCGCATCCCGCCCGAGGGCCCGGAGCCGCCCGAGGAGCCGAGCGACTGACCCTTGCATCCTTGTCACGGTGTGGTACGATCGGTCGGCTGATAGTCGAGACAGCAGGCTGAGCACAGAGGGCAGATGGATCCGTTGATGCGGCAGAATCACGAGATCGCCAGCGGCGCGCCGAGCGGCGCCCCCGCGATATCCGGCCGCGCCAGGAAACCCGTCCCTGCCAGCGCCCCCGTCAGGCGTGGGGCCGCTCTCGCATGTCTCGCTGTCAGTGGACCGAGCGCCTAGCGGCGCCAACCCTGAGGAAGCCAGGCGGCGGTGAGCGGAAGACTCGCCGCCGCTTTTGTTTGTCTGGTGTCTGATGTTCGTGCCGGAGGGAGTTTCATTCATGGGAGTGTGCCCGGAGTGCGGTGGCGGCCTCGGCCTGGAGTCGGCCGAGGTCGGTGAGATCGTGCAGTGCCCCGATTGTGGGGTCGAGCTGGAGGTGGTGCAGGACAACCCACTGACGCTCGACCTGGCTCCCGCCGAAGAGGAAGACTGGGGCGAGTAGGCCAGCGATGAAGATCGCACTGCTCACCGAGCGCCTGCGCGTCGAGGAGCGGCTGCTCCTCGACGCCTTCGCCAGCCGCGGCCACGAGGCCGAGGTGGTCGCCCCCTCGCGGCTCAGCGTCAACCTGGCGCGGCCGGCGGCCCCCGGCTGGCCGCTGGCGGTGCAGCGCGCGCCCTCCCGCGGCGAGCACGCGGCGCTGCTGGCCCTGCTGGCGGCGCAGGGCGTCGCCGTGATCAACCGGCCGGCGACGGCGCGGCTGCTGGCCGACCGGCTGGCGCTGCTGCGCCACCTCGTCTTCGCCGGCATCCCGGTGCCGGAGACGATCGCCAGCTTCGGCGAGACCGCCACCTTCGCCGCCATCGAGGCGCTCGGGTACCCGGTCCTGCTCAAGTCGCTCAGCCTCGACGCCGCGCCGCTGGCGCTGATCGAGGACCGCGACGCCGCCGAGGCGGTCATCGAGCACCGCGGCGTGCTGGGGGGCGAGCAGGCGGTGCTGGTGCAGCGCTTCGCCGCCGGCCAGGGCCGCTCCGAGCGGCTGGCGATCGTCGGCAGCGCGCTTCTCGGCGTCGAGACGCGCCGCCACCACGGCTGGCGCCCGGGGCGCGAGGCGCCCTACGCGCCCTACGAGGGCGATATTTCCGCCCACCACGAGCTGGCCCAGCGGCTGGTCGAGCGCCTGGGCAGCGGCTGCTACAGCATCGAGGTGGTGGCGGACGAAGACGGCCAGTGCGTGGTCGGCGCCGAGAACCTGACCGACTTCCGCTCGCTCAGCGAAGCGGGCATCGACGTGGCCGGCGCCATCGCCGACTTCGCGCTGGAGCAGGCGCGGAGCGCCGGGGGGGCGAGCGGTGGTTGAGCAGCTCAGCCGGCAGGCGACCGGCGTCGCCGCGCTGCTCGAAGGGCTGGTGCGCATCCCCAGCTACTCGGGGCAGGAGGGCGCGGCCGTCGCCTGGCTCTGCGCCCAGATGCGCGCGCTCGGCTATCAGGCGGGGCCGGACGGCGCGGGGAACGCCACCGGCACCATCGGCGCCGGGCCGCGCGAGATCCTGCTGCTGGGCCACATCGACACCGTGCCAGGCGCGCCGCCGGTGCATCTCGCGGACGGCATGCTCTACGGGCGCGGCACGGTCGACGCCAAGGGACCGCTGGCGGTCTTCGTGGTGGCCGGCGCGCGGGCGCGGCTGCCGCAGGGCGTGCGCCTGACGGTAATCGGCGCGGTCGAGGAGGAGGTGATGTCCTCGCGCGGGGCGCGCTTCCTGGTCGAGCACGCGTCGCCGCCCGACGCGGTGGTCATCGGCGAGCCGAGCGGCTGGGAAGGGGTCGTCCTCGGCTACAAGGGTTCGCTCAGCCTCAGCTACCGCGTGACGCACCACGTCTCGCACTCGGCTGGGCCCGAGCCGACCGCGGGTGAGCTGGGCGTGGCCTTCTGGAACCGCCTGAGCGCCTGGTGCGCCGCGCGCAACGGCGGGAACGCGCAAGGCTTCGAGACGGTCGATGCCACCCTCAATCAGATCAACACCGGCTCCGACGGCCTCCTGGCCACCTGCGAGCTGCGCGCCGGGCTGCGCCTGCCGCCCTCGCTCGCGCCGGAGGCGGCGGCCGCCGCGCTGGAGGCGCTGGCGGAGGACGGCGAGCTGGCGCTCGCGATCAACGCGCCGGCCTTCCGCGGCGACAAGCGCTCGCCGCTGGTGGCGGCCTTATTGGCCGCGATCCGGGCCGAGGGGGGCAGCCCGAAGCTCAAGCTCA
>DASSHC010000414.1:0-14965 GCA_035693105.1 Thermomicrobiaceae bacterium | reverse complement strand
GTGTAGCACGCACTCTGGATAGCCGTCCAGTGCCTGTATCAGACACGCGATGTCCTCCATGACCCGGATAGATGGGTCGTCGTAGTCGGTTACGGGACCGGTATGGCAGGTGAAGGACCCACCAATCGCGTAGCACGCGGTCACGCTGTGAAACCCGTTCGCCGTAATCCCGGCGATGGTGGACTTGAATTTGGTCACGTTCGTTGCTACCTGTGGCGTGAGTTGAGACGTCAGGGCAGCGGATGCACCCTGTGATGGAGAGGGCGTAAAGTCGGGAGCGCGGCCATGAGCCGACCCCAGGGCAACCGCCATTGTGACTGTGCCGCTGTTGTCTCCCAAGCAGGCATCGTTATCGTGAATATGAAAGGACACGAAACCGGCCGTGCTCGCCGTAAAGCTGCCACCGCGACCTACTGAAAAGAACGCCCCATCACCGATCTTGCCGAGCAATCTGCCATACGGGAGGGAGGGATCTAACTTGCACCCCTGAAAAATCTGACTGTCGATGTCAGGCGTGTAGCCTTCCGGCCCAACATACGGGAATAGATGATAGTCGACTGTCCAGGCGCCGGAAACGTACGAAACAGTGAACGTCTGCCCTTGCTCGACGTACTCCGTCGTCAATTGCCATCCCGGCTCGGTCGATGAGACGACCCACTGTCCGGCTACTCCAGCCTGAGCCGCGAATGCCAACGTTGATTGCAGTGCTGTTGGCTGAACCGATCCCGTCGTCGTGGGTACCGCTGTGGGCGCAACCGGTGGAGTCGCGGCGGCAACGCTTCCCAAGGACATCAACGTCAGCGTGGCGACCAATATTGCGCAGATGAACAGATGACGGGACATGTGCGTCTCTCCCTTGCAAAGCAGGCCGCGCTAATCCTGCGACGATGCCGGATCAAATCAAGCGTCACGGCGGGACCATCATATGGTTCGTGTAGGTTGCGATGGCACGAGGGCCGAAAAATGAAACAGATTGAAACCGCCTGACACCAGGGCGTGCTGCTTCGCCGACCGATGCTGGAAGTTCGGCTACGACTTGTATGCCTCGCGGAGCGCGCACGCCGGTCCCTGCCTCCCGCTTGTGTGCACCGCCCCTGGTTTCGCCACGGATTTTCCGCTTTACTTCATTAATCAAGAACACGCCGTGCCGCGCCAGGACCCCGGCGCGGCGGTGCCGGTTCCCGAGAGGGCCAGTATGGCCGAACAATTGCACCTGATTCTGAACATCAGCATGGCGGTCGCCATCGCGCTCGCTGGCGGCTTGCTGGCGCACCGGCTGCGCCAGTCGGTGATCGTCGGCTATCTCCTGGCCGGGATCGTGATCGGCCCCTTCAGCCCCGGCTTCGTCGGCGACCGCGGCCAGATCGCCGCGCTGGCCGAGGTCGGCGTGATCTTTCTGATGTTCGCGCTCGGGGTCGAGTTCTCGCTCAAGGAGCTGGCGCGCCTCAAGGCGGTGGCGCTGGGCGGTACCCTGCTCCAGGTGCTGCTGCTGATCGGTGCCGGCCTGGGTCTGGGCGCGCTCCTCGGCTGGCCCTTCGGCCAGAGCCTCTTCTTCGGCGGCATCATCGCCATCAGTTCGACCATGGTGATCCTCAAGACGCTGCTCGATCGCGGCGAGGTCGGCTCGCGCCACGGCCGCGTGCTGCTGGCGATGCTGATCGTGCAGGATCTGGCGGTGGTGGTCCTGATTGTCCTCCTGCCGCGCCTGGCCGCCAGCGGCGGCGCCGATCTCGGCGCGTTGGCGCTGACCCTGATCAAGGCGGTCGCCTTCATCGCCGTCACGCTCTTCCTCGGCGTGCGCGTGGTGCCCAGGCTGCTGGAGCGGGTCGAACACCTGCGCTCCGCCGAGCTCTTCCTGCTGACCGCCGTGGCGCTGGCGCTCGGCGCCGCCACGGTCAGCGCGGCGCTGGGCCTCTCGCTGGCGCTGGGCGCCTTCATGGGCGGGCTGATGCTCAGCGAGTCGGAGTTCGACCACCGCGTGGTGGCCGAGGTAGTGCCGATGCGCGACCTCTTCGCCACCCTCTTCTTCGTCTCGGTCGGCATGCTGATCGACCCCGCCTTCGCCCTGCGCCACCTGCCGGCCGTCGCCGGCCTGGTGCTCTTCATCATGGCGGTCAAGGCCGTGCTGACGCTGGTCGCGCTCCTTCCCTTTGGCCTCAGCGGCAAAACGGCAGCCTTCGCCAGCCTGGGGATGATCCAGATCGGCGAGTTCAGCTACGTGCTGGCGAACACGGGGCGCGCGAGCGGCGCGATCTCGGACGAGCTGAACAGCCTGGTGCTGACATCCTCGGTGCTGACGATCGTGGTGACGCCGCTGGCCTTCTGGCTGGCGCCGCGCCTCGGCGACTGGTTCGGGCGCCAGCCGCTGCTGCGGCACGCCTTCTCCGACCAGCGGGCCGCGCGGGGGGTGGCGGAGCCGCTGCGGGGCCAGGCGGTGGTCATCGGCTACGGGCGGGTCGGCCGCTCGATCGCCCAGGGCCTGCGCGAGACCGGGCTGACGGTGGAGGTGATCGAAGAAGACCTGCGCCGCGTGCGGGAGGCCCAGGCCGCCGGCTTGCCGGTGGTCTACGGGAACGCGGCCCATGCCAGCGTGCTGCGCGCGGCCCAGGTGGCCCACGCCGGGCTGATCGCCGTGGCGCTGCCCGACTCCGGGTCAACACGCGCGGTCGTGCGCTACAGCCGGCGCGCCAACCCCACCGTGCCGATCGTGGTGCGGCTGGCGCGGACGGAGGACGCCGCGCTGCTGCTGCGGCTCGGCGCCAGCGCGGTTGTCGCCCCCGAGCGCGCCGGGGCGCGGCTGATGCTCGAGCTGAGCGAGCGGGCGCTCGGCATGCCGACCGGCGCGGTCGCCGCTCCGGCGGGCGAGTGGCAGCGCGCGCTGGAAGGCTGACGCGCCGGATTCTCATCTTCCTCTCATCTTTGGGCCGTATCGTTGCCCCGGCGTCACGAAGTCAGGCACGGCGGTGCTCGAGGAGTGGACGATGAATGATGAATGTCCTGGTTGTCGAGGATGAGCAGCGCCTGGCGCGCCTGCTCAAGCGTATGCTGGAGGACGAGCGCCACACGGTCGAGGTTGCCTACGATGGGGCGACGGCGCTTGAGCTCGGCCTGCGCGATAGCTTCGATCTGGCCGTGCTCGACCGCATGCTCCCCGATCTCGACGGGGTCGAGGTCTGCCGGCGGCTGCGCGCGGCGCGGATCGCCATGCCGATCCTGATGCTGACGGCGCGCGGCGCGGTCGAGGACCGCGTGACCGGGCTCAACGCGGGGGCTGACGACTACCTGGTCAAGCCCTTCGCCATGGATGAGCTGCTGGCGCGCATCAACGCGCTCTTGCGGCGTGGCGGCGCCAACAGCGCGGCGACCGTCTTGCAGGTGGGCGACCTGACGCTCGATCTGCTGCGGCGCGAGGTCAAGCGGGGCGGCGCGATCATCGAGCTAACCCCCAAGGAGTTCGCGCTGCTGGAGTATCTGATGCGCAACCCCGGCCACGTGCTCAGCCGCAGCCAGATCGTCGATCACGTCTGGAGCTACGACTTCGACGCGCTCTCCAACGTGGTCGATATCTACATCCACTACCTGCGTGACAAGATCGACCGCGGCCGGGGCAAACCGCTGATCAAGACGGTGCGCGGCGCCGGCTACCGCATCGAGGGCTAGCGCGCTGCCCGCGAACCCGCGCTACAATCGCGTCCAGAGTGCCGCGATGGCGGGTGCAGGGAAGGGGAGCGCATGATTGGCTTGGTCGTCTCGGTGCGGGTCCGGCCGGAGCGGCGGGAGGAGTTCCTGCGCGCGGCCGAGGAGGATAGCCGCGGCTCGCGCGAGGATGAGCCGGGCTGTCTGCGCTTCGACGTGCTGCGCGACAGCCAGGATCCGGACCACTACTTCTTCTATGAGATCTACCGCGACGAGGACGCCGTGGCCGCGCACCGCCAGGCGCCGCACTATCAAGGCTGGAGCCAGGTGGTGCAGAGCGGCGCGCTGCGGGAGCCGCCTGAGGTCACGCGCTGCGACACGGTCTTCCCGGCCGAGCAGGACTGGCGCTAGCCCTTATCCGGAGACGACGCGCGCCACCGGGTTGCCGTAGACCACGTAGGCGAGCCAGGTGGCATCGCCGAGTGGCTTGGCGGCGGCGCGGCCCGCCGCGGCCGCCTCGGCCAGCGTGGCGCCGCCGCGCAGCGCGTCGTAGAAGCCCCGCGTGAAGTTGGCCGCCGGCTGCTCGTGGACCGACCAGGAGGTGCCGACAAACGCCCCGCAGCCGGCCTCCCAGAAGGCACGCGGCCAGCCGCCCCAATCGGTCAGAACCGGCGCCTGCTGCCCGCTCTCGCAGGCGTTCAGGAAGACGAGCGGGCAGCAGGCGGCGAGCGGGCGCCCGAGGCCGGTCACGTCGGCTGGGCTGAGCGTAACCGGCCTCGGCCCGCGCGGTGTCTTCTGGTCGCTGATGATCAGGACCGACTGCTCGGCGTCCTTCAGGCCGGTCTGGCCGTGACAACTGACGTGCAGCACGTCGAAATCGGGCGCTTTCAGGGCGTCGAGAAGCTTGCCAGGATCGGCGGGGATCTGCGCGACCTCACCGCCACCGGGCTGCACCTCCTGATCGAAGTAGCCGACCTCCGCGCCGACCGGCTGGAGCGTGAAGTTCGGGTAGCTGGCCGTCAGGTAGCGCCAGCGTTGGGCTCGCAGGTCGCGCGGGCCACTGCGGCCGCGCAGACTGCGCACCAGTCCGTATTCGCAGAGGAACTTCTCGTCCACCTCCCCAGTGTCGGGGTGCCGCAGCCGCGCCAGTTCCCAGGGGATGTAGGGCTCGTCGGTCGTCACCTGGACCGCGCTGATCTGGTCACGATGCGGCCAGAGGATGGTGCGTACGAGGTCGTCGGGGAAGAGTTGCTGGCTCATCTCCGCGCCGATCCCACGGAGCCGATCCTGGAAGAGCGGCAGGTCCTTCGGCAGCACGTCCTCGACGATGCGCTGATAAATCCCTTGAACGTAGCGGAGCGAGGAGCGCTTCTTCAACGGATTGGAGAAGAACTGCGGGAGGTTCCATTCCACCGCTTTCCAGAGGACTTCGAAGCTGAAGCAGATGCCCGATGAGCGGCGCTCTTCGTCGATGATCAGGATCATGACCTCGTCGTCGCGCGGATCGCGGCGCATGGCCGTCAATGCGGCGGTGGTGCGCTCGGCCGCGGCGGCCACACCGGTCACCGAGACGGTGAGCGGGATCGTGCCGAGGTCGGACGCGCCCTGGTAGAACTGGATCGTCACCTGGTGGGCACCGAGCTTGAGGCCCCGAATCGTGAAGCTTCCGGTCGCTGGCTGGCCCGGCTCCGGTGGCGGTAGGCGCAGGCGATTGTCGCCCTCCACCGCAAACTCGCGGCTGTCAACCGCCAAGAAGACCGTGATCTCTTCTTCCAGGCTGATCTCGGCCGGACGCGACCGCGCCAGCGGCGCAGCGCCGTCCGCCAGCTCCACGCGGACGCGCACCTCGGCGGTCTGGCCGGCCGCGGCCTGGGCCGGCGCGTCGGCGGAGAGCATCGCCGCCACGGTTGCCTCCTGCTCGGCCGTTTCCCCGTTGGTCGTCTCGGCAATTGGCGCCTCGTCCGCGCCCGTCGGAGCCGGGCCGGGCGCGACCTCCTCCCGCGGGGGCTTGGCGGCGGCGGTTGGCGGGGCGAAGTCGCGCAGGAGCGGTTCGATCTCGCCGCTCCAACCGTCCAGCACGCCGATGGCGATCGGCTGCCCGGCGCCGTTCAGCGCGATCAGCCGCAGCTCCGACGGCCAGCGAAGCGAGCGCGTGCTCGTCTCCCACTCGGAGGGGCGATCCTCACCGGGGGTCGCCGCGCTCTGTCCTTCCGGACGGAGACCCAGCGCCATGGCCGCCGGTTCCGCGACCACGTCGGGTCGATGCGAGGTGTAGAATTCCAGTTCGTCGAGCCGGAAGGCGTAGTAGACCGAGCAGGGCGCCTGCTCCTGTTCCTGCTCCAGCACCACCCAACCGAGTTGCCGCTCTTCGGCGGCTCGCAGCATCTCGCCCAGCGGCCGCCCGGCATCGAACACGCCCAGCGGCTCGTCGTCGCTCCAGCGTACTGCGGTCATGTCACGCTCCTCGTCCTCCACCAGCTAGCTCGCGGCCGGCGCGAGAACGGCGAAGATGTCCGACACTGGCTGCACCTTCGTGCCGCCCGACACCGTGATGCGATAGATGTCGGGCGCCAGCGGCCCGACCTCGGCCTGATACCAGCCGTCCGCACCGGGGAGGAACCGCGCCCGCCGCGCCGCGGCGCGTTTCGTCGCCGAGGCCACCCGCGCGGCCAGCGTATTCACCGGGCTGTTCGGTTGTACGCGGATCACCACCGGCTCGTCCGGCGTGTAGGCGTCCGCGATCGCCAGGCTCAGGCGCTGTGGTGGCACGGTCGGGACGAGGAAGCCGCCGAGATTGAGATCCAGGCTCTCCAGCTTCCCGGCGAGATGCTGCAGAACAGCGTCGGCGTTCTGCAGCGACGCGTGCTTGGTCGCCGTGTACATGTCCTTGGTATCGCTCAGCTCCTCCTCGGGAGACGCCGAGACTCGCGGCACGGTGCCGTCACCGCCCAGATCCTCGCCCTGATATGACTGGAGCAGCTCGACGCGGTCGCCGGACCGCCGCGCGGACTGAAAGGTCGGCTGCTCGATCCCGACCACCGGGTGGAGCGCGTAGCCGCGTTCGCGGTACTCGTCGTCGTTCTGGTGCGCGGAGACAGCCGTGCGTATCTCGTGGAAGAAGGCGAGGGCCTTGCTGGCGCGCTCGGCGTCGAGATTCGGGACGCCGCTCGTCTCACCGACACGCACCAGTTGGCTGTCGCCCGAGTCGTAGACCGGGTACGTCGGCAGGAGCTGATAGGCCGCGGTGAAGCTGCGAACGATGTCGGACACGTCGAGGATGCCGCCCGGACCGTAGCGGATCCCGTTGGAGAGCGCGTTCAGCGCGTTCAGGGACCCACGGTAGGGCGTGCCAAAGGTGATCAGGGCTTTCGTGTCGCGCCAGCCGTCGAGGACCTCCAGGAAGTAGCGCGCGATCAGGCCGCCCATCGAGTGGGCAACCAGCACGAGCTTGGCGTCGGGGTTTCCGGATTGCTGCCGCCACTGCTGCAGCCGCGCCCCGGCTTCCTGGTGCAGGCGATTGGCCGCGATGCGGTTGTCCCGGCGCCAGTCGTAGGGGAACTCGTAATAGTTGGCATCCTCCCTGATGTCGAACATCGCCGTTATCGTGTCGCGGATCTTGCCGTAGCCATCGATCTTCCAGAAGCCCGGGATCAGGTGCACGTCCGGCATGAGGCGGGTGGCGACGACGCCGTCGTCGGTGTCGTCGTGGTCGAGCGCCAGACGCTTGAGACTCTGGCCACCGGACATCAGCTCGCTCAGGACTGCTTGCGCCGACGGTGCCCAGACGTCCTTGCCATCGCGTTGCAGCACGCTCCCCATCACACCAGGAAGCAGCACCAGCAGATGGGGCATCATCTCACGCGGCATGCTCGTCTCCTTCGCACACGTCCCCTGCCTGGGGGCGTTCGCCCGCTGCTCATGGACTGATCTGAATCTGGCCGAAGGCGACCTGCGCGTTGCTGTACGACTGGATGCCGACGTAGCCCGCCGGCTGGCCGCCAAGCTGGGCCAGGCCGCGCTCCGGGTCGGTGTTCTGAAAGGTCGTCGTCCGCGTCGTCTGCCCCGTGCCAACATCCGTCAGGTCAACCGTGTAGGTGTCGCCGCGGACATCGATGGTGTACTCGTACCAGGCGCCGGGAATCAGCGCCGGAGCCGCCTGATAGGTCTGCAGCGCGGCGTCCTGCTGGTTGAGCTGCGGGATGAAATCGCCGGCCGGGATCTTGTAGATCGCGCCGGTCCGGTTCTTCCGCAGCCCGCCGCTCTGATCGAACTGATCTTCCGGCACGCCGTAGAAGTCCTTGCGCGGGTCACCGCGCGCGGTGTCGTCGATCTGCACCTCGAACCCGGTGTAGACCGCGCTCCAGGCGCGGTTCGCGGGATTCCCTTGATACAGCTCCAGGTCGCTGCGCAGGTCGGGGCGGCGCTGCTTCTCAGCCAACGCCTCCTGGGCCATGCGCGTCAGCGTCACCTGGCCGGGGTCCCTGAGCGGGTCGCGGAAGCGCACGAAGACACCCGAGTTGTGGTTCTGGGCGTTGAAGATACGGAACTGCACCTTGAGCGTGAAGTCGGCGAAGGGCTGAGTCGCGTGGTAGAGCAGGCCGAAGTCCTGGCCGCCGTAGGTCACGATCTGCCCGTTGATCAAGGCAAAGCCGTTGGCCGCGCTGGGGCTGACGCGCACCCAGTTCTTGAAGGTCGCGGCGGTGCCGTCGAAGAGGCTGACATAGCCGGGCGCGGCGGGGTAGGGCGCCGCCTGCGGCGTGACGCCGGCGGGGCTGGGCAGCACCTGACTGGTGAGCATGTCCGCCGTGCGGCGCGCCAGCCCGACCCCGATGAGCATCGGGTTGGGCGAGCCGACGGTTGGGAAGAGCGCCGGGCCGGCCACGTAGCAGTTGGTGGTGTCGTGGATGCGCCCGAACTCGTTGGTGACTCCATCGGCCGGGTTGGTGCTCATCCAGAGCGTGCCGGCCTCGTGATGGGTGGTGCCGAGGCCGTCGCGCCGGGCGGCGTAGGGGAGCAGCGTCTTGAGCTGGGCGGCCGGCGTGCCGGCCGGGACCGGGATCACGCGGTCGAGCTGGTTGTTGTTCATTACCAGGATCTCAAAGGGCTGCCCGTTGGCGAAGAGGACGGCCATCTCGTCGGTGTAGGCATCCATCGCGTCCCAGAAGTCGCGATCTTCCTGAGTCTGGCTGCCACCGCCGGTGGGCGCTTTGGCGTTGCCGATGGTGACCCAGGCCTTGGGTCGCCCGAAGTCGCTGTCGCTCGGCGTCTGCGCCAGCTCCACGCGGCTGTCCGGATTCTGCGACCCCATCTGGCCGATCCCGCGCAGCGTCAGGACGACCGTGTCGTCGGTGGCCTGGAGCATGGCGCTAACCTGCTCGCTGCTCGGCACCTTGCGGAAGAGCTCCGACTCCGAGTTGGTGCCCAGCTTCGCGAGGCCGGAGGCGGTGATCTGCAGGTGGAAGTAGCGGTCGGTGCCGGCGATGGTCGCCTTGCCCTTGGCCAGCAGGGCCGAGACCTGCAGCGCGTTGGGCGCCGAGGGCGGCAGGCTGGTCAGGGCGGCGCGCGGCAGCCGGATGGTCAGATTCGAGCGCAGGTGAGCCATCAGGTTCTTACCCATGCGCTGGGCCGCCCGTCCGGCCAGCGATTGTTGAAAAGTCGAGAGCGCCAGGCGCGTGCTCTCGATGGTGCCGAGCGCGATGACGACGACGCTCTGGGTGCCGGACTGGCTCGGCGGGGCCAGCATGATGTCGTGGCTTGTCCCGGTGCGGTCGATGGCGCGCACGCCGACGACGCGTACCCAGTTGTCGCTCTGCGTCTCGGTGATCAGATCCTGCACGTGACATTCGGGGATGATCTGCAGGCGCTTGCGGGCGTCCGCCGCCGGACCGGTGCCGTCCGCCTCGCTGGAGGCCGTGCGCGCGGCGTAGGTGACGATCGGCACCGCGCTGAACTTGTTGAAGGGGAAGAGCCCCTCGACCGTGCGTGCCTGCACCGCCAGCGGCGCTTCGAGCTTCAGCAAGTTCAGCATCGCGGCACGCGGCGGGGTCGGGGTCGCGGGATCGAGCGCCAGCCAGTCGCGGAGCTGCGCGTCGCTGGGGTCGGTGCCGTTGTCGACGTTGGGGTCGAGCCCGTGGAAGAAGCGCCAGGCGCGGACCACCGGATGGTCGGGCAGGTTGCTCAACTGGAGCAGTGCCAGCGGGCTGCCGGCGGGCGCGGCGGCGAGCCCATCCAGGAGCTGGCACCGCAACCCCTCTTGCAGCACGCCATAGACGAAGTCGTTGGTGGCCGAGACACCGATCTGGTCGGCGGCATCGTAGAAGTAGCTGCCGCGCAGGTCGGCGATCACGCTCGCCGGCCAGCCGTGCATCTCGTCGTCGGACGCGGTGTGCAGCGGCTCGGGTGACCAGCCGCCCCAGGAGATCGAGCGGCCGCCGACGGCGAAGACCAGGCCAGGGAAGCCAAACTCGGGCGCGCTGACCCAGGGCGCCCGCATGGCCGGATCGCCGCCGATGAAAGACATGTTCTGGTTGTGTTCGGGCAAGACAAAGGGACCGGCTTCCAGGACCAGGATGCGGCGGCTGTGCGTGCGGTCCTGCGCGAAGAGGCGGTGCGCCATGACGGAGCCGAACGTCCCACCGCCGACGATGATGACGTCGAAGTCGCGACGCCGCCCGGCGATTTGCGCCTGCGCGCTGTCGAGCGCTTCTTGCAGGCTGTTGCAGAGGTAGCGACCCATGTTGTCCAGGCTGAAGGTCGTGGTCTCAGCGGTCAGCGGCGTGGACATCGCCTCCCCCTTTCCCGGGCAAAGGCCACGACGGCAGGTACGTCGATTCAGTTGTGAGGTTCGGACTGAGCGCGCAGCAATATGCCCCTCAATCTACTCTTCTGGGAGCCAAAGTCAAGCCATGTTGGCATAGCCAATTTGGGTGTGCGGCGCGACGCGGCGCTCGCGGCCACGTCTGATCTGGGAGTGGGAGGACCTGGCGAGGCGTGCCGTCGCGCGAGCGGCCCGCCTCAGTAGCCGCGCTCCTTGTCGACCAGGTTGCGCAGGGGCTCGCCGTGGAGGTAGCGGAGCAGGTTGTCGCGGAAGATCTCGACCACGCGGCGCTCCTTCTGGGCGGAGGCGCCGGCTACGTGGGGCGTGATGATCAGGTTCGGCACTTCCCAGAGCGGGCTGTCGGGCGGTAGCGGCTCCTGCTCGGTCACGTCGAGCGCCGCGCCGGCCAGCCGTCCGCTCCGCAGCGCCTCCGCCAGCGCGGCCTCGTCGACTATCCCGCCGCGCGAGACGACGATCAGGAAGGATCCGGGGCGCAGCTTGGCCAGCGCGGCGGCGTCGAGCAGGTGGTGGATCTGCGGGGTGTAGGGCGCGGCGACCACGACCACGTCGGAGGCGCCCAGGAGGTCGTCGAGGTTGCGCGGCGAGAGGACCTCGTTCACGTAGGGCTCGGCCAGCACCGGATGGGAATCGACCGCCAGCACCTCCATCTCGAAGCCGCGCGCCCGCCGGGCGACGGCGCGCCCGATCGAGCCGTAGCCGATGATCCCCAGCGTGGCGCCCCGGATCTCGGTCAGCGTGCGGTAAGCCTCGTCGTGGCCCCAGTGATGGTGGCGCTGCCAACTGAGGTCGACGGGGATGCCCCGCGTCAGGGCCAGCAGCAGCGCGAAGACGTGCTCGCCGATCGAGGGGCCGTGCGCGCCGCGGGCGTTGGTCAGGATGATGTCGCTGTCGCGCAGCTCAGGGAGCCGGAAGAGGTAGTCGACCCCGGCGCTGGGCGATTGGATCCAGCGTAGCTTGGGCGCGGCCAGCAGCAGCTCGCGCGTGGGAAAGCCGAAGAAGACCTCCGCGTCGCCGATCCGGTCGACGGCCTCGCCCGGCGCCGCGCGCGCGATCTCGACCCCCGGCAGGTCGTTCAGCAGATCGAAATACTGCTCGCCCTCCTGGGCGGCCACCAACACCTTGACCATCGCGCCTGCCTCCCGCTCATACGCTGACGGCTCCGACCCGTCAATCATAGGGCCAAGCGCGCCCCGCGCGCCGGCCGCAGGTATCCTGCCCCGATCAGGACCTCGAAACCACCATTGTACCCCGTCAAATACCTTGACGAGTTCGAAGCATTTCAGTAGGCTAGGGGATGCGATCGCGCGGCGCGGTGTCGTGCCACCCCGCGATTTCCGCTCGGTGGTCGTGTGAGCCAGTGGGAAGGACGAAGGGAGTCAGTTTGTACCGGATCGCCGCACTCTCGCTGCGCAAGCGCGCGGTCGTCATGCTCGCGGTCGTGCTGATTGCCCTGGCGGGCATCTACAGCGTGACCCAACTGCAGACCGAGCTGCTACCCAACATCGACATCCCGGTACTCACCGTGCTGACGGCCTATCCGGGCGCTTCGCCGGAGACGGTTGACGCCCAACTAACCGCGCCCATCACCGCGGCGGTGCGCTCCCTGCCGGGCGTCAGCACCACCCAGTCCACCTCCTCCGAGGGCTCCTCGATCGTGGTCGCCCAATTCGACTTCGGCACCAATACCAAGGAGGCCGCCCAGGCGCTGGCGACCCAACTGCAAGGGATCACCTTGCCCCAGGGCGCCACGCCGCCGAACGTCCAGCGGGTCAACTTCAACCAGTTTCCGGTGGTGCAGCTCAGTCTGACCGGGGCCAATGGCGACCTCAGCACGCTGCGCCAGGTCGCCCTGACGCAGGTTGAGCCGGCGCTGAGCGCGCTCGACGGTGTGGGCCGGGTCGAGGTCACCGGCGGCGCCGACAACGTGGTGCGGATCTCGCTCGATCCCGCCAAGCTGGCGGCGGCGGGCATCACGCCGCAGCAGGTCGCGGCGGCTATCCAGGGCAATACGGTCAGTGCGGCCGCCGGGACCGTCCAGAGCGGCACGACCTCGCTGCCGGTGCGGGTCTCCAGCCAGCTCTCGTCGCTCGATGCCCTGCGCTCGCTGGTCGTCGGCGCCCAGCGCGGCGCGGCCGGTGCCGCGCCGGCGCCGGTGACGCTGGGCGACCTGGGCAGCGTGGCGATCACCCCCGGCGCCGCGCCGGGCATCACCCGCACCAACGGCCAGCCGAGCGTGGGGATCGACGTCTACCTGACCCAGGGGGCCAACACCGTCGATACGGCCGGGCGCGTTCGCGATGCGCTCGCGTCGCTGACCCAGCAGTTCCACGCCAACGGCACCGAGATCACGCCGGTCGTGATCCAGGATCAATCGACCTTCATCCAGGACTCGATCAACAGCCTGACGCGGGAGGCGCTGCTCGGCGCCGGCTTCGCCATCGTGGTCATCTTCGGCTTTCTGCTCAGCCTGCGCGCCACGCTGGTCACCGCGATCTCGATCCCGCTCTCGATGCTGATCGCCTTCATCCTGTTGTGGTGGCAGGGGATCTCGCTGAACATCATGACGCTGGGCGGGATCGCGGTCGCCGTCGGGCGGGTGGTCGATGACGCGATCGTGGTGCTGGAGAGCATCTTCCGGCACGTGCAGCGCGACGAGAGTTCCGATGTGCGCCGGGCCACGCTGGCGGGCGTGCGCGAGGTAGCCCTGGCCATCACGGCCTCCTCCATCACCACCGTGGCGGTCTTCCTGCCGCTCGGCTTCATCGGCGGGCTGATCGGCGAGATCTTCCGCCCCTTCGCGCTGAGCGTCACCTTCGCCCTGATCGCCTCGCTCTTCGTCGCGCTCACGATCGTGCCGGTGCTGGCCTCGTTCCTGATCTCGCGCGGCAAGCTGCGCCCGGCCGGCCCGCGCACGCCGCTGCTGCAGCGTGCCTACCTGCCGATCCTGCGCCGGGCGCTGGCGCGGCCGAAGACGACGCTCGGCATCGCGGCCGTTCTCTTCGTCGCCTCCTTCGGGCTGCTGCCCCTGATCGGCACCTCGTTCCTGCCCTCCAGCGAGCAGAAGATCGCCAGCGTGCAGGTCAGCATGCCGGCCGGCACCACGCAGGATGCGACCGCTGCCAAGGCGGCCGAGATCGAGGGGGTCATCAAGCAGGTCGCGCCGGTGGAGCTGATCCAGACGCAGATCGCCGGCAGCGGGCTGGAGGCCGCCTTCCGCGGCGGCAGCGCCAGCAGCGCCACCATCACGGTCAACTTTGCCTCCAGCGTCAGTATGAAGCCGACGCTCGCCGCGTTGCGCACGCGCCTGAAGGCCGCCGCCGGGCCGGCCGACATCAGCGTGGCGGACGCCTCGCAGGGCTTCGGGGGCAGCTCGAACAGCGTGCAGGTGACCGTGCAGGGGGAGGACTACGCCCGGGTGGCGCAGGTCGCCCAGGATCTCACCAGCCGCATCAGCCAGGTGCCGAACCTGGTCAACGTTACGAATGATGTGGTCAACGCCAAGCCAGAGGTCGAAGTCAGCGTGGCGCCGGACAAGGCGGCGGCCATCGGCTCCACCGCCTCCCAGATCGCGGGCCAGGTGCGGCAGGCGCTGAGCACCAGCAGCGCCGGCCAGGTCGTCATCGACAACGTGCCCTATCCCGTCCAGGAGCAGGTGACGGGCATCGGCACGAGCGTCGAGGCGCTGGGCAATCTGCCGGTCGGCACCACGACCACCGTGCCGCTGAGCCAGCTGGCGACCATCACCCAGGGCACCGGCCCGGCCGAGGTGATTCGGGTGGACGGCGACCGCGCGGCCACCATCAGCGGCACCATCACCAGCGACGCCACCGGGGCGGTGACCGGCAAGGTGGCCCAGATCGTCCGCGCCTACCAGGCGCCGGCGGGCGTCACCATCAGCAGCGGCGGCGTTGGTCAGCAGCAGGGCGACGCCTTCCAGAGCATGGGCGTGGCGCTGGTCGCGGCGGTGCTGCTGGTCTATCTCGCCCTGGTCGCCACCTTCGGCTCGCTGACGACCCCGTTCGTGATCCTCTTCAGCTTGCCGCTGGCGGTGATCGGCGTCCTGGCGGCGCTGGCGCTGACCGGCAAGACCCTGGGGCTGCCCGCCCTGATCGGCGTGCTGATGCTGGTCGGCATCGTGGTGACCAACGCGATCGTGCTGCTGGAGCTGGTGATCGCGCTGCGGCGCGACGGCATGCCGCTCGACGCGGCCCTGATCGAGGGCGGCCGGACCCGCCTGCGCCCGATCCTGATGACCGCGCTGGCCACGATTCTGGCGCTGATCCCGCTGGCGCTCAGCCACGGCGGCGCGATCATTGCCTCGGACCTGGCGGTGGTGGTGATCGGCGGCCTGCTGACCTCCACTGTGCTGACGCTGGTGGTCGTGCCCGTGAGTTACAAGCTGATCGCCGGGCGCGTTGGCCGAGGGCGGGGGCGCGGGGAGACGGGCTCGGAGACCGCCGCGCGACCTGAACCAGCCGAGGTGGCGGGTTG
>DASSHC010000413.1:0-8807 GCA_035693105.1 Thermomicrobiaceae bacterium | reverse complement strand
TGCCAAGCGGCTCCAGGCCGATGTCCTCGATGTTCCCCTGGCGGCCGATCGCCACCATCAGCGTGTCGGCCTCGACGCGCTCCTCTTTACCGTCGCCGCCGCGCACCCGCATGGTGACGCCGCCTTCGGTAATGTCGAAGTCGTCGGCGGTCGGGCGATAGTTGGGGATGATCTTGATGCCGGCCTTCTGGAAGGAGCGGGTCAGGAGCTGCGAGACCTCCTGATCCTCGTTGGGCACCACCCGGCCGACCAGCGTCACCTCGGCGCCGAAGTCACGGTAGATGGTGGCGAACTCGACGCCGGTGGCGCCGCCGCCGCGGATGATGACGCGCTTGGGCACCCACTCCATCCAGGTGGTGTGGTCGCTGTTGACCACCCGCTGGCCGTCGAACTCGATGCCGGGGATGGCACGTGGGCGGGAGCCGGTGTCGATGATGATCGCCTTGCCGCTGATCTCCTCGCTGCCGCCGTCGTTCTTGTCCACCAGCACGGTGCGGTTGTCCTTCAGCCGCCCGGTGCCGTCGATCAGGGTGATGTTGTGCTTGCGGAAGAGGAATTTGATGCCGTTGAAGTTCTGGTTGACGATCTTGCCGGAGCGCTTGATCGCCTGCGGATAGTCGATCTCCCAGCCGGTGGCGGTGATGCCGTACTGGCCGGCGTTCTCCACCAGCCGCACCACCGCGCCGCTCTTGAGCAGCGCCTTGGTCGGGATGCAGCCACGGTGGAGACAGGTGCCGCCGACCTTGTCGCGCTCGACGACGGCGACCTTCAGGCCGAGCTGCGCGCCACGGATGGCGGCTACGTAGCCGCCGGTCCCGCCGCCGAGGACGACTACGTCGAACGTCTCTTCTGGCATTCCGATTCCCCTCTTATCTGGCGCATCGCCCCGCCGGGGCTCACCCCATACCGCGGCCGCCCCGCGGCAAGCGCCCGGGGAGTGACCGGTGCAGATGGGGCTGGTATGCCACCATGCAAGGTTGCACCTTCCGTGCCACGGGGCGCCGGTCCGGCGAGCGGCGCGCCCTATCCTCAACCGTATTAAACACCCTGCGCGCGGGGAGTGAACTGGTTAGAACAGATGTCCGTATGGCATAATTAGCGCTCGATAGCGGCGTAGTGGCCTTCGGCAGGAAGAGTTGACATGGTGACGACGATCGAGATGACGGTCCCCGCCGCGACCTGGAACCGGATGGCGGCCAAGGCGAACCGCGAGCGGCTGCGCGCCTACCGGCTCAACGACGACCCGCGCTCCTGGGCCGTAACCAGCCACAGCAGCGACGATATCGCCTACGAGGTGACGATCCTCGACGGCGATCTCCTCTGCTCCTGCCGCGGCAGCGCTTTCCACCCCTATTGCAAGCACCGCGCGCTGGTGCTCAAGGAGCTGGGCGTGCTCGAGGAAGCGGGCGGCGACGAGGTGCTGGTCCCGATCCGGGTGCTGGCCGCGCTCCACGCCGCCTGAGCTGGGCGTGGCCGGCCGAGGCAGGCTGGTGGCCTCGATCGTGCCTGCCCGGCCCTATCGGACGGGAGGTTTTCGTGCCGGGCGCACGCTATCAGCCGTGGTCCTACGCCGAGCCCTTCGGCTGGTGGGGCTTCAGCTCCGAGGGTCAGGGCCGCTCCATCATCGAGCTGATCCGCGCTGACGTGCTGACGGCGCGCGTGGCGGCTTTCCTCTGGCTGGCGCTGGAGCATCGCGCCTCGCTGGTGGTCGCGGCCGAGCCGCACGGCGCCGGCAAGACGACGCTCTTGACCGCGCTGCTCGATTTCCTCCCCGCCGGGGCCGCGCCGACCTACCTGCGCGGCTGGTACGAGCGCTTCGAGTTCCTCAACAGCACCACGCCGGAGAGCGCCTACCTCCTCTGCAACGAGATCAGCCAGCATCTGCCGACTTATCTCTGGGGCCGGGGCGTGCGGCGTGTCTTCGAGGCCGCCCGCCAGGGCTACGGTCTGGCCACCACCATGCACGCCAGCAGCGCGGCGGAGGTGCTCGCGCTCCTGACCGCCTACCCGTTGGAGGTGCCCGTCGAAGACGCGGCGGCGATCGACTTCGTTCTGACCGTTGGTGTCGGCCAGTGGCGCGGCGAAGTCGTGCGGCGGCTGCTGCGGCTGGAGCAGGTGCGGCTGACCCCCGACGGCGTGCTGATCGAGCCGCTGGCCGAGCGGGACGTGCTGCTGAGCGCGCTGGAGTCGCGCCCGGGACAACTGGTCGGCGTGCTCAGCGGGCGCTTCGGCCTGGAGGCGGAGGAGGCCGCGGCCGAGCTGGCGCGGCGCGAGCAGTTTCTCGCGCGCCTGGTCGCCCAGGGCGTGACCGCGCCCGACGCGGTTCGGGCTGCCATCCAGGCATTCCGGTAGCCGCCGGGGGGGGGAGCACGAGGGTCGGTGAACCGAACACGCCCTTACTCACGGCCCCGTGCGCTGCGTGCGTGGGGGACGGGGGTGGCTACCGAGTGCGTTTTGGTGCAAGTGAGGACGGATCCTTCGACTGCGCTCAGGATGACAGGGTAAGGGATGGGGCCTTTCGGACGTGGCAAGTCCTTGTCGTCAGCCCCGAATTCTCCCTGTCATCCTGAGCGCAGTCGAAGGATCCGTCCTCACCCGGCACCCAGGCTTCTCGGTGGACAGCATCCCTCTCTGAGCACTGGCGCTCCAGGATCGTCGGGATCGTCGCTCAGTCGTCGAGCACCCCGCCGATGGCGTCCTCCAGTGAGAGATGCCGCCCCTCCGCCAGGGCTGCGTCCCAGCGGGCCTCGCCGTGCGCCTCGCGCGCGGCGGCGAAGATCGGCTCGTGCTGCCGGAAGTGCGCCACGCGCGGGCTGACGTGCAGCCGTTCGAAGTGCGCCTCGACCGCGCCGAAGAGCCGGGCAGCGGATTCACCGTCGCCCCGGTGCGCCAGCGCGGCCGCGATCCCTTCCACCGCCAGACCGCTGTCGATGGCGCTCCCGAGCGCCTGGAAGAGCTCCACGCTCTCACGGTGGAGCGCCAGCGACGTTGCCGCGTCATGCACGGCCAGCGCGACCCGGCCCAGCCCGTCGAGCGCCATCGCCACGCTGCGCCGGTCGCCCGTCGGCCGGAACCCGCTCAGGCTCGCCTGCAGCAGCGTGCGAGCCGTGGGAAAGTCGCCGCTGGAGAACGCGATCCAGCCGAGGCTGTTGAGCGACATCGCCACGCCCCAGGCGTCGCCCAGGGCATGCCGCGCGGCCAGATTCTCCTCATGGAGCGCCCGAGCCCGGGCGTAGTCGTCCTGGAAGTAGGCGAGGTCGCCGAGCGCGTCGCGGGGATCGGTGGCGCCGGCCCGGTCCTCGCTCGCGCGGAACAGATCGAGCGCCTCGGTGAGGCGCGCGGCGGAGGCGGCGAAATCGGCCTGGAAGCGCGCCAGCCAGCCCGAGAGCGCCAGCGCCCGGGCGCGCAGCGCGGGCTCCAGCGGCGCCTCGCCGGTCAGGCCGCGCTCCAGCCAGCTTCGTCCCTCCCGGACGCGCGGGTGGTACTGCCAGAAGCGATCGAGGCCGGCCGCCAGGCGCGTGCCCAGCTCCGGCTCGCCGTGCTCGAACCCCCAGCCCATGGCGGCGCGGAGGTTGTCCAGCTCCACCTCGAGCTGGTCGAGCCAGGCGATCTGCTCCGGCCCGCGCAGCAGCGCACGCGTCGGCTCGACGAAGGCCAGGTACCAGGCGGCGTGCCGTTGCCGTGCCTCCTCCAGCTCGCCCGCCTCGGCCAGCCGCTCCAGCCCATACTGGCGCACTGTCTCCAGCATGGTGTAGCGGATCGCGTCGCCCTGATCGCGGGCGCGGATCAGCGACTGCTCCACCAGCCCGCCCAGCAGTTGCAAGCTGTCGTCGCCGGCGCCGACCGCCTCGGCCGCTTCCAGGGTGAAGCTGCCAGCGAAGACGGCCAGCCGGCGTAGGAGCGCCTGCTCGCCGGCCGAGAGGAGGTCGTAGCTCCAGTCGAGCGTGGCGTGCATCGTCTTCTGCCGGTCGGGCACGTCGCGCGTCCAGCCGGTCGCCAGCGTGCGATCGAGGCGCGCCAGCAGCGCGCTGGGCGGCAGGAGCTTGACCCAGGCCGCGGCCAGCTCCAGCGCCAGCGGCAGGCCGTCGAGCTGGTGGCAGATGGCCGCCACCGAGGGCGCGTTGTCGTCGGTCAGGCTGAAGCCGGGCGCGCTGGCGCGGGCCCGCGCCACGAAGAGCTGCGCGGCCGGCGCCGCGGCTACCTCGTCCGCGCTCGGCACGTGGCGTAGCTCCGGCAGGGGGAGCGGCTCGACCGGATACTCCTGCTCGGCGCGCAGGCGCAGCGCGGCCCGGCTGGTCGCCAGCACGCTGAGCGAGGGGCAATCCTCCAGCAGCTCGGCGATCTCCGGCGCGGCGTCCAGCAGCTGCTCCAGGTTGTCGAGCACCAGCAGGAGCCGCCGCTCGCGCAGGTGCTGCGCCAGCAACTCGCGTGGGGCCAGCTCGCCACGGTCGCGTAGCCCCACCCCCCGCGCGATGGTGGGAAACAGCAGCGCCGGATCGGCCAGCGAGGCCAGCGGCACGAAGGCCACGCCGCCGGGGAAGGCGGGGGCCGCCGTGCGCGCCGCCGCCAGCGCCAGGCGGGTCTTGCCCACCCCGCCCGGCCCGGTCAGCGTCAGCAAGTGTGGCCGCGGCTCGGCGCCGGCCAGCAGGCGCGCGACCGCCTCCGTCTCCGCGTCGCGCCCGATCAACGGCGTCGGTGGGAGCGGCAGGGCCGCGTCGGGCGGCAGGCCATCCGGCGCCGGCCGCGCCTCCGCCACGCCGCGCCCGCGCGCCAGGGCGATCAGCGCCTCCCGCTCGCCGGGAGCCAGCTCCAGCGCGTCGGCGAGGGCGCGTACGGTGTTGGGGTAGGGACGCTGGCGGTCGCCGCGCTCGAGCGCCCCGATAGCGTTGGCCGAGAGCCCGGCGCGCTCGGCCAACTGCTCCTGGCTCAGCCCGGCCGCTTCCCGCAGGCGGCGCAGCCGCGCGCCGAATGAACTCCCCTGGCCCTCGACCATGCTCTCCACCCCGGCTCGTTCGGTCGCTTGTCGCGCGGGCACCATCTTAACATGGAGCTCGCGGCAACACAGCAGCCAGTGTGGGGAAGTGTGCACCTCCTGTTGGTGGTGCCCCCGCTGGGGCCGGCCCAGACTGGGACACGAGACGGGATCGACCCGCGCCGAGACGGAGGCGTGTCGCGGAGCGCCAGACCGGGAGGGTGAGGATGTCAGCCACACTGATCACCGAATCGCTTGCCGGCATCCTGGAGACCACCATGGCCAGGCTGCTGCTGGAGAAGTCCGAGACGGGCGAGGACGCCTCGCTGCATCCCCGCTGGGCGCTGGCCGCGCGCGCCGGCTGGCTGGGGCTGATCCTGCTCTCCCTCGGCCTCTTCCTGGCCAGCCTGCCGCTGCGCTACCAGCAGTTGCGCGACTTCAGCTTCGTGCCGCTGGCGCGCTCCGACCTGATGCGCGCGGTCGACCCGCAGGCGCTGCGCACGGCGCTGGGCGAGCTGGGGCTCTCCACCACCGTCTTCGCCTGGTTCAGCCTGACGCTGGAGGTCGCCTTCGCCGCCACCTTCTGCGCGGTCGCGGCCCTGATCGCCGCGCGCCGCGACAACACCTGGTGGATCAAGTTCGTGGTGCTGATGATGGTCGTCTTCGGCACCTCGTCGCTGCCGACGATCACCGCGCTGGAGGGTACCAACTCGCTGCTCGAGCTGCTGGCCCGCGTCACCCACATGCTCGGCTGGGCGCTGGTCGAGATCTTCCTGCTCCTCTTCCCCACCGGACGCTTCGTGCCGCGCTGGACCGGGTTCGCGGCCGGTCTCGTGCTGGTCTGGTCGCTGGCGATGGCGCTCTTCCCGGCCTCGATCGTCAGCGCCTTCGCCTGGCCGGACCAGCTCGCCTTCCTGCTCTGGCTCGTCTGGTACGGGGGCGGCATGGCCGCCCAGCTCTACCGCTTCCGCCACCACGCCAACCGCAAAGAGCGCTGGCAGACCAAATGGACCCTCTTCAGCGTGATCGTGGCGGTGGTCGGCACGCTGGCGGTCAACGTGCCGGCGATCTTCGCGCCGTCGCACACCGCCAACGCCGCCGGCGCGTTCTGCGAGCTGATCCGCATCCCCGCCGGCGCGCTCTTCATCATGATCATGCCGGTGACGGTCGGCATCGCGATCCTGCGCTACCGCCTGTGGGAGATCGACCTGCTGATCAGCCGCACGCTGGTCTACCTGCCGCTGACGGCCATCCTCGGCGGCCTCTACACCGCCTCGATCAGCCTCTTCCAGCGGCTCTTCGAGGCCACGACCGGCAATAGCTCCGACGCGGCCATCGTGCTGACGACGCTGGTGGTGGCCTCGGCCTTCACGCCGGTCAAGAACGCGCTGCAGGGGGCGGTCGACGGCCGCTTCAAGCCGTCCGGGCAGGACAACGACCTGCGCGCCTACCGGCGGCAGCTCCAGGCCATCGTCGGCGTGCTCGACATGCAGCAGGCGATGGGCCACCTGCTGGAGCTGGCGGCCGCCTCGCTGGCGGCCCGGGGTGGCGCGGTCTACCTGCTGGCGAACGGCGCGCTGGACCCGGTGCAGACGGTCGGGGTCTGGCAGGGGCACGATGAGCCGGTGGTCAGCGTGCCGCTGGAGTGGGAGGGGATGCGGCTCGGGCTGGTCGCGCTCGGCCCCAAGCGCAACGGGCAGGCGTATAGCGAGGCCGACCTGGCCGAGCTGCGGCAGGCCGCCGACAGCCTGGCCCACCTGGCGGTGCTGCGCGGTGGACACCTGCAGGCGACCGCCGAGCCGGTAGTCGCGCGGATGGCGTGAGTGCCTGAGCGGTGAGTGGGTTGCTAAGTGGGACGCGGGGGAGATCCTTCGCCGCGGCTCAGGATGACAGGGGTGAGGGCTGTCTTTTCCTTGTCATGCTGAGGCCGCAGCCGAAGCATCTCCCTGCGTTTCCGACGTGAAGGAGAGTCGCTGATGTGCGACACGCGCTCGCAGAACGTTGACGGCGGCGAGCGGCGGCTCGCGAACGGCACCGCGATCCTAATCGACAGCCGGGCGAGCGCCGACCGCCTGGCGCTCATCGAGGTCGTGGTGCGGCACGGCGAGGAATTGCCGCGCCACCGCCATCACTGGGAGGACGAGACGCTCTACGTCCTCTCGGGTGAGGTCGGCGTCTGGAGCGAGGCGGTGTGGCGGATCCTGCGGCCCGGCGAGAGCGCCTTCCTGCCGCGCGGCGGCGAGCACGCCGTGGCGGCGCTCGGCGAGGAGGCGCGGCTGCTGGTGGCGGTCACACCAGCCGGCTTCGAGGGCTTCTACCGCGCACTGGGGCGGGCCGGTAACGTCCCGCTGCCGCTCGACCGTCTGGTCGCCCTCGCCGCCCGCCACGGCTGCGAGATCACCGGCCCCTGCCCCGCCCCGCCCGCCGGCCTTAGCGCGCACCCTGGCCGCTGAGCCGGACCTGTGCGAGGATCCTTCGGCGCCGCGATGCGAACCGGCCAGGCGCGGCGGGAAAGGATAGTAGATGAGCAACGACGCACCGCCCGCTGCGCCGGGCCCCGATCAGATCGACTTCGGGCTGGTCATCAAGCCGGAGTACCGCACCTACGACGAGATCGAAACGTACTGGCGCTTCGCCGAGGAGACCGGCTGGGACTCGGCCTGGGCCTACGACCACTTCTTCTCGCTCGGGGAGCGCGAGGACGGGCTGGCCTTTGAGGGCTGGACGCTCCTCTCAGCCATGGCCGCCATCACCCGGCGGCTGCGGCTTGGGCTGCTGGTGGTCGGCATGACCCACCGCAACCCGGCCGTCCTCGCCAAGGAGGCCGTGACTGTCGACTACGTCTCCCGTGGCCGGCTGATCCTCGGCCTCGGCGCCGCCTGGAACGAGCGCGAGCACCGGGCCTACGGCATTCCCTTCCCCTCGGCGCGCGAGCGGGTCGACCGCTTCGGCGAGGCGGTGGAGCTGATTCATCAGCTCGAGACGCAAGAGCGCACCACCTTCCAGGGGCGGTATTACCAGTTGGAGAACGCGCCCTTCGAGCCCAAGCCGGTGCACGGCCATCTGCCGATCCTGATCGGCTCGACCGGTCCGCGCATGCTCCGCTTCGTGGCGCGCTACGCCGATCTGTGGGACGGCGGTGGCACGCCGGAGGAGTACGCGGCGACGGCGGCCCGGCTGCACGCGCTCTGCCGCGAGATCGGGCGTGACCCGGGCGCGATCCGCCAGGTCCTCTCGACCGGTCCGGCGCCGCTGGAGTCAAGCGACCAGTTGCGTGCCCACGTGGCCGCGTACGCCCAGATCGGCGTGCGCTCCTTCCTCTTCGACGCGCCGTACGGCCCGATCTCGGACGAGCTGCGCCGGCTTTCGGCGGAGACGCTCCCGGCCCTGCGCCAGGAGTTCGCGGCAGGCCGGCTAGGCGCTATCTGAGTAATCGGACAACAGCCTGGTGCGAATGGATCTCCCGGATCGAGGCCGCGTGGGAGCGATTCGGTGACCGTCGAGGGCAACAGTGCCATCGAAGACGGATCCCTCGACTGCGCTCGGGATGACAGGGGAAAAGGAGGGATCTACCGGACGATGCTGATCGTCGTCGTCAGCCCCAAATTAGCCCTGTCATCCCGACCGCAGTGGAGGGATCCGTCCTTACACGGCACCCAACATGTACGTAAGACAGCGCCTAACGTGAGCCTTCGTGCGACCGGGACGCGGTGGAGGCGGAATCTGGCTACGATTCGGTAGCTGGTGAGCCGCCGCCCGCCGCCGGCGCCGTATCCAGCGGCTGCAGCCCGGCCTCGATCTGGGCGCGGTAGGGCTCCAGGAAGGGCGGCAGGGC
>DASSHC010000412.1:0-4084 GCA_035693105.1 Thermomicrobiaceae bacterium | reverse complement strand
GGGCTGATGGGGCTGATGCGGCAGTTGGCGGTCGAGCTGGCGCCCTACGGCGTCACCTGCAACACCGTCTCGCCCGGCTTCATCCTGACCGAGCGCGGCGAGGCCGACTGGGCGCGGCGCACGCCCGAGGAGCAGCGCGAGGAGATGCAGACGATCGCCGCCGGGCGCCTGGGCCGGCCGGAGGAGATCGCCAATGTCATCGCCTTCGTCGCCTCCGACGAGGCGGCCTACATCGCCGGCCAGACGATCATGGTCGACGGCGGCCACTGGATGTTCTAGCGGCGGGGACGGGCCCTCATCCCGCACGGAGACCCCGCCCGCACGGAGTCTTCTCCCAATGCTGGGAGAAGGAGAGCTAGTTACGGGAGGGCTGCTGGCTTCCCCCCACGTTCTCCCCTCTCCCAGCATTGGCTCCGTTCGGAGAGGGGCCGGGGGTGAGGGCCCGTACGAGGAGCGCGCGATGGTTAGCATTGAGCCGGCGGAGCGATCGCTGCCGATCCCCGCGACCGCCAGCGAGCCGCCCGGCACGGCGCTCGGCGAGCACCCGGGCCGGGTGCCGCTCGTGATCCGCGTCGGCGTGGTCGGAGACGCCGGGGCGGAGATCGAGCCGGCGCGGCTGCGTGCGCGCGTGCGCGCGTGCCTGGAGCTGATCGCGCGCTCGTCCGCTGAGCTGGCGCGGGCGGCGGGCGAGGCGTTCGCGCCCGTGCCGCCCCGGCTGCGCGTGATCTCCTCATTAGCCGAGGGCGCCGAGCAACTGGCGGCGCGCGAGGGCTTGACGCTCGGCTACACGCTGGAGTGCCCGCTGCCCTTCGAGCCCGAGCGCTACGCGCGCACCTTCACGCGGCCGGAAGCGGCGTCCGAGTACCGGGCGCTGCTGGAGCAGGCCGCCGCCGTGCTGGAGCTTGACGGCGTGGACGCCACGCCGGAGGAGCGCGCCGCCGCCGGCCACGCGGCCAACCGGGTCATGCTGGTCCACAGCGACCTGCTGCTCGCTGTTTGGGACGGCGCGGAGGGCTCGGAGAGCGCGGCGGCGCGGCTGGTGGACCAGGCTGAGCAATTGGCGATCCCGGTCATCTGGATCGCGGCCGCCGCGCCCCACGCGGCCAGCCTGCTGGTCCGCGGCGAGGACGAGCGGCAGATGCTCCCGCTCGAGCGCCTGCGCGAGCAGTTGGAGCCGGCGCTGCTGCCGCCGCTCGGCGATGACGCCGAGCGCCTGCTCGCCTACTTCGCGGAGACCTACCCGCGCTGGTCGGTGCTGGGGCGTGTCTGGCCCTTCTTCCACGACCTGTTCGGGCGCTCGCAGCTCCGTCGCCCCCGGCTGCGGGGCGTCACGCCGGAGGCCGCCGCCGAGGCCTGGCAGCGCGACTGGGAGACCACGCCGCCCCTGCCCGAGGACGTGACGCGGCAGATCGACCAGGGGTTGGAGCCGCACTTTATCTGGGCGGACACCCTGGCCACCCACTACGTCAGCATGTACCGCAGCTCGTTCATCCTGATCGGGTTGCTGGCGGTCCTGTCGGTCTTTCTGGGCGTCTTCGGCGCGCACGCCCACTGGGCGGAGGAGATCGAGCACTTCGACACGGCCCGGCAGGTCGCGGCGGTCGGCGCGCTCCTCCTGATCATGCTCCTCTGGCGGCTCGGCACGCGCCATCACTGGCACGCGCGTGGGATCGACTATCGCTTCCTGGCCGAGGAGCTGCGCCAGCTGCGCTACTTGGCGCCGCTCGGCCGCGTGCCGGCCTTCTCGCGCCCGCGCATCCACGACGCCGCCGACGACCCCGACAAGACCTGGATGGGCTGGCAGGCGCGCTCGATCACGCGCGCCATGAGCCTGGTCGACGCCAGGATCACGCCCGGCTACCTCGAGGCCTGCCACGCGCTGCTGCGCGACGGCCTGATCGGCGGCCAGGCCGCCTACCACGCCGCCGCCGCTCACCGCTACGAGCGCTTCGAGCAGCGGCTGCACCGCATGGGCTTTCTGACCTTCTTCGGCGCGCTGGTTCTCGGGCTGATCGCCTTCGTCGTCCACCTGCCGGGTGTCTCCTGGCTCGAAGTAGTGCTGCCGGCGCTGGGCGCCACGCTGGGGGCGATCCGCAGCCAGGCCGAGCTGGAGCGGCTGGCCAAACGCTCGGAGGCTATGGCGCGCTATCTCGAGCAGCTCGGCGACCAGCTTCCAGCGGCGGCCGGCACGTCGTCGAGCCTGGCGCAGATGGCCGAGCTGGCGACCGAGGCGCTGGCGGCCGAAGTCAGCGACTGGCGTATCGTCTTTCAGGGGAAGCCGCTGGAGCTGCCGGGCTAGGCGGCGGGCAGGGGCCAGCGAGTGGCTTGGCTGCCACCCGAGGACGGATCCCTCGACTGCGCTCGGGATGACAGGGTTAGTACGGGGCGTGCGACGACGTTAGGTTGTTGTCGTAGGCCCCAAAATAACCCTGTCATCCCGAGCGCAGTCGAGGGATCCGTCTTCACGCGGCACCCGGCGCCGTCTCCGGCCTCAGCCCGCCGCCCGCGCTCGCGCGCCGGGTAGAGGAGTGGCCTACCGAGCGGGTTGCGTGGCGTGTGTTGCTTGGATTCCTCGACTGCCCTCGGGATGACAGGGGGAGTAGGGGGCGGATGACTTCATCAGGTCGTGCTCCTACGCCTCAACCCGCGGCGGCCTGCGCCAGCAGCCAGGCGAGGCGTAACCCGAGGTCGTCCACGTCGCGGTTGACTAGCGCGGCGGCGGTGACGCGCCGGCCGTCGATGTTCGGGACATGCAGCAGCCCGGCCGAGTAGCCGGGGCCACCGCCGCCGTGGCCGGCGACCAAGCCGTGCGGCGAGCCGGGGTCGAGCATCAGCCCCAGGCCGTAGGCCGGCTGCACGAAGAGCGGGTGTCGCACCGGCACCGGCAGCGGTGCGAGCATCGCCGCCAGCGCCTCCCGGCCCAGCAGGCGGCCGGTGAAGAGCGCCTCACCCAGCCGCGCCAGCTCCGGCGCGGTCGAGACGACCAGGCCGTGCGCCACCCAGCCGGGGTGGTAGCGCGGCGCGATGTCCATCAGCGGCCCGGCGGGGTCCAGGGCGCCGCCGAACCCCGGCGTCAGCCCGGCGGCGTCGGCCAGGCTCTCGGCCACGAAGGTGCGCGTCAGCCCCAGCGGCGCGAAGACGTGCTCCTGCAGCAGCCGGCGCAGCGATTGCCCGCTCTGGCGCTCCAGCAGCAGCCGCAGCAGCAGGTAGCCGAGGTTCGAGTAGGCGAACGCCTCCCCAGGCGCGCCGGGGCGCGGCAGAGGCAGCGTGCGCGCCAGGAACTCGGCGTCAGACCAGGGGTGCGCCGGGTCGGCCCGCAGGGCGGCCACATAGGCGGGCAGGCGGCCGTAGTCGGGCAGCCCGGCGGTGTGATTGAGCAGCCGCCGCACGCTCACGCCGTCCGCGAGCGGAATCTCCGGCAGATAGGCGCCGAGCGGCGCGTCCAGCTCGACGCGGCCCTCGCCGGCCAGCCGCAGCACCTGCGTCGCCAGCAAGGGCTTGGTCACGCTGTAGATGTAAAATGGCGCGTCCGCCGCCAGCGGCAGGCGCCCCTCCAGGTCGCGCGTGCCCACCCCCGCCTGCCACAGCGGGGCGCCGTCCCGCCAGACCGCCACGGCGGCGCCGGGCGCACCCGCCGCGCGCAACTCCTGCTCCACCAGCGCACGCAGCCCGTCCTGATCAATCATCGCCCGCTCCCCACCCGTACCAACGGCTCCTCGGCGCCCCGCGCGAACGAACAGTATAGTACGGAGCAAGAGCACGTCGTGGCCAGGGGGCGGAGCAAGCAGGGCGTGATCCGGCGCATCGTCGAACACAACCGGCTCAACGGGGTCGTCTTCTCCACCATCGAATTCGTGCTGGTCGCGGCGGGTGCGGCGTTCATCGCGGTGGGCCTGGGCATTCACCATCACCCCGCCGGCGTGATCCTCGCCTGTGGCATCGCGCTGAACAGCCTGGTGATCGTGGGGTTCGGCGCCGTCGCCTGGAGCCGGGGCGAGCGGGGCACGCCGCTCATCCAGGTGTTCAGCCCGGCCGGCCGCGCCCGGTTGACCCAGGAGCATCCGACGCTGATGAGCGACACCCT
>DASSHC010000411.1:0-2662 GCA_035693105.1 Thermomicrobiaceae bacterium | reverse complement strand
CTACGGCATCCGCCCGCAGTTGCAGCAGGAACTGACGCGCCGTGGCTATCGGGTGCTGGTCGCCACCCCCTTTGGCCAGGAGTGGTATTTCTACCTGATGCGCCGCCTCGCCGAGCGCCCGGCCAACGTTCTCTTCCTGGCGAAGAACCTGCTGCGGTAGGGCACGCCCTCAAACGCGCTCGAGGGCAACGGCCGGCAGCGGCGGAATAGACGCCTTCCTGGAGGTTGGCTGCCCGGTGCGGCTTGGATCCCTCGGCCGCGCTCGCGCGCTGGCTTGTCCCGTGGCCTGACGAACCAGTTGAGCCGAACTCATCACTGCACCGGCTGTAGCCACTCCCCGGAGTGGCTGCGCACCTCGATCTTGCCCTCGCGCTCGCGCACGTCGTAGGCCGGTACCGGCGCCGTCGCGGGCCCCTCCTCGAGCGCGCCGTCCGCCAGCCGGAAACGTGAGCCGTGGCAGGGGCAGGTGACCGAGCCGCCGGCAACGGTCCCTTCAGAGAGCGGGCAGCCCATGTGTGGGCAGGTGTTGTCAATGGCGTAGACCCGCCCCGGCTGCCGGAAGAGCGCGATCTCGCGGCCTTCGGCCCGAACATGGGTGGCCGAGCCCTCCGCGAGGGCGGTGGAATCGAAGATCGGCGTGAAACTGCTGATCGGGGTCGTCCAGGCGTCGCGATCGACGGCGATGCCGAGGCGGAAGACCTGGTGGCCGCCCAGATAGGCCCCCGCCATGAGCACGGCCAGTCCGGCCGACGACAGAGTAGCAGCGGTCGCCGAGGTCGGGCCGTTCTCACTCCCTTGCCGCGCGAGCAGCGATCCGGCGAACAACGTCGCGGCGGTGGTGTTGGTCAGCGCGTGCAGCATGCCAATCCGGCGTCCCCGGCCGCTCACGTACTGCCAGTCGGCGATGCCGGCGGCGGCGGTTGCCGGCACCGAGAGCAGGCCGAGCTTGAGCAGGAGCGTCGCGGCGCGGCCGTAACCCGCGTCGCCCTGCCGCTGCGACAGCACGTCCAGAATCTCGGCGCAGAGCAACGTGCCGATGGTGAAGTCGGTCAGCGTGGCGTGCAGCGAGTGACCGAGCCAGTCGCCGTTCAGAAAGGCCGACATTCGACGCGCGGGCTCGCCGCCTTTGGAGCGCGCCTGCTCAACCGCGCGCTGCACCGTCTGGGAAAGCTGATCAAACTCGGTGTTCGCCAGGGTCGAGTCGAGATGCTCGACGATCTCCGTGTCCATTCCCATGAGAACGCCCCTCTCAGCACGCACTGCGTCGGCGACTAGGCTGCTTTGCTGGGACTGCCGTAAGCGCATGTAGGACGCACCGGCTCGCGCCACGAGGGGCGCAAGTCCGCTGCCAGCGGACGCAAACAGTGGACATGCTACACTCGGGCGACGAGTCCGTTCAGGCAGGAGGGGAAGCATGCTGGCGCTCAGCCGAGAGGACGTTCGCGCGCTGGTCCCGATCGCGACAGCGATCGAGCTGCTCAAGGAGGCCTTCGCGGAGCTCTATCGGGGTGAAGCGATCGCGCCGCTGCGCACCGGAATCGAGATCCCGTCGGAGTCGGCCGTGTCGCTCTTCATGCCGGCCTACGTTCCCTCGAATCAGGGGCTGGGGCTCAAGATTGTCTCGGTCTTCCCCAACAACCCCGGGCGCGGCCAGCCGACCATCTACGCCATCGTGGTGCTGATCGACGCCGCCAGCGGCGCGCCCCTGGCTCTGCTCGACGGCACGTTCCTGACCGCCCTTCGCACCGGGGCCGTCTCCGGCGCCGCCACCGACCTGCTGGCGCGCGACGACAGCCACGTGCTGACCGTAATCGGGGCCGGAGCGCAGGGCGTGACGCAGGCCTGGGCGGTCGCCGCCGTGCGCCCAATCGAGCAGATCTTCGTCGTCGACGTCAACCGGTCACAGGCCGCCAGCTTCGCCGGCCGTCTGGGCGAGCTGGACGGTGATCTAGCCGCCAAAGTGAGCGTGCTCGTCAATGCCGACGCCGCCGTCCGGCAATCGGATGTCATCTGCACCGCCACCACGGCGCGCGCGCCGGTCTTCTCTGACGCCGCCATCCAGCCGGGCACGCACATCAACGCCGTGGGCGCGTTCACGCCGGAGATGCAGGAGATCCCGGCCGAGACACTCGGCCGGGCGCGTCTGGTCGTCGATACCGTCGAGGCGGCGATGGCCGAGGCCGGCGATGTCCTGATCGCCATCAAGCAGGGCGCGATCGCGCGCGACGCGGTCGTCGAGGAGCTGGGCGCGCTCGCGTCCGGCGCCTTGCCGGGCCGGACCGATCCCCGGCAGATCACCATCTTCAAGTCGGTCGGCAACGCGATTCAGGACATCAGTGTGGCGCGCTACGCCGTCGCTGCCGCCCAGCGCGCGGGATGACAGCCTGGTTCACGATGTGCAGCAGGTGCCGCCGGCCTCGGGGCTGTTGAGGGCGGGGGAGTTCGCGCCGAAGGACTCTGAGTCGGCGAGAACGGTGTAGACCTCCCACTTTTCGCCGGCAGGCCCCGTCACCCAGACCTTGTCCTGCGTGGCGAAGCAGCAGGTCGTGCCGATCTCCTCCTCGGTGAACAGGCCTTCGTTCGTCAGGCGCGCGATCTCGGCGTGCACCTCGTCGCTGGACTCGACTTCGACGCCGAGGTGGTTGAGTGTCCCGCCGTGACC
>DASSHC010000410.1:0-12395 GCA_035693105.1 Thermomicrobiaceae bacterium | reverse complement strand
GGTGGCCGGCCTGATCCACGACGTGCCGACCGTGCAGGAGCTGCTCGACCGCATGGTGCGCGAGGCCGAGGAGCATATCCGTATGGCGCTGGCGGCCTTCGGATAGCCACCGAGGCGCGTGAAGACGGATCCCGCGAGAAGGAGGCCTCCTCATGGCCAAGACGCTCTACTCGGCGACGATGTCGCTCGACGGCTTCATCGCCGGCGCGGGCGGCGACATGTCCTGGCTCACCGCGTATTTCGGTTGGGATCCGACGGTCGACGCGCTGATCGCCCAGACCGGTGCGCTGCTGGTCGGCCGGCGCACCTACCGCGGCGACGACCCGCTGGAGGGTATGCCCGGCGAGGGTGAGCCCTTCGGTGGCGGCTGGAGCGGCCCGCAGTTCGTGCTGACGCATCACATCCCGCAGACGTCCGTGCCGGGCGTCACCTTCGTCGATGACCTCGAGCGCGGCCTCGCGCTGGCGAAGCACGCGGCGGGCGACACGTACGTCAACGTGCTGGGCGCCGATGTCGCCCGCCAGTGCCTGGAGGCGGGCGCGCTCGACGAGATCCTGGTCTTCATCGCGCCGGTCCTGCTCGGCGACGGCACCCCGCTCTTCGCCCGGCCCGGCGGCACGAACGTCAAGCTTGAAACGCTCAGCCTGACCCACACCGCGCGGACGACGAACCTCTGGCTGCGGGTGGTGCGCTGATTTTGAACGATCGATCCCAGCGAGACAGGGACGACACAGGGATCCCGCCCTACAGGAAAGACGAATCTGGCCCATAAAGTAGCAGCCGACCCCTCTGTCGGCCCTCGCTCCCCACGGACCTGTGCTGCTGACAGGATACGGCGCCCGCCCTCGTCCTTCCAACACGTGTCGCTCACGACAAACAATCGCGGACCTCTTGCGCACCCTCGCATTCACTGCTATTATGTCCAGGTTGCGGGCCGAAGCTGCTCGGTTATCGCCTCTCCGGCGGAGATGTTGGCACCGCCGCCGAACGGCACTCCTCGCCCGCGCATGGCAGCCGTAGCTCAGTTGGTAGAGCGCGAATCCCTTGCCGCTCCTTGTCCGCTTCGCGGGCCGTGGGTTGAGGGTTATCGTCTGTGGAACGCGAGGTCGCAGGTTCGAGTCCTGCCGGCTGCCCTGAAGACGGGCCGATTGGTGACGGTTATCGATTAACCCGCCGTCGAACGCGGGAGCGGTCCTGGACCGCTAAACCGTCGCCGGTGCCTTGCCCGTCTTCTCTCTTTCCCTAGTCCCGGAGCCAAACGAGGCCGCTCCGTGTGTGCCCACCCCAGGGAGGTGCGCGATGTCCTATTTGCGCCAGATTTTCACGCGCGGCACGCCGCAGTCGCAGCCGATCCCCGGCAGCGACCAGGTCGCCAACTCGGCCGGCGGCTACGCCTGGCCGGTGGACGACTTCACCCGGCTGCAGCGCTTCCTCATCCTGGGGTCCGAGGGCGGCTCGTACTACGCCACCGAGCGCGCGCTGACGGCAGAGAACGCCCAGGCGGTGCGCCGCTGCATCGAGGCCGACGGCCCGCGCGCGGTCGAGACGATCGTGGCGCTTTCGGAGTCGGGCCGTGCGCCGAAGAATGACCCGGCGCTCTTCGCGCTGGCGATGGCCGCGGCCTTCGGCGATCTCGAGACACGCCGGGCGGCGCTGGCGAATCTGCCGCGCGTGGCGCGCACCGGCACGCACCTGCTGCACTTCGCGCAGTACGTCCAGCAGTTCCGCGGCTGGGGCCGCGCGCTGCGCCGCGCGGTGGGCGACTGGTACCAGGCCAGGCCGCTGGAGGAGGTCGCGCTGCAGGTCGCCAAGTACGCCCAGCGCGACGGCTGGAGCCAGGCCGACCTGCTGCGCCTGGCGCACCCGCGCGCCGCCGACCCGGCGCGCGACCGCCTCTACCGCTACGTGGTCGACGGTTACGACGCGGCCTACGGCGACGGCACGGTGGCCGCGCCGCGCGTCATCGAGGGCGCCCAGCGGCTGGCCTCGACGACGGAGCCGGGCGCGGCGGCGCGGCTGATCCTCGATCAGCGGCTGCCGCGCGAGGTGGTGCCGACCCAGTTCCTGGCCGAGCCGGTGGTCTGGGAGGCATTGCTGGCCGACATGCCGCTGACCGCGCTGATCCGCAACCTGGCGACGCTGACGCGCATCGGCTTGCTGGCCGAGGACGGCGGCTACACCCGCTCGGTCGTCGCGCAGTTGGCCGACGCCGGGCGGCTGCGGGCGGCCCGCGTCCACCCGATCCAGCTCCTGAGCGCGCTTTGCACCTACGCGGCCGGTCGCGGCCTGCGCGGGCGCAACACCTGGGAGCCGGTGCCGGCGATCCGCGCGGCGCTCGATGCCGCTTTCTACCTGGCGTTCGGCAATGTCGAGCCGACCGGCAAGCGCACGCTGCTGGCGCTCGACGTCTCCGGCTCGATGTCAGGCGGTATGGTGGCGGGCGTGCCGGGGCTGACGCCGCGCCTGGCGGCGGCCGCGATGGCGCTGGTGACCGCGGCGCGCGAGCCGCGGCACCACATCATGGCCTTCTCCGACCGCTTCATGCCGCTGGATATCCAGGCGGGCCAGCGGCTGGACGAGGTCATCCAGCGCACCAGCGGACTGCCGTTCCGCGGCACCGACTGCGCGCTGCCGATGCGCTGGGCGCTGGAGCGCCGGGTCCCGGTCGACACGTTCGTAGTCTACACGGACTCGGAGACCTGGTACGGCGACATCCACCCGGCGGAGGCGCTGCGGGCCTACCGCGAGCGGCTGGATCTTCCGGCCAAGCTGGTGGTGGTCGGCTTGGTGGCCAATAGCTTCACTATCGCCGACCCCGACGACGCCGGCATGCTCGACGTCGTCGGCTTCGACAGCGCCGCGCCGGCCCTGATCAGCGATTTCTCTGCCGCCTAGCGGCAACGCGAGGAGCCCTGGCCGCTGGCCAGGGCTCCGGCATGAGAGCGTGGGTCGTGTTGTCGAGTTTAGTCCCCGGCGACTGCTGTCGGCCGCGGCGCCTGGGGCTCGTGCTCGTGCTCGAAGAGCTTGCCGGGCGCCCAGGGCGCGCCCACCGCCGGCAGCAGGTAGCGATCGATGCCCCAGTAGCCCGCGACCTTCCAGGCCAGGATCAGGCCCACCGAGAAGATCAGCAGCACCGGGTTGGTCGAGGCCGAGCCCGCCAGCATGAAGCTGAAGTTCATCAGCGCCCCGAAGAAGGCCGCGAAGCCGACCAGCGCGCCGACGATCAGTCCGATACCGACCAGCATCTCACCGAACGTGATCACCTTGGCGAACCACTCGTACCAGCCGTGGTTCAGCATGTAGGTCAGCACGTCGCGGTACCAGCCGTAGGCGATCGCCGGGTGGCCCTTCGCCGGGATGGCGACCGCGTTGGTCCAGAAGCCCTTGAGCGCCGTGCCGCCGTCCATCCAGCCGCTCCCGGTGAACTTCTCGTAGCCGGCGGAGAGCCACGAGTAGCCGACGAAGAGGCGAATCCCCAGCCAGAGCGCCGCGACCCGGCTATCGTTGAACAGGATGTGTGCGATCTTGGGATCGGCGATCCCCTGGCTCTCCATGTCGGTCGCCAGACCCCGCGCCTGGCGGCGGAAGCCGAAGGAGGCCGCCGCGACCAGAATCAGCCCGCCGGCCAAGCCGGTCAGCAGGTAGAAGCCGCCGAGCGCCGGACCCTGCGCGCTGAGCGAGGACAGCTCCTCGCCGAACGCCCCGAATAGCTCGCTGCCGGCGTAGACGCCGATGAAGCCGAGCACGAAGAGCGAGATCAACTCCTTGCCGACCGTCAGCCGGCGAGTGAAGAGATACTGCGCGCCCAGCGCCAGCACCGCGGCCAGAACCAGCGCGCCGATATACCCGATGAGTTCCATGATGAGCCTTCCTTTCGTCCCGTGGCCTCGTTGGCCACCGCGCTCTCATCTCATGGCCGTAGGATAGGCTCTGACCCATATCACCGATGTTTCGTCAGGGTGCGGGGTGTTACAGGATCGTGACAGTCCGTTACCCCTGTCATCCCTTCGACAGGCTCAGCGCAGGCTCTGAGGCCGCAGCCGAAGGATCTCTCTGATGTTCCGAGTTGGCAGCGCGTGACGGGTCCGCCAATCCAGAAAGTGAAAGACGGGCTCGGCTGGACGCACCTGTCCCTGTGGTTTAGGCGGCGGGGATATCGCGGCGGCGCAGGCCCGCAAGCCCGGCCAGGGTCAGCAGCGCGGCCAGCAGCGTCAGCAGCACCAACGGAGTCGCGCTCAGCGCGCCGCCGGGCAGGTGTGGGATATGCGTGAAGGGCGAGAGATCCATGATCCGCTTATCGAGCTGCACCGCGGCCCCGACCAGCAGCAGGAAGAGGCAACCCGCCAGCACGGCCCAGCTCACCGCGGTGAAGCGCGGCAGCAGGCCGAAGAGGACGACCGCGACCCCGGCCAGCACCCAGACGGCGGGCAACTGCACCAGCGCGCCGGCCAGCACCCGTGGCACCTGACCGGCGACATCGCCCGCGTCCAGCCCGTAGACCACGCCCGTCGCCAGACCGGCGGCTGCCAGGGCCGCGGCGGGGCCAAGTAGCGCGAAGGCGAGGTGGCTGCCCGCCCAGCCGAGCCGGCTAGCGGCGGTGCTCAGCAGCGGCTCGACGCGCCCGCTGGTCTCCTCGCCGCGCAGGCGCAGCGCCGCTTGAATAGCGTAGCCCGCCGCGATCAGCCCCAGGATGCTCATCGTGCTCGCCAGATAGCCGTCGATAATGCCGGACGAGCCGCCGAGCCGGGCCAGGACGTCCTGGAGGCTCGTGTTCTCCGCCATCAGGCTGCCGACGTCCTTGGCGACCGCGCCGAAGACGACGCCGAGCACGGCGAACCCGGCCACCCAGCCGGCCAGCAGCCCGCGATGCAGCCGCCAGGCCAGCGCCAGCGGCGAGCGCAGCCCCGGCGATGCCTGCGCCGGGCCGAGCCGGGGCGGCAGCAGCCCCGCGCCGATGTCGCGCCGCGCTTCGAGGAAGCCCGCGGCCAGGGAGAGCGCCGCGGTGAAGCCCAGCGCCAGCAGCGCCGGCCACCACTGCTCGCCGGCGAACGGCCGCAACCGGTGTACCCAGCCGATCGGCGAGAGCCAGGAGAGCCAGGCCAGCCCGCCGCCGTGGATGCCGCTGACGTCGCCGGCCAGCCGGAGGACGTAGGCCGCGCCCAGCGTCACGATCGCGAGCGCCCGCGCGCTCCCCGCACCGCTGGTCAACTGCGCCGCCACCGCCGCCACCCCGGCGAAGGCCCAGCCGCTGGCGGCCATCTCCAGTCCAAAGGCCGAGGAGCCGGCCAGCGGCAGCCCCTCCGCGATCAGCCCCAGCGCCATCAGCACGCCGAGGACCAGGTTGGCGCCGCAGGCCACCAGCAGCGCCGCCGCCAGCCCGGCGTGCCGCCCGACCACGGTCGAGCCGAGCAGCTCGCGCCGCCCAGTCTCCTCCTCGACGCGCGTGTGCCGGATGACGGTGAGGATGCTGATCAGTCCGATGACGACCGGGATGAAGCCCGCGCGCCAGGCGACGAGCTGGCCCAGGCTGGAGCCGAAGAGCGGGCCGTAGAGCGCCACGAAGCCGGCGTTGTGCATGCTGATCTGGGCGTACTCCTGCCGCTCCGCCGCCGTGGGGAAAAGCCCGTTGAACGAGCTGACGTAGACGATCGGGATGACGGCCAGGAAGAGGATCCAGAGCGGCAGCACGATCCGATCGCGCCGCAGGATCAGCCGTACGAGCTGGACCGTGCCGGTGAGCGCGGTCATCGCCGCGCGGCCGTGTCGCTGGTGCGCCCCTCGCCGGCGCGGTCGTAGTGCCGCAGGAAGAGCTCCTCCAGCGTCGGTGGCTGGCTGATCAGGCTACGCACCCCGGCCGCGGTCAGGCACCGCAGCGCCGGCTCCAGCGCCGTGCCGTCGACCTCGAAGCGCACCGTGTTGTGCTCCTGGATGAAGTTGCGCACCCCCGGCAGCTCGGCCAGCCCGTCGGGCGACCCGATCAGCTCGGCCTTGATCGAGGTGCTGGTCAGGTGGCGCAGCTCGTCCAGGCTGCCGCTCTCGATGGTGCGCCCGTCGCGGATGATCGTGACGCGGCGGCAGAGCGCCTCGACCTCGGCGAGGATGTGGCTGGAGAGGAGCACGGTGCGCTCGCCGCCGCGCATCTCCTCGCGAATCACCTGACGGAAGACCTCCTCCATCAGCGGGTCCAGGCCGGAGGTCGGCTCGTCGAGCACGAGCAGCTCGACGTCGGAGGCGAGCGCGGCGACCAGCGCCACTTTCTGCCGGTTCCCCTTGGAGTACGCGCTCCCCTTCTTGCGCGGGTCGAGATCGAAGCGCTCCAGCAGTTCGGCGCGGCGCTGCCGGTTCAGCCCGCCGCGCAGCCGCCCGAGCAGGTCGATCACCTCGCCGCCGGAGAGGTTGGGCCAGAGGGTGACGTCGCCGGGTACGTAGGCCAGGCGGCGGTGGAGCGCGGTGGCGTCAGCCCAGGGGTCGCCACCGAGCAACGTCGCGCTGCCTCCGTCCGCCCGCATCAGGCCGAGCAGGATACGGATGGTGGTGGTCTTGCCGGCGCCGTTGGGGCCGAGGAAGCCGTGCACTTCGCCGGTGCGCACGCGCAGATCGAGCCCATCCAGGGCGCGAACCTCGCCGAACCGCTTGACCAGACCCTCGACGCGGATCGCCTCGTTCGTGGTCATCTGACTCCTCCGAGCGCCCTAACCGGCGCGCCGCGACTGGGTAACACTCGCGAGCAGGTGATCGACCGCCGCGCGGAGCTGTTCCGCCTGCTCCGGCGTCAGGAGGGGGTAGGTGGTGGCGTCGACCATCCCCTTGAGCAGGCGGGCGTGGCCCGCCGGAGTACGCACGTCCACCCCAAGCACCCGGGAGAGCTGCTCGTGCAACAGGAAGACACCCAGCTTCATGGCGACCATCACCGCGGCGAAGGCGCGCGGGTCCGACGACTCGACCCGTGCGCCGGCCAGCCAGCGCTCGCCGATCCGCACGGCGGTATCGAACATCGCCGCCGCCGCGTCGGAGCCGTCCATCATCGAGCGCACCAGATAGTTCTGCAGCAGGAGCGCCGTCGGCTGAATCGAGAGCAGGAATCCCTGATCGGCCAGCCGGCCCTCGTCGAAGATCTCCGCCTGCAGGCGTGTCAGCCGCTCCAGCGCGTGGGCGTCGCAGGCGTCGCGCAGCGCCTCCTTCGAGCCGAAATGATGCCGCACCAGACCCGGCGACACCCCGGCCGCCGCGGCGATGTCCCGGATGGTGGCGCCGTCGATGCCGCGCTCGGTGAAAAGCCGCAGCGCCGCGTCGCGGATGCGCGCGCGGGCCGTCAGATCCTCGGGCGAGCGCCCGCCGGCTGGTTCGACCACTTCCGCCTCCTGCCCGGGTGTGCCGGAACTTGTCCACGTCCGCAATGTACTATACGTGTGTATAGTAATCAAGGAGTGGGACGCGAGGCTATCGAGAAGCATGGGAGGCATGTGAGGACGGATCCCTCGACTGCGCTCGGGATGACAGGGTACAAGGGATGCCTAGCGGACGAGGCACGTCTTTGTCGCCCGCCCCCTACTTACCCTGTCATCCCGACCGAAGTGGAGGGATCCGTCCTCACCCGGCACCCAAACTCCTCGACGGGCACCCAACAAATCCCGAGCGTGGCGGCCCGCCTAGAGCTCCTTGACCGCCACCTCGCGGACCCAGAGGCGCTGGTCGCGGCCGTCGCCGGGGGGCTCGCCGCGAAAGAGCCACAGGCCGACGGCCAGGTGATAGCCGTCGGGCGGCAGTTCCAGGTCGAGCCGCGCCTCGTGCACCAGCCGCCGCCCGCGCAAGAGCCGCGGCTGGGCGTCGTAGCTGGCGAACTCCACCCCCTCGGGGCTCCAGCGCAAGACGTGCTCGGTCGGGGCGCGCTCCGCGGGCAGGCGGAAGGTCTCCAGCCAGCCCTCCGGCAGGTTGCCGGCCTCCTGAACCAAGAATTGAGCGTTGCTGGGGCGGCCCCACCAGGGGGAGAGCTGGATGGCCAGCTCGTGCTCGTCGTCGCGGCGCAGGGCGAAGCTGAGGACGACGTTGCGCGGCAGCGTGAGTGGGCTATCGACCACGATGGCATACTCGCCGTAGCCTGCCGGTTCGGCCAGGACGATCTCGGCCGAGGTCCACTGGCCGGCGTGGCGCGCGATCCCCAGGAAGAGCCTCCCGTGGACATCGACCACCACGTTGGTGGCCTCGAAGTGGTTGCCGCCGCCCGCGCCCTGACGGATGTCCCACAGGCGCCCGGCGAACTGCACCTGGCGCTTGATCGGCTCCTCCGGCGTTGGGGCGGCGCCGCTCATGCTCAGCTTTCCCGGGGCAGAAAGAGGCGCCAGACTCCAGTGGCGGTGGCGCAGAGCTCGCCGCTCTGGTCGTAGAAGCGCCCTTCGGCGAAGGCCATGCCGCGCCCGAGCTTGGTCACGCTGCCGTGCGCCTCGAAGCGGTCGCCCAGCGCGGCGCTCAGGTAGTTGATGGTCAGCGAGACGGTTACCTGCCCGAAGCGCGACAGATCGAAGCGATCGAGATCGGCCCGCGCCAGCGCCGCCGAGGCGACGGCACCACCCATGGCGCCGTCGAACATGTAGGCGATCACGCCGCCGTTGAGCGCGTCGGTGCCGCCGCCGCCGCGCTGCCAGGGCGCGGCCTGGGGCAGGCGCACCACGAACTCGCCGGGCGCGCGCTCCTCGACCTCCAGCCGCTGCCCCTCGACGAAGGGCCGGAACTTCTCCTGAAACCAGGCGACGGCTTCCACGCGGCGCTCGCTCACGCCGTCTCCCCCGCCCCCGTCGCCCGCCAGCGGGTCGTGAACGGCTCCGCCTCCTCCTCCGGCCGCACGCGCCCCTCCGCCTGGAGCTTTTGCAGGTGGGCCAGCACGGTGGCGCCGGCCGCGCGGCGGAACTGCGGCAGCACGTCGGGGTAGAGGTCGATCACGATCGCCTCGATAGTGGCCGGCTCGCGCGCGATGCGCTCGTAGACCTCGCGCTCGCGGTTGAGCCGGTGCGCGATGTACTCGTCGAGCCGCGCCGCGCCCTCCTGGATCGCCGGACCGTGGCCCGGCAGGAACAGGCCGACGCCGAGCGCGCGCGCCCGCGCCAGCGAGGCGAGATACTCGACCATGCTGCCGTGCGGCGGGAAGATGCCGACGGTGCCGTTGCCGGAGACGAGGTCGCCGGCCAGCAGCGTGCCGCTGCTCGGCTCGAAGAGAGCGATGTGGCCCGGCGCGTGGCCGGGCGTCAGCACCGCCTCCAGCCGCCCGCCGTCGATCTCCAGCACCATGCCGTCGGCCAGCTCCTGATCGACCTCGTCCCAGGTCAGCGATTTCCCCAGGATCGGCCGGTTGCCGGGGTGCAGCAGCAGGGGCACGCCGAGCAGGCGCTTGAGCGGCACGGCGGCCTGGGCGTGGTCGGGGTGGGCGTGGGTCAGCACGATGGCGCGCACCGGCAGGTCGCCACGCGCGGCCAGCGCCTGTTGTATCAGCTCCACGCCCGGCTCGGAGCCGGGATCGACGATCAGCAGCTCGCGCTCGCCGACGAGGTAGGCGTTGGTCGGCTGCCCAGCCATGAAGCCACCGTTGGGAACCTCTACCCGTTGCATCGCTAGGTGGGTCGTGCCTGTGCCTGTGCCTGTGCCTGTTCCCGTGCCCCTGTCTGTACCTGTCTCCGACATCTGCTGCGTACCATTCCATCTCCGCCACGCCGGAGAACCGGCCTGACGCGAGCGCTCCTACAGCTGCACCAATCTCCGGGAAATCTACACTGCTTCCGCGTTCGCCGCCACGCTCACCCCCGCAACCGGCGCGGGGCGGCGCCGTTTGAATCGGGATACGGCGAGCCGTGTCGATTTTCGCCCCGCCCGTTCGTCGTATGAGCGAGACCGGTTTTGACACCGGATGGAGTGCTGGACCCCAAGGAGGTCACCCCATGAAGTACCTGCTGATGCTCTTCGACGGCACCGGCTCGGACGCCCGCCAGCAGACCGACGACCTGCCGACGATCATGGCCGCCCACGAGCGCTTTACCGACGAGCTTCGGGCCGGCGGTCACTACCTCGCCGCTGGTGGGCTGCAACCGCGCGAGACGGCGACCACCGTGCGCGTCCGGGACGGCGAGGTCCTGATCTCCGATGGGCCATTCGCCGAAGCGAAGGAGCAGATCGGCGGCTTCTATCTGGTCGAGGCCGGCGACCTCGACGAGGCGCTGACGCTGGCCGCGCGGGTTCCGTACACGGACACCTACGCCGCGATCGAGATCCGGCCCGTCTTCTGATGACGGATGCGTACTCGATGACCTCCCGGCCGGCTGGCACTGCCGGCCGGGAGGTCCCGCCACAGGATCCGACCGCCGCCATCGCGGCCGTCTTCCGCGAGGAGTACGGCCGCATCATCGCCGGGCTGATCCGCCGGCTGGGCGACTTCGACCGCGCGGAGGAGTCGCTTCAGGACGCCTTCGCCGCGGCACTGGAGCGCTGGCCGGTCGAGGGCGCCCCGCGCAACCCCGCCGCCTGGCTCACCACCACCGCGCGGCGCAAGGCGATCGACCGGCTGCGCCGCGAGCAAGCGCAGGCGGCGAAATACGAGGCGCTCGGCCGCGAGGGAATCGGGGAAGCGCTGGACGACCCGGTCGGTCTCATCGACGAGGACAATCCCAGCTCGATTCCGGATGACCGGCTGCGGCTCATCTTCACCTGCTGCCATCCCGCGCTCGGCCTGGAGGCGCAGGTGGCGCTGGCGCTGCGTACCCTCGGCGGTCTGACGACCGCCGAGATCGCGCGCGCCTTCCTGCTGCCCGAGGCGACGATCGCGCAGCGGCTGGTGCGCGCCAAGCGCAAGATCCGCGACGCCGCCATCCCCTATCGCGTGCCGCCGGACGCCCTGCTCCCCGAGCGGCTGCGGGCCGTGCTGGCGGTGCTGTATCTCGTCTTCAACGAGGGCTACGCGGCCAGCGCCGGTGAAACGCTGATCCGCGCCGACCTCTGCCGCGAGGCAATTCGCCTCGGCTGCCTGCTGGTCCACTTGATGCCGGCGGAGCCGGAAGCGCTGGGGCTGCTGGCGCTGCTGCTGCTGCAGGACTCGCGCCGGGCGGCACGGACCGCGCCGGATGGCGCGCTGGTCCCCTTGGAAGACCAGGACCGCGGCGCCTGGGACCGCGCCGAGATCGCCGAGGGGATCGCGTTGGTCGAACGAGCGCTGCCGCTGCGCCGCCCCGGCCCGTACCAGTTGCAGGCCACCATCGCGGCGCTGCACGCCGAAGCCGGCGCTGCGGCCGCCACCGATTGGCCGCAGATCGCGGCCCTCTACGCCGTGCTCTCCCAGATGGCGCCCTCGCCGGTCGTCGAGCTGAACCGCGCCATCGCGCTGGCGATGGCCGACGGCCCGCGCGCGGGACTCGATCGTCTCGACCGCCCGGAGCTGGCCGCCGCGCTGGCTGGCTACCACCTCTACCACGCGGCGCGGGCGGACCTGCTGCGGCGCGCGGGCGCTCCCCAGGCGGCGCTGGCAGCCTACCGCCAGGCGCTAGCGCTCGCCGCCAGCCAGCCCGAGCGTGCCTATCTCGCGCGCCGCCTGGCCGCGCTGGAGGCCGGCGCGCCGGACTGAGCGGCAGCCCGGCACGGGAGGTGGATTAGCCGGCGGTCACCTGCTCGCGGAAGGCCCAGCCGTCGATCTCCGGCGGCTCGATGCCCTGCTGCGCCAGGATGGTGGTGACGTTGGTGCGGTGCTCGGTGGCGTGGTTGATCGCCTGGATCAGCACGACCTCGGCCGGGATGGCGTAGGGTTCGCCGCGGCGCTCACCGCGCAGAATGCGCCCCGGCTCGGCCGCCGCGGCAATCTGCGTGAGCGCCGTGCCGGTCTGCCGCGCCGCCGCGCGCAGCCGCTCGAAGCCAGGGAAGCCTTCGCTCTCAAATACCGAGAGGTCTGACTGCTGCCCACTCAGCATCCAGAGGTAGCGCTGCTCGGCCCCCACCAGGTGCGTCAGCGTCTCGGCGATCGTGCCGTAGGCGCCGGGGTTGCCGGCGTTGAGCTGCGCCTCGTCGAGCCCGGCGCAGGCCGCGAGCAACTGCTCGTTGGCCCACTGGTTGTGCCGGTAGAGATCGCGGAAAACCTCGTGCATGCCCCAATCCCTCTCATGCCTGCCCGGCGCTCGCGGCGCTCGGCAACTCGCTCACCCGGTTCGCCAACGCGGCGAAGACCCGCCGCAGGTCGCGCCCGCGAATTTGCACGGTCACCGTCGGCAGCGCGGCGCTGAAGAGGAGCCACTCCTCGTCATAGATCGCCGGATCGACCGCGATCGGCACCTCCGCCGCGAAACCAAAGGGGTAGGCCGCGCCCGGCTCGGCGGCGAAACCCTCGCGCAGCTCTTCGGCGCTGGCGATGCGCAGCGTGCGCACACCCA
>DASSHC010000409.1:0-12823 GCA_035693105.1 Thermomicrobiaceae bacterium | reverse complement strand
CCGCCATACGGCAGAACGTCCTGCTGATTCCCCAGCAAGCGCTGCGCACGGTCGGCGAGCGCACCTTCGTCATGCTGGTGAAGAACGGGCATCACGAGGAGCGCGAGATCCAGGTCGGTCTGAGCAGCGGCGGCCAGGTCGAAGTCGCCTCAGGCTTGAGCGAGGGCGACCGGGTCGTGCTCCACTAGCACCGCCGGTGGAGTCCGCCGGGTCGCGATCGCCTGTTACCCCATGCGGACTTACCGTCCTGACCCAGACGAACTAGGACCACAGTGCGCGAGTCTGTCATCGATTGGTGCTCTCGCGTCGTGACGCGCCCCGCCGTGAGGACTACGCTGTGATTGAGACGTCTGGTTGGAGGGACATCAGCGCTACAGTGCGGGGAGGAAGCCACTCATGGGCACGGTCAGTCTGGCGACGCGCAGCCTCACTACCGGCGAGCCGGGCGCCGTCGAACAGACCGGACTCGACATCGGCTTCATCACCGATCTCGTCCTCAAGTTCGTCTATTTTCAAAGCATGTCGACCGCGCAGGTTATCGCCGACGCGCTCTGCCTCCCCTACTTCAACGTCATCGACCGGGCCATGTCGCAACTCAAGCGCGAAGAGCTGGTCGAAGTCGCCGGCAGCCAGGGATTCGGCGAGATGGCCTACCAGTACACCATGACGCCCAAAGGCTCCGTTCGCGCCCAGGAACTGCTGGAGCGCAACTCTTACGTGGGCCCGGCTCCGGTGACGCTGGAGGCCTACCGCGAGATGATCCATTCCCAGTCGATCCGTAACGCCAGCGTCTCGCCGGCGGGCGTTCGCGGCGCCTTCTCCGATCTAGTGGTCGGCGACGAGGTACTCGACGCCCTCGGCCAGGCGGTCAACACCGGAGGCTCGATCTTCCTCTTTGGCGAGCCGGGAAACGGCAAGACGACGCTGGCCGAGCGGCTGACCGAGTTGCTCGGCGGCTCGGTGCTGGTGCCCCACGCCGTGCTGGTCGACGGGCAGATCATCAAGGTGCTCGACCTGCAGAACCACGAGCCGCTGGGGCATCCAACCGGCCGTGCGGAGGCTGACCGTCGTTGGGTGCCCTGCAAACGCCCGGCGATCATGGTCGGCGGTGAGCTCACTTTGACCAGCCTCGACCTGGTCTACGACCCCATCTCAAAGGTCTACGAGTCCCCACTGCAGATGAAGGCCCTGAATGGCCTGTTGATGATCGACGACTTCGGCCGGCAACAGGTAGGGCCGCGCGAGCTCCTCAATCGTTGGATCGTGCCGCTGGAGAAGCGCATCGACTTTCTGACCCTGCACACGGGCAAGAAGATCGAGATCCCCTTCGACGAGCTGATCGTGTTTTCGACCAACCTCAAGCCCAAGGATCTGGTCGATGAGGCCTTCCTGCGCCGCATCCAGAGCAAGGTGCGCGTCGGTAACCCGAGCGTCGACCAGTTTCGCGAGATCTTCCGCCGCCAGTGCGGCGCGCTTGGCATCCCCTTCGAGCAGGCCGGGCTCGTCCACCTGCTGCGCGAGTACTATGTCAAACCCAAGCGCGAGCTGCGCTCCTGCCACCCGCGCGACATCCTGCGCACGTTGGTCGGGATCGCTCGCTACCTCAATGTCCCGCCGCGCCTCAGCCCCGAGTTGGTCGATCGCGCCTGCCAGACCTATTTCGTCGACTTTTGATTCTGCCACGGTGTTTGCGCATTGCGGCGCTCACAGTGTTGGTCTTGCTGTTCGAGTCAGCACGCGATCTGCGCTGTTCGCGATGCCGGGGAACAATCGGGTTGTCGCACGAGCGGCGCGACACGCTCTGATCGAATTCTGTCAAATGATTAGGACGAGAGACCTACAGCGCGGCCGGCGAAGGGCGTATACTAACGCGACAACAGAGAAGCTGGGGGTAGGAGAAATCATCGCGGCGGAACGCGTCCGCCATGCTTTTCTCTGGCCTGAGGTAGGAATGCATGCGGGGAGCACATGCGCAAACAAGTGAATCGACGCTGGCTGGCGCTGGGCGGCATGGCACTCATGGTGGCTGTCATCGTCCTTGCGGTCGTCTTTGGGCAGAAGTCGGCGCCACAGGCGGTTGACCTGACGCAAATTCTCAACAGCATCAAGCAGGGTCAGGTGTCGCGGGTCGAGGTATCGGCGGACGGGCGAGACGCCGAGATCTTCTTCGCCGATCACACCAAGAGCCACGTCACCATGCCAGCCACGCAGCCATTCACCGAGCTGCTGACATCGGCCCAGATTCCGACGAACCAGTGGCCGCCGATCGAGATCAATCACGGCAGCTCCATCTCTGGCAATGTCAGTATCTTCGCCCGCGTTGGCATCTTCCTGGTGCTGGGGGTGGCCGTCTTCTTCCTGATGCGACGCTTCACGCCCGGCGGCATCAGCTCCAGCAATGGCCGGCGCAGCGGCTTCGATCCCGTGCGCCCCGGCGAGCGCATCATCACCTTCGATGACGTGGCCGGCTCGGAGGAGGTGAAAGAGGAAGTGGCGGACATCGTCGACTTCCTGCGCGATCCCAACCGCTTTCGCGAGCTGGGCGCGCGCATTCCCCGCGGCGTGCTGCTGGCCGGCCCTCCAGGCACCGGCAAGACGTTGATCGCGCGGGCCCTGGCTGGCGAGGCGCGTGCCTCCTACTTCTCGGTCAGCGGCTCCGAGTTCGTCGAGCTCTACGTCGGCGTCGGCGCCAGCCGCGTGCGTGACCTCTTCCGCAAAGCGAAAGAAGCCTCCCCTGCCATCATCTTCATCGACGAGATCGACGCCATCGGTCGACGGCGCGGCCGTATGGAGCAGAGTACCGAGTACGATCAGACGCTCAACCAGATCCTGGTCGAGATGGACGGCTTCGAGGAGCGGCAGACAGTCGTCGTCGTGGCCGCCACCAACCGCATCGACATCCTCGATCCGGCGCTGATTCGACCCGGCCGCTTCGACCGCAAGGTGCAGGTCGGCCTGCCCGATCGCGCCGCGCGCCGCGCCATTCTGGAGGTCCACGGCCGGGGCAAGCCGTTCGCCTCCGACGTGACCTTCGACGAGGTCGCCGCCCGCACCACCGGCATGTCCGGCGCCGATCTCAGCAACGTGATCAACGAGGCAGCCATTCTGGCGGCGCGCAAGCGGGAGACGAAGATCACCCGCGGGGATTTGCTGGAGGCGTTGGACCGCACCATCGCCGGACCGGCCAAGAAGACGGGCCGCTTCTCCGAGCGCGAGCGCAAGGTCATCGCGTATCACGAGGCCGGGCACGCGGTGGTCGCGCACCTCTTGCCGCACGCGGACGTGGTGCGCAAGGTCACTATTGTCTCGCGCGGCCAGGCCGGCGGCTACACCATGATCGTGCCGGAAGAAGATCGCGGACTCTGGACGCGGGCGCAGCTCACCGATCGCCTCGCGGCGCTATTGAGCGGCATGGCCGCCGAAGAGCTGATCTTCGGCGAGATCACGACCGGTTCCTCCAACGACCTGGAGCAGACGACGGCGATCGCCTCCTCGATGGTGCAGCGCTACGGCATGAGCCGTCGCTTTGGTTTGCTCTCGACCGGGAATGGCGCGGGCGAGTTGCAGCTCTCGCAGCGCTCCGCCTTCGCCGCTGAGCAGGAGGCGCAGGAGATCGTCCAGCTCGCCTATGACACGGCGTTGACGGTCCTCAAGACGCACAGCGACGATCTGGAGCGCGTGACCCAGCGACTGCTGGAGGTTGAGACCATCGAGGGCGAGGAACTGGAGGAGCTGATCGGCACGCCGCGCCCGCTCCTGTTGCCGGCCCCGCGGCCGCGTACCGGCTACCACTGGGACCAACCGCAGACCAACGAGCCGCAGCCGCGCCGCCGAGCCCTGCGCCGCGTCGGGAAAGCGACCGCCTCGGCCGCCGCCTTCGCCCTCGCCTCCGCCGCGGCCCTGCTGCGCGAGCCCAGTCGCGAAGCAAACCAGCCGTAGCGCGCCCTCTTCCCAGTACATCCGTCGGGGCGGGTTTGAAGCCCGCCCTTTCCGTTCCTGGCTCACGGCGTCGCATCGGCCGGGCGCAGAAACCCATTCTCCAGCACCAGCTGACTGGAGAGCGACTTGAAGCCCGCATCGTCGAACAGCACCGTCAGCGCATCATCCTCGACCCGCTGTACTACGCCCTCGCCCCACTCTGGGTGAAGCACCCGATCGCCCAGGTTGTAGGGCACCGGAACCGCCACCTCCTGCTGCACCGGGATCCAGGCCTCGGCTCCCCGTAGGAGGTCGTTGTCGCAGCGGTCGCAGCGCTCGAAGTCCGGCTCCTCGCCAAAGTAGTTCAGGAGGTAGACGCGACGGCAGCACCCCAGTTCGGCATAGCGGCGCATCATCTCCACTCGGCTCTGCTCGTACGACTCGCGCCGCTGCTCCGCCTGCTCGCTGACCACGGATACGTCGAAATCGGGCCGCGCCAGCGAGAAGCGGCCACGCCGCTCACGCAGCACCCCGGCGCGCTCTAACGCGGCGACCACATCACCCAGCGCGCGGCCCTTCAAGCCGCTCTCACACTCCAGTCGCGGCAGGCCGATGCCGCGCCTGCCTCGCAACGCGTCCCGCACCGCGCGCACCTTCTCCAAAGTCAGGTGTGAGCCGGCCGACAAGAACGCCGCCCGGCTGAGATCGGCCGGGCGGTAGATCAGGGTGCAGCGCGCGAAGGCGCCGTCGCGCCCGGCGCGCCCCGCCTCCTGGTAGTAGCTCTCGACGCTCGCCGGCACGTCGCGGTGCACCACGAAGCGCACCTCCGGCTTGTCCACACCCAAACCGAAGGCGTTGGTGGCGCAGATGACGCGCAGCTCGCCGCGCATGAAACGATCTTGCACCTCGGCGCGCTCATCGTTGCCGCGCTGCCCGTGGTAGTAGTCGGCGGCGATGCCCCACTCCTTCAACCACGCGGCGGTCTCCTCGGCGGCGGCGGTGGTGCGTGTGTAGATAATGCCGCTCCCCCGCATCGCCTCGGCCAGCTGGGCGCGCCGTGGCTCGGGGTAGTCCTGCGTCACCTCGTCGAACATGCGGCGCAGAACCGCGCGGTCCTGACCGTCCTGCTCGACCCGCAGCACCTCGAAGAAGAGATTGGGGCGGTCGGTGCCGTGGACCACCAGCACCGGATCGCGCAGCTCCAGCCGCCCGATGATCTCGTCGCGCACCCACGGCGTTGCCGTCGCCGTCAGCGCCAGGATCGGCGGTCGTCCGAGCTGCCTGGCGGCGGCGCCGAGATTGAGATAGGCCGGCCGGAAGTCGTGGCCCCATTCCGAAATCGAGTGCGCCTCGTCGACGGCCATCAGCGACACCGGCACCTGCGCCATGGCCTGCATGAAGTCCGCGTTCTCGAAGCGCTCGGGGGTGACGTAGAGCAAGCGAGCCTCGCCGCGCCCCAGCCGCTCCAGCGCCGCTCCCTGCTCCTTGACCGAGAGCGTACTGTTGACCAGCAGGGCCGGGATATCGACCGCCTCCAACGACTCGATCTGATCCTGCATCAGCGCGATCAGTGGCGAGACCACGATCGTCGCGCCGGGGAGTACCTGCGCTACCAGTTCATAGGTCAACGACTTGCCCGACCCCGTCGCCAGCACCGCCAGAACGTCGCGGCCGCGCAGCAGGTTGTCGATCACCCGGCGCTGACCGGGGCGAAATTCGTCGTGCCCGAAGCGGCGCAGCAGCGACTGAAGCGCCTCGCTGGAAGGCGTCATGCATGGGCCTCGCATTCTCACGTTCGATTACAGGTATTGACGGTTGTGTGAGCGTTGTTAGTCCGGCCGCTCCGTCTCACCGGGCTTCGGCAAGGGAAAGTCGCTGTCCAGGCTACCCATGGCGGTGTCGCCGTAGCCGCCGGTGACGCCCGGCTCGGTGTCGCTGCCCAACCCGCCGGTCACCGCCGGCTCGGCCGGTTCATCGCCGCGAACGAAGCGCGCCAGCTGTCCGAGCAAATGCCAGACCGCGCCCTCACTCACCGACTCGTCGTTGGCGATGAAGGGGATCGGCTCGCCGGCCGCCACCCGCTCGGCGATGCGCTGCTCCTTATCCGGCAGGCTCTCGACCAGCGCGATATTGTCGTTCAGCAACGCGCGATAGGCCGCGGCCCGCTGCTCGGGCGATTGTGCCATCGGCACCCTCCTTGCCTCGGGAGGGCCAATGCACCCCGCGTGCCAGGGGCAGCAGCGAAGATGGAGCCTCTCACTGTAGGCGGGAGAGCGTTGTCGTGCTAGTCGCGGCCGAAGAGCTCGCGCAGGTGGGCGGCGATATCGAAGACGAGGGTGAAGAGGATGGGGATCACGATCAGGACGACGATGATGATGATCAACTCGATCAGGTCGGTGACGAGGTGCAACAGACACCCTCTCTGGCGCGGGCTGCCAGGCAGCCATCCGAGACCGCTGCCGTGATCATAGCAGCGGGGCGGCGAAGATGGGAATGGGGTGTCCCGGACCGGATTGGCGCGGAACACCCCGGAGCATTAGGCGACGACTTCGGCCTCGGCCAGGTGCGGGTGAAAGACCAGTTCGCCGTCAGGTCCGACGTCGACCGTGACCGTCTCGCCCTCCTGCACCATGCCGCCGAGCAGCTGGCGAGCCAGCGGGTCGAACAAGTCGCGCTGGATGACCCGCTTGAGCGGGCGCGCACCGAAGACCGGATCGTAGCCGCGCTCGGCCAGCCACTCCTTGGCTCCGGGCGTCACCTGGAGTTGCACCCCGCGCTCAGCCAGCCGCCGGCGCACCTGCGCCACCTGAATGTCGACGATGTGCGCCAGGTTCTCCCGCGTCAGCGCGTGGAAGATCACGATCTCGTCCACTCGGTTCAAGAACTCCGGCCGGAAGTGCTCCTGCAGCGCGTTCATCACCCGCCGCCGCGTCTCGGAGCCGCCCGCCTGGATGTACGATGAGCCGAGATTGCTGGTCATGATGATGATCGTGTTGCGGAAGTCGACCGTGCGTCCATGACCGTCAGTCAGACGGCCGTCGTCCAGCACCTGCAGCAGGACGTTGAAGACCTCGGGGTTCGCCTTCTCGATCTCGTCCAGCAGCACCACCGAGTAGGGCCGGCGCCGCACGGCCTCGGTGAGCTGCCCGCCCTCGTCGTAGCCGACGTAGCCCGGCGGCGCGCCGATCAGGCGGGCCACCGTGTGCCGCTCCTGATACTCCGACATGTCGATGCGCACCATGGCGCGCTCGTCGTCGAAGAGGTATTCGGCCAGCGCCCGTGCCAGCTCGGTCTTGCCGACTCCGGTCGGTCCGAGGAAGATGAAGCTCCCCAGCGGCCGGTTCGGATCCTGCAAGCCGGCGCGCGCCCGGCGGATGGCGTTGCTAACGGCGTCGACCGCCTCGTCCTGGCCGATGACGCGCTCGTGCAGCCGCTCCTCCATATGGACCAGCTTCTCGATCTCGCCCTCGACCAGCTTCGACACCGGGATGTGGGTCCACTTGCTGACCACCTCGGCGATGTCCTCGGCGTCGACCTCTTCCTTCAGCAGCTTGCCCTGCGCCTCATTCTGGGCCACGCGCTGCTCGGCCTCGTGCAACTCGCTCTCGCGCTCGCGCAGCTCGCCGTATTGCAGCTCCGAGGCGCGGGCGTAGTCGGCCGAGAGCTGCGCGCGCTCGATCTGGCGGCGCGTCTCCTCGATCAGCGCCTTCAGCTCGCTGATGCGCCCGATCTCGCTGCGCTCTTGCTCCCAGCGCGCGTGCAGCGCGCCGTGCTGCTCGCGCAGGTTGGCCAGCTCGCGCTCCAGCTCCTCCAGCCGGCGACGAGAGGCCTCATCCTTCTCCTTGCGCAGCGCCTCGCGCTCGATCTCGAGCTGGATCAGCCGGCGGTTCAGCTCATCCAGCTCGGCCGGCATGCTGGTGATCTCCATGCGCAGCCGCGCCGCCGCCTCGTCGACCAGGTCGATCGCCTTGTCGGGCAGGAAGCGGTTGGTGATGTAGCGGTTGGAGAGGATGGCCGCCGAGACCAGCGCCGAGTCGAGTATGCGCACCTGGTGGTGCTGCTCGTAGCGGTCACGCAGCCCACGCAGGATGCTGATCGTATCCTCCACCGTCGGCTCGTCGACCATCACCGGCTGGAAACGCCGCTCCAGTGCCGCGTCCTTCTCGATGTACTTGCGGTACTCGTCGAGCGTGGTCGCTCCGATGGCGTGCAGCTCGCCGCGCGCCAGCATCGGCTTAAGCATGTTCGAGGCGTCCATCGCGCCTTCGGCGGCGCCGGCGCCGACCACCGTGTGCAGCTCGTCGATGAAGACGACGATCTGCCCCTCGGACTGCGCGATCTCCTGCAGCGCCGCCTTCAGCCGCTCTTCGAACTCACCACGGAACTTGGCCCCGGCGACCATCGCGCCGAGATCGAGCTGCACGATCTTCTTGTCCTTCAGACCCTCGGGCACGTCGCCGCGCTCGATGCGCTCGGCCAGACCCTCGACGATGGCCGTCTTGCCAACGCCAGGCTCGCCGATCAGCACCGGATTGTTCTTGGTGCGGCGCGAGAGGACCTGCACCACGCGCCGGATCTCGTCGTCGCGCCCGATCACCGGATCGAGCTTCCCCTTGCGCGCCAGTTCGGTAAGATCACGCCCATACTTCTCCAGCGCGGCGTAGGTCGACTCCGGCGTCTGGCTGGTCACGCGCTGATTGCGGCGCAGTTGGCTGAGGGCCGCGAGCGCCGTGTCCTTGGTCAGGCCCAACCTGTTGAGCGCCTTGACCGACGCCGCGTTCGGGGCCACCTCTAGCGCCGCGTTCAGGAGATGTTCGGTGCTGACGTACTCGTCGCCCATCGCCTGCGCGTCTTCTTCGGCGCGCTGCAGCACCTGCCGCAAGTTGGCGCCCAGTGAGGGCTGCGCGCTGTACTGCAGCTTGGGCGCCGCCTCGAGCACCTGCCGCAACTCTTCCGCGGCCACGCGCGGGTCGATCCCGGCCCGCTGCAAGACCTGGGGCACGATCCCTTCGCTCTGCGTGACCAGTGCGTAGAGAAGCTGATCGACGTCGAGCTGCGCGTGTCGTTGTGACTCCGCCTCACGCTGCGCCGCGACGATCGCCTCCTGCGCCTTCTCGGTAAATCGCTGTATGTTCATCCCTGTCACCTGCTTCTTGCTAATTCGGCCCTCGGGAGCCGGTTATCGCCGTGTTCCGTTACTCGACGCCGAGCACGTGCAGCACCTGCTCCAGCTCGTCGACCATCGGGTCGAGTCGACCGTCGTTGCGCCGTGAGAGCTGCGCCGTCTGCTGGCGCAGGCGCTTCAGCCGCGCGGTCAGTTCCATCGCCAGTTGCACGCCCGCGAGGTTGACACCCCGCTCCTCGACCAGATACTTCACCTGGCGCAGGCGTTCCAGATCCTCCGAAGAGTACAGGCGGAGATTCCCGGACGTGCGCGACGGCGAAACGAACCCCTCGCGCTCGTACTTGCGCAGCGTCTGCGGATGCAGTTCGAGTAAACGTGCAGCCACGCTGATGACGTAGAGTGGCTCGTTCTCCCGCATCATTCCTCCCGAGGCCGTCTTTTACACGCTCGGAGTATAGCAGCTTATACGGCTCATATCAAGGTTCCCGGTCCTACGGACGCAGGCCTATTGCGGCTCTCGGCCTGCGGCGGCCTCACCGCTCTGCCGCACACCCCGTACCGCCAGCCCGCGGCAACAAAAAAGAGGAAGGCGGGAAGCCTTCCTCAAAGGTGGGAGGGAAAGAGATGGTCAGCGGGAAGGGACCACGACTTCCTGGAGCAGCGCTTCCAGATCGCGGCGCGAGGCGCAGCCGAGTTTGACGATGGTCAGAAGCGAGCGGGCGTCGGCCAGCCGGTCGAGCCGGGCGTAGGCGCGAGCCGCCGCCAGATAGCCAGCGGTTCCCATCGACCAGAAGCCCGGCGCGCGCGCGAGATCGAGCGACGAGTCCAACTCGAGCGCCCGCAGGAACTGATCGGTGGCATGGGGGTAGTTACCAGCGGCCACCAGCGATACGCCGCGCGCCATGCAGGACTGGGCGGGCGAGAGCGCGCTGCGCCGCGAAGCGCGCGAGGCCTCCGAGGCGGATAGATCGAGCACGTGGCGCGGCGTGCGCTGGTCAAGGGGCTGGCTGCCGCCCATAACCGGGCGCGGCACGCGGTCGTGGCGACGCACCGCGCCGTGCGCGGGACGCGAGCGCCCGCGTGAGCCACGCCGCGGTCGTGGCCGGTGGTGCCAGCCGAGCCCGGCCAGGGCGATTAGCAAGTGGTAGTTGAGGGCCAGCGCCGTGGCCAGGATCATGGCGACGAGCGCGGCCAGCGGCCAGTGCCATGAGAGATGGGTCACGGTCACCAGGTCGCGGTGGCCCACGACCACTTCGTGCTCGCTGACGCGCTGCACCGTCAACCCTGTCGGCGTCGATGGGGCCGCGCTCGCGGCCGGCTGTTGAACCGCGGGAGCCAGCGGCGCGCTCGGCGCGAGCGAGATGGTCGGGAGGTCGGGCGGCAGCGTGCCGCTCGCCAGCAGGTCGAAGCCGTAGTCGAGCAGACTGGAGGCATCGGCATACCAGGCATCGGCCGTGCTCTTGAGCACGACCGCGATGATCGTGTGCCCGTCACGCTCGGCCGCCTCCATCAAGCAGTAGCCGGCGTTGTCGGTGATGCCGGTCTTGCCGCCGATGAGGCCGGGATAGCTGTCGAGCAGGCGATTGGCCTGGACCAGATCGAAACCCTCCGCGTGGTAGGTGTCGCTGCCGATGATGGTGCGGAAATCGGGGTTGCGCAGGGCGAACATCGAGATGGCGGCGATATCGCGCGCCGTCGTCTCATGCCCGGGCGTGTCCAGGCCGTGCGGCGTCACCAGATGCGTGTGCTGGAGTCCGAGCCGGGCCGCGGTGGCGTTGACCCGCGCCATGAAGCGGTCGATCGACTGCTGCGGCGTATCACCGGGGAGCGCTCCGAGATTCTGCGCCACCGTCATGGCGGCATCATTGCCGGAGGGGAGCAGCATGCCGTAGAGCGCCGTGCGCAGGGTGACCGTCTGCCCCGCGCTCAGTCCCATCGAAGACTCCCCGACGAGGTCGTAACTGTCGACTGTGAGCTCCTGGTCGAGCGAGGCGCTGCTGAGGGCGACGGCGGCGGTGAAGATTTTGGTCAGGCTAGCCGGCGCCGCGGGCGTGTCCATGTCCTTGTCGAAGAGAACCTTGCCGGTGTCGGCGTCGACCACCACGGCGTACTGCGCCGTCAATTGCGGCCCGCTCGCCGCCAGCGCGCCCGAGCCGCCGGCGAGCAGGCCGCCGATTGCCACGAGCGAGGCGAAAAGACACGTACAGAGCCGTGCCCGTGATACGGCACGTAGCACCGCAGACCCCCAATCGGGCTTCCCGTGGTTCCCTCGCACGGCCGCCGGCTAGCAGTGTCCCCCGCCAGGGCCAACGCGCCGCCACCGTCCGGCAAGTCCCCGTTCGCCGGACGGGCCAGGTCGCGCTATGACCGTGCGTCACGATGATAGCACGAACGGACTGTACGTACAAGACGGTCTGGTTGGGTTTCTCACCTGCCGCGTGCTACCATCAAACCCGCTTGAGCCGGTTGCGCGAGTGAAAAGACGGAGACCGATGGCGAGCGATTTCCCGGGACGTGGTAAGGTAGCGGTGCTCAGAACCCGGCCGGAGACGGTGCTGGACGACGTCGGCCAGGTCATGACGCTGGCCGGCTACCAGGACGCGCTGCCCCGCGACCTCGACACGATTCTCAAGATCAACGTCTCGTGGCAGACCTGGTACCCCGCCTGCTCGACCACGCCCTGGCAGCTCGAAGGGGTCATCCGGCGGCTGCGCGCCGACGGCTACCAGCGCCTGATCGGCGCCCACAACAAGACGGTGGTGGTCGACGCCTACGTCGGTGAGCGCAACAACAAGCACAAGTACGTGGTCGACAAGTACGGGGTCGAGAACGTCCACCTCTACGAGCCGGAGATCGAGTGGAGCATCTACGAGCCGAAAGCCGAGATGCTGGTGCTCCACGATATCTTCCCTGACGGTATTCGCATTCCGCGCATGTTCATCGGGCGCAACATCATCCAGCTCCCGACGGTCAAGACCCACGTCTTCACCACCATCACCGGCGCCATGAAAAACGCCTTCGGCGGCCTGCTCAACGACCGGCGCCACTGGACGCACGCCGTCATCCACGAGACGCTGGTCGATCTGCTGACGATCCAGCGGGAGATTCACCCCGGCCTGTTCGCGGTCATGGACGGCACCTTCGCCGGCGACGGCCCTGGCCCGCGCGCCATGCGCGTGCATGAGAAGGACATCCTGCTGGCCAGCGCCGATCAGGTGGCGATCGACGCCGTTAGCGCCAAAATGCAGGGCTTTGACCCCATGTCACTCGACTTCATCCGACTGGCGCACGATAAGGGGCTCGGGGTCGGCGATCCCAAGGATATCGAGATCGTCGGCGCTGACGTCTCCGCCGAGGACTGGGGCTTCGTGCGCGAGGATACCTTCGCCAGTCGCGGCCAGCACCTGATCTACCACGGCCCGCTCAAGCGCTTCGAGAAACCGCTGCTGCGCTCGCCGCTGGTGCCCTGGTCGTACTTCGCCTCGAACTTCTACCACAACGTCTACTGGTACCCGTTCGTCGGCCGCCCCCGGGTCAAAGCCGCGCTGGAGACCAAATGGGGCCGCCTCTTCCAGAGCTACGGCGACGGCCGCGTCGTCCTCCCCGGCCCCCAGCCCGGCGCGACCGCGCTGGCCGGCGGTATCGCCACTGCCGCGCTCGCGGCGTCGACACTCGTGGCCCGGCGGGCGCTCTCGCAGGGGACACCCCGCCACTCCCTACCCATCGACAAGGGTTAGTTGCCGTCCACGACGGATCCCTCGACTGCGCTCGGGATGACAG
>DASSHC010000408.1:0-3736 GCA_035693105.1 Thermomicrobiaceae bacterium | reverse complement strand
GCTAGACCGGCACGTAGACCCGCAGGTAGTTTCCGGTCAGCCCAGACCAGAGGGCACGGCCCTCACGTTCGCCCGCCTCGTGCTCCAGCAGCACGCGCACCTCGCGCCCGAGCTGCCGCCGCACGAACTCGGCGTGCAGCTCATCGGCCAGCGCCCGCAGCCGCGCGCCGCGCGCCTCCTTGACCCCGGGCGGCACCGGATCGGGCAGCTGCGCCGCCGGCGTGCCGCGCCGCGCCGAGAAGGGGAAGACGTGCACCTTGGCGAAAGCCATCTCGCGCACGAAATCCAGGGTCTCAGCGAACTCCGCATCGGTCTCGCCGGGGAAGCCGATGATCACGTCGGTCGTGATGCCGATCTCGGGGATCGCGGCGCGGAGTTGACTCACCGCGCGGCGGAACTGCTGCAGGTTGTACCAGCGCTGCATGCGCCGCAGCACCGTCGCGCTGCCGCTCTGCAGCGCCAGGTGCAGGTGCGGCATCATCCGGGGGCGCTGGAGGATGCTGATGAAGCGCGCGTCGATCTCGTGCGGTCCCACCGAGGTGACTCGCAGCCGCTCGATCTCGGTCTGGTCGAGCACTCGCTCCAACAGGTCGGCCAGCCGCAGCGGCTGCGAGCTCCCCGGTGCTGGCCACTTGTAGGTGCCGACGTGCGTGCCGGTCAGGACGACCTCGCGATAGCCCTGGCGCTCGGCCTGGCGCACCTGGGCCACGATCTGCTCGGGCGCGATATTGCGCGGCTTGCCGCGCGCCGTGGGGATGACGCAGTAGGTGCAGTGGGCGCGGCAGCCCTCCTGGATCTTGAGCATGCGCCGCGTGCGCGTGGAGTAGAGCGACGGCTCGGGATCGAGGTCGAAGGCGGCGTTCTGCCAGTCGAGCCGCTCCAGAATGTCATCGACCACGGTCAGCTTCTCGATCGAGCCGACCACCAGGTCGACCTCCGGCATCGCCTCCAGTTCCCCGGGCGAGACAGCCGGGTAGCAGCCGATAGCCGCCACCAGCGACTCCGGCGACCGGCGGCGGGCGCGCCGCAGCATCTGGCGCGAGCGCCGGTCGGCCAGGTGAGTCACAGTGCAGGTGTTGACGATGTAGACGTCGGCTGGATCATCGAAGCCGACCTCGACCAGGCCCGCCTGGCGCAGCCCGCGCCGGACCTCGTGTTCATCGGCTTGATTGAGCTTGCATCCCAGGGTACAGATCGCGAAGCGCGGCGCGTGCCGCGGCGCTCGGGGTGCTGTCAAGAGGTGAATCGGAGTGTCCATCTTCCCCAACGCGCGAACAGCGAATCTACCGTCAGAGTATACCGTATGGAAGGTCGCCGCTGCCGGCTGGTAGCCGGATCACTCCATGCGATGCCCGCCGCCGACGAAGAGCAATTGGCCAGTCAGCCAGCGGGCCTGCTCCGAGGCGAGGAAGACGATGACGTCGGCAACATCCTCAGGTTGGCCGATGCGGCCGAGCGGGATCTCGCGCACGGCCAGCGCCTCATGTTCGGGACCGATCCAGCCCGTCTGGATCGGTCCCGGCGACACGATGTTGACGGTGATTCCATACTGCCCCAACTCGCTCGCGGCGACGCGGCTGTACGACTCGATCGCGTAGTTGCTGGCGCCGTACGACACCTCGCTGGGGAAGTCGGACGCGCCGTCGGTGCTGACATTGACGATCCGTCCCCACGACGCACCCCGCTCAACATGGCGCCGAGCAAACTCGGTCATCAGCAGAGCAACCGCGCGAGTATTCACCGCGTAGTGCCGATCGATGCTCTGTGCGGTGATGGACGGTATCGGATCGCGCAGCCAGAGCTGGGGCAGCGGATTGGCGAGGTCGCCTGGGTGCGGCACGAACGTATCCGCGTGGGCATCGGCGGCGTTATTGACGAGGATCTCTACGGGGCCGAAGGCCGCCTCGGCGTAGTCGAGCAGGCGAGCAACATTGGCGGGTTCGGCGAGGTCGATCTCGAGCGATGCCGCCTGTCCGCCCGCCTGCTGGATCGCCGCCACAACGTCGTCAGCGGTCTTCGCCCGGTTTGCGTGATAGGTTCCTTCACCCGACTCCGACGAACCGTCAGGCCGCGGCAGCCGCAAATACTGACTGAATGAAGACTTTGACGCCCTGGGCCGCGAGGGCCATGGCCGTGGCCGCACCGATCCCGTGATTGCCACCGGTTACCAGCGCGTGCTTGCCGGCAAGACCTGGGTCGATCATAAGCCCCTGTCTCCGAAGCGTGGAAGATCGACTGGTAGCAGGATTTCGAGCTCCACGATTTTCCTATCGCTTCCGACAGAGCAACTCTCCGCGCTACAGAGACTCCCACTCGTCTCGCGAGATACCCGCCTGCCGGAGTATTCTGCTGAGAAGATCTGTGCCGACGTCTCCCTTGTGGGGATTCGGGAGACGGACTCGCACGTGCCCACGAATCATGAACTCGTGCTTTGTTCCCGAGAATGGCCCGTCGAATCCAGCACGGCGAAGCGCGCCAACCAATCCACGGCGGTTGATAGGGCCAAATGGCGGCACTAGCTCTGAGGCTCCACATGGATGCCATTCGCGTGGTCACTTCGCCGATTGAGGTCGATTCCCGCGACGACCGGAATGTACTGGTGAAGCTTCAGGCCTAACTGGACCCACTCCTCGAGAACGTCTCGAAGCTCGATACACGCTTCCTCTTCGGTCTTTCCCGTCGCCCAGGCGCCCTGAAGTCCCGGAACCGTGCAGAAGTACTCCTGGCTTTCGGTCAACCATTCACACTGCATCCGATCGACCGCTGCTCTCACGTAGGCGTACACCTTTGCATCAACTTTGTTCATTAGCTTCATTCCTTCGCGGCGGCGGCCGCTCCCGTCTTTGCCGCCAGCATCCCTATTATCCAACACAGGCACGCAACCACACAGCGAATTCGCGGATGCACCCTCAGGACAGCTCGTGCTGAAAGACGAACCGCCCTTGTCAGCGCACCCCCAAAGGACTATAGTGGCGTTTGAAAGCCCTCGCGGTGGAAGCGGGAGCGCACGTACGCGGGATACGAGAGCGAACATACGCATTCAGTAGCGCCAGGGCTTGCCGTGGAGGCGGCGAGTCGACGAGGTGAAGGCCGATCGAAATCTTCGGCGGATGGCCTTCCGGCCGGCACGGTCGAGACGGTCGCGCGAAATCCGGTGAGTGATCGCCGGGACAAGCAGCGGCCGGTGTGCCAGGGCACCACCCCAGACTCCTTTCCCGTGAGCAACGTGCCATCCTGACCGTTGGGGCGATACCGCGCGGCCGTAATGGCGGCCTGCGCTTGACTCAACATGGGAAGGATGTGCCGGGATGTGTGGCATCTTCGGCTTCGTCGGCGTCCGTCGCCCGGCGGGCGATCTGATCCTGGGTGCGCTGCGCACCCTCGAGTACCGCGGCTACGACTCCTGGGGCGTCGCGGTCGGCGCCAACGGCCACATCGACGTCGCCAAGCAGGCCGGGCGCATCGGCGACGCGGTCGCCCTGGTGCCGCCGGCCACGATCGGCTTCGGCCACACCCGCTGGGCGACCCATGGCGGCGTCACCGACCAGAACGCGCACCCCCACCTCGATTGCACCGGCCGCTTCGCGGTCATCCACAACGGCATCATCGAGAACTTCCGCGCGCTGAAGAGCGAGCTGCTGGCGCGCGGGCACGAGTTCTCCAGTCAGACCGATACCGAGGTCGTGGCCCACCTCATCGAGGAATCCGTGAGCGGCGGCGAGCCCAGCGACCTGGT
>DASSHC010000407.1:0-3041 GCA_035693105.1 Thermomicrobiaceae bacterium | reverse complement strand
CGTCGGCTGCGACACCAGCCAGTGCGGCGCCTGCACCATCCTCTTGAACGGTCAGGCGGTCAAGTCCTGCACGGTGCTCGCGGTGCAGGCTGATGGGCAGGAGTTGACCACCATCGAGGGGCTGGCGCAGCACGGCGAGCTGCACCCGATCCAGCAGGGCTTCTGGGAGCAGCACGGCCTGCAGTGCGGCTTCTGCACGCCGGGCATGATCCTGACGGCGGTCGATCTCTTGCGGCACCACCCCAACCCGACGGAGGCCGAGATCCGGCACGGGTTGGAGGGGAACCTCTGCCGCTGCACCGGCTACCAGAACATCGTCAAGGCGATCCAGCAGGCGGCAGAGCAGATGCAGCCGACCCCCGCCGGCGACGACGACTAGCGGTCCCGGCAATCTGGATGGGAGGAGACTAGCCCGAAAGGAGTGCCCAGATGGTCATGACGAGGCTCGTCGGAGCATCGGTCAAGCGCAAGGAGGATCCCCGCTTCCTCACCGGGTACGGCAGCTACACCGACGACGTCAAGCTCCCCGGCACGCTCTGGCTGGAGATCGTGCGCAGCCCGCACGCCCACGCCCGCATCAAGCGCATCGACACCAGCCAGGCGAGCAGCATGCCGGGCGTGCGCGCGGTCTACACCGGGCGCGACCTGCAGGAGAAAGTCGCGCCGGTCCCCTGCGCCTGGCTGCCGCCGAACTCCGACCTCAAGGTGCCCACCTATCGCGCGCTGGCGGTCGACACCGCGCGCTACGTCGGTGATGCCGTCGCCGCCGTGGTGGCCGAGACGCCCTACCAGGCGCGCGACGCGGCCGATGCCGTGGTGGTCGAGTACGAGCCGCTGCCGGTGGTGGTCGACGCCGAGCAGGCGGCCCAGCCGGGCGCGCCCCAGCTCTACCACGACGTGCCCAACAACGTCGCCTTCCACTGGAAGCTGTACGGCGGCGACGCCGACGCGGCCTTCAAGGAGGCCGATGTCACCGTCAGCCAGCGGCTGATCAACCAGCGGCTGATCCCCAACGCGATGGAGCCGCGCGCCGCGCTGGCCAGCTACAACCCCGGCTCCGGAGAATTGACCGTCTGGTGCACCAGCCAGAACCCGCACATCCACCGCCTCCTCTTCTCGGCGGTGACCGGCATCCACGAGACGCGCATCCGGGTGGTCTCGACCGACGTCGGCGGCGGCTTCGGCAGCAAGATCCCCTTCTACTCCGGCGAGATGCTGGCGGCCACCATCAGCCGCGAGCTGGGCCAGCCGATCAAGTGGATCGAGGACCGCCACCAGAACTACCTGGCCACCACCCACGGGCGCGATCACATCGACTACGTCGAACTGGCCGCCACGCGCGACGGCACCATCACCGGCGTGCGGATCAAGACCTACGCCAACATGGGCGCTTACCTCTCGACCGCCGCGCCCGGTGTGCCGACCTGGCTCTTCGGCCTGATGGCCTGCGGCCCCTACACCGTCCCCAACGTGGCCGTCGACGTCTTTGGCACGCTGACCAACACCACCGCCACCGACGCCTACCGCGGCGCCGGCCGCCCAGAGGCGACCTACGCGCTGGAGCGCACCATCGACCTGCTGGCCAAAAAGCTCGAGATGGATCCGGTCGAGATCCGGCGGCGCAACTTCATCTCCAAGGACGCCTTTCCGCACCAGACGGTCACCGGGCTGCTGTACGACAGCGGCGACTACGACGCCGCGCTCGACAAGGCGCTCGACATCGTCGGCTACCAGGAGTTTCGTCGCCAGCAGGCCGCGGCGCGCCAGCAGGGCAAGCTGCTGGGTATCGGCTTCTCGACCTACATCGAGGTCTGCGGCCTGGCGCCCTCCTACGCGGCCGGCGCGATGGGCTTCCAGGGCGGGCTCTGGGAGAGCGCGACCGTGCGCGTCCACCCCAGCGGCAACATCTCGGTCTTCACCGGCTCCAATCCCCATGGTCAGGGCGAGGAGACGACCTTCGCCCAACTCGTCAGCGATGAGCTGGGGGTGCCGCTGCAGGACATCGAGATCGTCCACGGCGACACCAGCCGCATCCCCTTCGGCATGGGCACCTACGGCAGCCGCAGCACCGCCGTCGGCGGCACGGCGATCGTGCTGGCCGCGCGCAAGGTGCGCGACAAGGCGATCCAGCTCGCGGCCCACCTGCTGGAGGTGACGCCCGAGGACATCGTCTTCGACCAGGGGAACTTCTCGGTCAAGGGCGCGCCCGACCGGGTCAAAACCTTCCCCGAGGTCGCCGGCGCGGCCTATCTCGCCTGGTCGCTACCGCCCGACGTGCACCCCGGCCTGGAGGAGACGCACTTCCACGACCCGTCGAACAACGTCTTCCCCTTCGGCACCCACATCTGCGTGGTCGAGATCGATCCCGCGACCGGCGCGACCACCTTCCGCCGCTACGTGGCGGTCGACGACGTCGGCAACGTGATCAACCCGATGATCGTCGATGGGCAGGTCCACGGCGGCATCACCCAGGGGCTGGCCCAGGCGGTCTACGAGGCGGCGGTCTACGACGACGACGGCCAGCTCCTGACCGGCACGATGATGGACTACGCCGTGCCCAAGGCGACCATGCTCCCCTGGTACGAGGTCGAGCGCACGGTGACGCCCACGCCGGTCAACCCGATGGGCCTCAAGGGCGCCGGTGAGACCGGCACCATCGCCTCGACCCCGGCGGTGGTCAACGCCATCATCGACGCGCTCCAGCCGTACGGCATCGAGCACCTGGACATGCCGCTGACGCCGCAGAAGATCTGGCGGGCGATCAACGAGCGCGGAGAGGGAGGGAACTAGCATGTACCCAGCGCCGTTTGACTACTACCGGCCGACGCAGGTGCCGGAGGCCATCCAGCTCCTGGCGCAGCACCCCGAGGCCAAGCTGCTGGCCGGCGGCCACAGCCTGTTGCCCATGATGAAGCTGCGCCTGGCCAGCCCCAGCGCCCTCATCGACCTGCACGGCATCAGTGGCCTCGCCGGCGTCCAGCGCCAGGGCGACAGCCTCATCATCGGTCCCCTGACCACCTACGACGCCCTGCTCGCCGACG
>DASSHC010000406.1:0-15868 GCA_035693105.1 Thermomicrobiaceae bacterium | reverse complement strand
CTTGCCAGCTGCGATCTGCTGACGCGCCTTCTCGAACCAGTAGCAACACAGGTCGGCCTCGTGCGGCACGCGGCCCTCGTACACCTTGAAAAGGGCATTGACGTAGGCGTCACCTAGCTCGGTTCGTAGCCGCTTGCCGCCGAGAAAGGGCGGATTGCCGATGATGAACTCAGCCGCCGGCCACGCAGGCTCTTTCGGATGCTCGGGGTCGGACAGGTCGAGGATGGCGTCCATCTGCACGACCGACTCCATGCGCTCCAAGACCGGCTCGCGGCTGACCTGGAAGCCGTTGGCGGTCATCCATTGCAGATACCCGATCCAGACCACGATCTGCGCCAGGTCGTGCGCGTAGGTGTTGACTTCGATCCCCTTGAGCTGGCGCGGCGAGACGCGCGGCAGGAAGAGCGGCAGTTGCCCGACCGTGGCCGCGTAAGTAATCAGCTCCTTTTCGAGATCTTTGAGCCGCGAGAGCGCCACGTAGAGGAAGTTGCCCGAGCCGCAGGCCGGGTCGAGCACCGTGACGGCGGCCAGCCGCTCCTGAAAGCCGAAAAGGAGCCGTTGCAGCTCGTTGCGCCGCCGCGTGCGCACGCCCGCGTCCTTGGCCTGCCACCAGGCCGCGACCAGCGCATCGGCCTGGGCCCGCACTTCATCCCACTCGCGCCGCAGCGGCGCCAGCACCACCGGCTCGACGATCAGGAGGATGTCGTCGCGGCTGGTGTAGTGCGCGCCAAGCTGCGCCCGCTTGCTGGGGTCCAGCCCGCGCTCGAAGAGGGTGCCGAAGATGGCCGGCTCGATATTGGCCCAATCGAGCGCCGCCGCTTCCGCGACGACCTCGATCTCAGCCGGGGTCAGCTCCACCACGTCCACCTCTTCGAAGAGGCTGCCGTTGAAGCGGGCGATCGGCTTGAGGGCGAAGTCGCCGCCGTCGCGCATGGCCTCGAAGAGCGCCAGCATCTGACTGCCGAAGCGCCCCGGCCGCTCCAGGGTGAAGCGCACCAGCTCGCTGAAGAGCCCTTTGGGCAAGAGGCCGACGTCCTCGGCGAAGAGGCAGAAGATCAGCCGGGTCAGGAAGTGCACCACGCGCCCCGGCTCGACGCCGCGCGCGATCAGCCGGCCGGCCCCGCCAGGTGCTCGGCGGCCGTCTCGGTGACTTGCGCCGTGGTCGTCTCGGGTTTGAGCGAGAGCGGCTCGGTGAAGAGCGCGCGCAGCAGGTGGAGGATGTCGGGGTCGCCCAGCTCGCTATTGGTGAAGCGGTGGACCGTCTTCTTGGTGCCGGTGAAGTTGGTGTGGATCTCGTAGCGGGCGATGTCGCAGACGACCAGGAGCGGCGGGTTCTCCAGGTCTTCGCGGTAGAGCTGGAGCTGCTGGTAGGCTTTGTCGAGATTGGCGTGCTTGCCCTTGTACTCCCAGGCGAAGTGCCCGCGCATCCAGACGTCGGCGAAGCCCTTGCCGCCGCCGGTCTTGGTGACGCCCTTCTCGAAGGTGTAGAAGGCGCCCTGGGCGTCGGCCTCGGCCGGCGTCGGCTGGCCGAGCAGGTGGCAGAGGTCGAGGAAGTGCTCTTGCACGCTGGCCCGCTCGCTCAGGGCCGCGCGCTCCCACTTGGCGATGAAGTCCTGGGGCGTCAGCCGCGCCGCCGGCTCCCACATCGGTCTACCCTTCTCGTCGTGCGCCTCGCTTGATCGTGTAGCTGCTACTCTACCGAATGCGGCGGAGTTAGGCTAGATTCGTGCGGCGGGATTCCTGTCCGGCGTCGGATCCAGCGGAACAGGTACCGCGCCAGTCCCAGCAGGTTGAACACCCCGACGAGCGGCACGCCGGCCGGCAGCACTACGACGGTCCAGGTATTCGTGCCCGGCACGGGGATCGACTTATACTGCGCCCGCTAGGCGCCGCCTCGCTGTTGCAGCGGAAGGGGAACCCGCTACCGCGTGACCTGCTACGTCGACGAGCTACGCCACTACCCCGGGCACCGCAGCGGGCACCAGCACTGGTGCCATTTAGTGAGCGACGGCGGCGAGCCGGAGCTGCACGGCTTCGCCGCGCGGCTCGGCCTGCGCCGCGAGTGGTTCCAGGCGCGCTCCCGCCACCCCCACTACGACCTGCCGCCCGCCGGGCGCGAGCGCGCCATCGAGCTGGGCGCGGTCCCGGTCAGCTCGCGCGAGCTGATCCGCCTGCTGCGCCGGGCACGCGCGGCCGGTTAGAACCTGCCAACGCGCCGGTCAACTCCCGCGCTGCCTCGACGAACATCGGGGAGATTCTTCGGCTGCGGCCTCAGAATGACAGGGCAAGGAGGCCCATCCCCTGTCATTCTGAGCCGCGGCGAAGAATCTCCCACCGGCTCCATGCGGCGCCAACCGTGGTACGCAGGCACCGAACGATGCCGCAAGATTATATTGATGCGGTGTCCACGGTCGGGCTTCGCGCTCAGCGAGTCGCCCGCAACGGGCGGGGCACTTTTGCGTTAGAAGATGAGCTCATCGGGCGAGGCGAGTGTGTCATCCGGGAAAGGCACGGGGACGGCAGTTATGAAGCTTCTGCTCACGTCCGCCGGCATCACGAACACCAGCATCCACAACGCGCTGGTCGACCTGCTGGACAAACCGATTGCCGAGTCCAGCGCCCTCTGCATCCCCACCGCGAGTTACGCCATGCGCGGCGGCGCGATCATGGCCTGGCGGTTCATCAGCGGACGAGAACCCCGCACCCCCATGTGCGAGCTGGGCTGGAAGTCGCTGGGCGTGCTGGAGCTGACCGCCCTGCCCAGCATCGACCAAGCGTATTGGGTGCCCCTCGTCCAGGAGACCGACGTCCTGCTGGTGAATGGCGGCGATCCCCTCTATCTGTGCTACTGGATGCGGCAGTCCGGGCTGGCCGATCTCCTGCCGTCGCTGCGCGCGGTCTACGTGGGACTGAGCGCCGGGAGCCTGGTGCTGACCCCCAGCATCGGGGAGGACTTCGTGCGCTGGACGCCACCCTGCGGTGGCGATGAAACGCTCGGCCTGGTTGGTTTTTCGATCTTCCCGCACCTGGATCACGAGGCGCTGCCGCAGAACACCATGGCCGACGCGGAGAGATGGGCCGCCGGCATGCCGGTGCCGGCGTACGCGATCGACGATCAGACCGCCATCAAAGTGGCCGACGGCGCCGCCGAGGTCATCTCCGAGGGGCACTGGAAGCTGTTTACGCCCTAGTCCGCAAACGGCGCTAGTCGCGCCACTCCTGGTCCAACTCGGCGAGGGTGGCGCCGTAGACGGCGTGGGCCGCGACCATGGTGGCGGTGCGCGCGTCGCGGTCCTGGCTGGGGGGCGGGTAGAGCCCAAGGCCGGGGAGCACCTTCGTGTAGCTGACCGCCCAGACGGCGCCGCCGAAGAGGAGCCCCTTGAGCCAGGCCGGGCCGGGCAGCAGCGGGCGCGCGGCCTCGTAGAGCACGCCCATGCCGGTGCCGAAGCCGACGTGGGCGGCCAGCCAGCTGGCGGTGAAGGCCGGCTGGGAGAGCTGCCCGCGCACGCCGCTCTGCCGCTCGGCACTGGCGGTGATCTGCTTGGGCGGCGGCACGAAGAGGAGGCCGGCCTGCTGGGCCCCCAGCATGACCGCGGTCATCGGCACCGTGGCCGCGGCGCCGGCCAGCGCGCCACGCAACACTCCATTCATCGTCGCTCCTTCCGCCGCCAGCCTGGCAGCCCACCGCCCGGCACGCAGAAGCGGTGCCCGCTCAGTCTTGCCCCGCCATCAGGACTTCCTTCTCTTGCCGGGCCGTGCCCGCGTGACGAACGATCGGGCTGCCAGCGTGGCGCTGGGATCGGCGGTCTGGACACGGCGAGGGAGACGATGCGAAGGCTTGATCTGATGCGGCAGCCGGTGAGCCGGCGCGCGGTCCTCGTGGCCCCGGCGCTGCTGGCGCTGGCGGCCTGCGGCAAGAGCGCCAGCGGCAACAGCGGCGGGAGCGGCCAGCCCCCGGCCACGGCGCGGCCAAGCGCGACGGCGAAGGCGGCTGGCGCACCAGCCTCGCCCGTGGCCCAGGTCGATTTCACGCCCAAGCCGGGCCTGGCGCGGCTGGAGGCGGAGAAGCCCTACTTCGGAGTGAATCTCGATTGGGGCAACGACAGCGCGGCGGCCTTCAGCGAGCGGCTCGGCGCGCCGGCCGCCAGCTACGTCCAGTTCGTCACCTTCCCGCTGGGCGATGCCGAGAAGCAGATCCTCGACCAATTCTTCGCGCAGGTGCTGGCGCAGGGCGGGCTGGCCGTGGTCACGCTGGAGCCGCACGTCGCGCTGGGCGATATCACCCCGGCGATGGCCGACGACCTGGCCGGCTTCCTCGGCGGCTACAACGCGCGCGGCGCCGGCGTGCTGGTGCGCTTCGCCCACGAGATGAACGGCTCCTGGTACGCCTGGGGCCAGGATCCGGCCGCCTACATCGCCGCCTTCCGCCTGGTCGCCGAGGCGGTCCACCGCGCGCCCGGCCGCGCCATGCTCTGGGCGCCGAACGACGGCGGGGGCTACCCCTTCAGCGGCGGCGCCTACCAGGCCAAGCCCGGCACGCCGGCCTACGATCTCCTCGACACCAACCACGACGGCACGCTGGACGCGCAGGACGACCCCTACGCGCCCTACTATCCGGGCGACGACGCGGTCGACTGGGTGGGGCTCTCGCTCTACCACTGGGGCAACCACTATCCCTGGGGCGCCAATGTGGTGCCGGAGGCCGGCAAGTTCAGCGACCTGCTCAGCGGCAACTACAACGGGCTGATCGGCGACGAGCGCGTCGTGCCCGACTTCTACGCCAGCTACGCCGAGGGGCACGGCAAGCCGCTGGCGATCGTCGAGACGGCCGCCCTCTTCAATACGACCGTGACGGGCGCTGACGAGCTGGCCATCAAGCAGGCCTGGTGGCGGCAGGTCTTCGATCCCCAGGTGGCCGCGCGCTTCCCGCGCATCAAGATGATCAACTGGTTCGAGTGGCGCAAGGCGGAGAGCGAGATCGGCGGGGCGACGGTCGACTGGACCGCCACGCGCAGCCAGCCGATCCGCGAGGCGTTTTGCGCCGACTTCCCCCGCGAGCGCTTCACCCTGGGGCGAGAGGCGTAGACGGGTGGGGCCTCAGCCCCCAGCAGGAGAAGGGGAGACACGGGGGAGAGCAGTGGCGCATGACGAGGATGGCGCGTAGGGCAGCACGGATCCCTCCACTTCGGTCGGGATGACAGGGAAAGGGAGCGGCGTATCAGAGCGTATTACGTCCTCGTCCGCCCGTAACTCTCCCTGTCATCCCGAGCGCAGTCGAGGGATCCAAGCCGCACGCGGCACCCAACGCCCTCGATGACCACCCGCTTGTGCCGGGCGCGGTCATGGCATAGGCTGCGGGGCGAATCGGGCGTGGATGACGGCACGGGTGCGGGAGGGACGGCGAGGATGGAGACGAGTACGGGCGGCCGCGGGGTCGAGGTGGCGATCGCCGGCGGGGGGATCATCGGCTGCGCCATCGCCTACGAGCTGGCGCGGCGCGGCGTCTCGGTGGCGGTGGTCGAGCGCGGCCAGGTGGGGCACGAGGCCTCCGGCGCCTCGGCCGGGATCATCTCGCCGCCCTCCGCGCTCGACACCCCGCCGGAGAAGGCCCGGCTGACCGCCCGCAGCGTGCTCGCCTACCCCGCCTACATCGAACGCCTCCAGGAGGAGACCGGCGCCGACAGCGGCTGGCGCATGCGCGGCGAGCTGACGGTGGCGCTCGGCGAGGCGGACCGCGCCGAGCTGCTGCGGGTAGCCGACATGCAGGAGGGACTCGGCTTCCAGGTCGAATGGCTCGACGGCCAGGCGGCGCGCGAGCTGGAGCCGGTGCTCTCCGAGCAGGTGCTGGGCGGGGCGCTGGTGCGCGAGGGCGGCAGCCTCTTCAGCGCCCAGCTCACGCGGGCCATCGCGGAGGCGGCGCGGCGGCACGGGGCGCGCATCATCGAGGCCACGCCGGTGTTGGAGGTGCTGACCGAGGGGGAGCGGGGGCAGGTACGCGGGCTGCGCCTCTCCAGCGGCGAGCTGCCGGCCGGGCAGGTGGTGCTGGCGGCTGGCGCCTGGACGGCGGGCTTCGGCCTGCAGCTCGGGCGGCCGCTGCCGACCGTGCCGGTCAAGGGGCAGATGCTGGCCATCGCCGGGGCGCCGCTGATGCCGCGGCGGATCATCGGCCGCTATGGGTCCGGGCACCTGGTGCCGCGGCCCGACGGCACGGTGGCGGTCGGCGCGACCAAGGAGTGGGTCGAGTTCGACAAGCGGCTCTCGCCGCGCAATGTGGCCTGGAGCCTGGAGCTGCTGCGCCAGGTCGCCCCAGCGCTGCTCGAGGGCGAGATTATCAGCCTGTGGGCCGGGCTGCGCCCCGGCTCGCGCGACGAGCAGCCGCTCATGGGTGCGGTGCCCGGCTACCAGGGCCTCTGGGTCGCGACCGGCCACTTCCAGACGGGCATCCAGCTCGCCGTCATCACCGCCGAGCTGATGGCCGGCTCCATCGTGGCCGGCGCTTCCGACCCCCAGCTCGCCCCCTTCAGCCCGGCCCGCTTCCAGGATGCCGGCTGAGCATGACCGGCGCCTGCAACGGCTGGCCGAGCTGGCGACGCTGCCGGGCGTGCCGGTCGGGACACGGGTATATGTAGTCGAAAACGACTTGGTCTACCGCAGTGCCGGAACGACGCGACCGGAGATCGCGGCGCGGCTGAGCTGGACCCAGGCGAACGTCTGGATGCCGGACGATCGGATTGAGGCCATGCGGGAGAAACGGGTCTTCCCTGATCCGGTTGTGACCGCCAACCTACTCCTCAGAGACCCCGATAGTGTGCATCTGAGTGACCGCGGCCCGAACATGATCTACTTCCTGGCCAGAGGCGCAAAACTGCGCATGGCCGGCGCGTTGACGAGCAGTTCAACCCGGTATGTCGATCTCGTGGTAGAGTTGAGGGTTGCTGGGCCGGACCTCTGGCTTCGGCTTTTTCACCTCTCACCAACCGGCCGCAACAAGGGAGGCCGACAGGTATGGCCGTGATGACACGCCTCTATCACAGCGATGGGCTGGTCGAACTGAGCCTGTACCCCGGCGAACCGCGGGTGCGTGTCGCCGACGACCCCGATGAGCGGCTCTGGCCGTACTACCTGTACTGGGACGAAGCGAAGCTGGAGCGCGGGGAACGCGAGTTCGTCGGTATCGAGGTCTTCGACGTTTCAGATATCACCGCGGACTGGCTGGCCGCCCTGGAGCAGCTCGACCTGCCGCGCATCGACGTGCCCGAGGCGGGCCTGCAGGATGTCAGCGTGGCCGATGCCCTGCGCTGGGCCAAGGCGCACTTCCCCAGCCGCCTGCCGCAGCCCGCGCCGCGGCACTGACGGGCGCGCATCCTCCTCCGGTGCGCGGCGGATCGCAGATGGAGCATGACCGGCGCCTGCAACGGCTGGCCGAGCTGGCGACGCTGCCGGGCGTGCCGGTCGGGACGCGCGTGCGGGTGGCCGAAGACGGCTACGGCTACATTGGTCTGGGCCAGACGCGGCCGGAGATCGCGGCGCGGCTGGGCTGGACCCAGGCGAACGTCTGGATGCCGGAGCACGTGGAGCGGTATGTGCTGAGGCAGCATCAGGAGATTCGCCGGCCAATCGAGGCGAGCGCCTATCTCCTGGGCCATCCCGATGCGGTGAGTGAGGACCCACAGAATCCAGCTCTTATTCGCTTCCTCATCGGCGCAAGTGCGATACGTTCCGCGGGATTCATTGCGAGCCGAACCATGACGTTCATCGACCTGCTGGTAGAATTGCGGCGCGTCGACGGCGAAGTGTTGCTACGGGCATTTCATCTGGCGCCGGCAACCCAAGGACGAACAGGGACAGCACGATGGCCGTGAGAGCCGGATTCGACATCCACGATGAGCTTGTCCACCTGGATCTCTATCCCGGTCAGCGGCGACTGCGCGTGACCGCCGACCCGGGCGTGCCCGGCTACGAGCAAGGGTTTAACGTCTGGTTCTACTGGGATGGCGACGTACTCGGGCGGCATGAGCGCGAGTTCTTGGGTGTCGAAGTAGGGAATATCGAGTATCTGACCGACGCAGATCTCGCCGCGCTGGAGCAGCTCGACCTGCCGCGCATCGACGTGCCCGAGGCGGGCCTCCAGGACGTCACCGTCGCCGATGCGCTGCGCTGGGCCAAGGCGCACTTCCCCAGCCGCCTGCCGCAACCCGCGCCGCGGCGCTGACGGGCAGCTTGCCGTCAATTCGCCCCCGCCTGACGCTGCCGCTTATCCCATCTCCGGGCTTCCTGCACTCAAGGAGCACACGCAGGGGTCCGGCAGCACGCAGCGTACCGCTCGCCGTCGATTGCCGAGGTGCTCGTATGGTCCGATTATGGGGTGTGCGTGCGCAGAGGTATGCTCCAGACCGAGGGGTGTTGGCGTTTCGTGGGGATAGCGGCCGCGGTGGCAGAGGTGGACGATGGCGCGGGACGACCACCGACAGGTAGTGGAAGCGGCGGTTCTCGCCTGAGTCGGCATCCGACCGATCTGCTCATCCGTGAACTGATCGCGACGAAGCGGGCGGCGACCGAGGCTGAGATCGATGCGATCATTGAGCGCATGGCAACGGCGCCCTTCAATCAACAGGTGGTGCGTGTCCCTACCAGGATTCGCGGTGTCAGCTATCAAGGGCAGACGCTCGGTACCCAAGCGGACTCGCTCTTCCTGCATCTGGTACGACGCGTGGTCGAGGATCAGCAATGGGCGCTCGGCACGACGGAGCAGGAATATCTGGCTGACTTGCGGGCGGCGATCCGCGATCCCGCCGCGCGACTGCTCGTCTATGAGCGGCAAGGAGGGCCGATTGCCGTGATTCTCGCGCCCTCGAACGTTCCGCCCAGCCGGCGCGGGCCGACTGCGTTGCCTTTGTTCGTCGTCGTATACTCAGCAGATCATGGGAGCCTCATCAGCGGCTACCTTGCCTCAAGCCAGGTGGCAGTCAATGTTCCCGGAGATGCGCGATGGCTTCGCTAGTTGAGACAGCCCGAATTGATGCCCTCCTCGACCAGCTTTCCGGGGAATGGGCGGACGTGCCGGAGGTTGCGGCTGAATTCTTCGGCTGGGATCTCGGCGAGCGACTGACCTATACTGAGGAATGGCCACTCTATGATGACAAGTTATACCTGCTTGAACAGGTGGTTGAGCAGGGGAACTTGACACCTGCCCAGCGCCAGCGGTATGCCGCGCTGCTGGAGCTGATCGAACGGAACCGCCCGCTGCGCGATCAGATGCTGCGCTAGTTCCCGTAGATTCTCCGCACGATTGGTGGGAGGCCGGCGTTGAGCCGGCCTCTGTGCTTGCCCGACTGACGACTGTGGCGTCGTGCGTGAGGACTGCTCCACGCGCGGCCGGAAACGGGTCGCCGCGCGGGCGATCGGTGAGGAATCCGGCGCGGACGGCCCGCCGGCCTATTGACAGCCCCCGCCTCCCCTCTCTAGAATGAGAACAAATGTTCGAGTTGTTCGGACGGAAAGCGAGCGCGGGATGGCTGCGGAGCGTGGGTGTGAGCCGGAACGAAACCAAGTCCAGGAACATGGGTATGAATCGGCGCCCTGGCCGCGGGTGATCATCCACGCCGACCTCGACGCCTTCTTCGCCAGCGCCGAGCTGCGGCGCCGGCCGGAGCTGCGCGGGCAGCCGGTCATCGTCGGCGGCCAACCCGGCGGCCGGGGCGTCGTCGCCTCCGCCTCCTACGAGGCGCGTGCCTGTGGCGTGCGCTCGGCCATGCCGGTGGGGCAGGCGCTGCGGCTCTGCCCGGAGGCCACCTGCCTGTCGCCGGACAGCGCCTACTACCGTCAACTGGCGCGGCGCTTCCACGCGCTGCTGGCCCGCTTCAGCCCGCTGGTCGAGATCGCCAGCATCGACGAGGCCGTGCTCGACCTCAGCCACTCCGAGCGCGCTTTCGGCCCACCGCGCCAGGTCGCCGGGGCGATCAAGCGCGCGGTGCGCGACGAGCTCGATCTCACCGTCTCGCTCGGGGTGGCCGGCAACCGGCTGGTGGCCAAGATCGCCGCCGATCTCGACAAGCCCGACGGCCTGCGGCTGGTCGCGCCGGGCAGCGAAGCCGCCTTCCTGGCGCCGCTGCCGGTCGAGCGGCTGCCCGGTATCGGCCCCAAGGCCGGCGAGCGGCTGCACCAGATGGGGGTCGACACGCTCGGCGCGCTGGCCACCCTGCCGCTCAGCCTGCTGCAGCCGCTCTTCGGCCGCCGCGCCGAGGAGATCGTGCTGCGGGCGCGCGGAGTCGACGAGCGGCTGGTGGCCGCGGCGGACGAGCCGGCCGAGCCGGGCTCCGTCGGCCACGAGCGCACCTTCCCGCGCGACCTAGTGGCCGTTGGCGAGATCGACGCGGCGCTCGACGACCTGGCGGCGCGCACCGGACGCGAGCTGCGCCGGCGCGGCCTGCAGGCCGAGGCCGTCGCGGTCAAGCTGCGCTACGGCGACTTCGAGACCACCAGCCGCCAGCGCCGGCTGCCGCCGACCGACGACCACCGCCACATCGCCGCCGTGGCGCGCGAGCTGACCGAGGCGATCCTCAGCCGGCGCCGTGCCCCGGTGCGGCTCCTCGGCGTGCGGGTCGCGGCGCGCGGCCCGGCGGTGCTGCAGCTCGCCCTCTTCGACGATCCGCTGCGCCGCCGGCGGCTCGACGGCCTGCTCGACGAGCTCACCGAGCGCTACGGCCCCCAGGTGATTCGCTCGGGCCGCACGGGCACACGCGCGAGCAAGCGACAGCGACCGATGGAGGAGGAACGGCGTGTCTCCTGACGAGCGCGAAAGTGGGAGGGTGGACCGCGGCCTGCGCTGGGTCTGCGACTGCTCAATGCCACCCGTCCTGCTGGCGATCTACGATCGCTCCGGCCGCATCGAGATCAAGGTGCGCGACCGCCGCTACGTCGCCCACGACCAGCTCCAGGCAACCTGCCCCCGCTGCGGCACGTGCCACACGCTGAACATCCGCCAGCCACCGGCGCCCTGACGCCGGCTACCTGAGCTCGAAAGAGCCACTCCCGATTCGAGCGCCGAAGCGCCCCCGTGCCGGGAATACCGGCAGCGACTGGCCCTGCCAGTGGAGGAGATGCGCATGTCCGCCTTACCGCAGCCGAGCTCGCTCGGCGACTTCGAGGTGACGCCCGAGCTCGATCTCGCGCTCGACATCCTGGCGCTCTGCGCCCGGCACGATCACGCCGCGCGCGACGCGCTCTACCAGGCGCTGGCCTTCAAGATCGAGCGCTTCGTGCAGCAGCACTGCCGCCGCTACCGTCTGCCCGGCCGGGTGGCCGACCCCGACGACGTGGCCCAGGAGGCCTACCTCGTCTTCTGCGACCTCCTGCAGCGCTGGCCGGGCGAGCGCAGCTTCGTGGGTTACTTCTTCCACCTCTTCCCCTGGCGGCTGGCCCGCGCCGCCAACCAACTGGAGTGGGGCCGCGCCGCCGCGCTGGACCCCGAGCCGCTCGACGAGAGCCTGCTGGCCGCGCCCGACGACGCGCTGGCGCTGGTCGACGCCGGCGCCGGCCTGCCGACCCTGGAGCGCGCCGTGCTGGAGCTGCGCGTCGACTACGGCATGACCGCCGAGGAGGCGGCCGGGACGCTCGGCGTCACCGCCCGCACCGTCTACCGCGCCTGGGCGCGCACCCGCCGCAACCTCGGCGCGACAGGGTACACTGGGGCTGGGCGCGAGCGACCGGTCCGTGCGAGCGTCTGCGCGAGCGCGGAGGAAGGGCGAGGGCAGGGGCGATGACGACGACGGCGGAGGTGGTGGTGATCGGCGGCGGCGTCAACGGCGCCAGCACCGCCTACAACCTGGCGCGGGCCGGGGTGCGCGACGTGGTGCTGGTGGAGCGCGCCCACCTGGCGGCCGGCGCCAGCGGCAAGTCGGGCGCGTTGGTGCGCATGCACTACACCAACCCCTATGAGTCGAAGCTGGCCTACGAGAGCCTCAAGGTCTTCCAGCACTGGGACGAGATCGTCGGCGGCGACTGCGGCTGGCGCCCGTGCGGCTTCTTCCAGGTGGTGGCCGAGGAGTACGAGCCAGACCTGCGCCAGAACGTAGCCGACCAGCAGCGCATCGGCATCAACACGCGCGTCATCAGCCCCCAGGAGCTGCGCGAGCTGGAGCCGGAGGCGGTCGTCGAGGGGATCGTGGCCGCCTACGAGCCGGAGAGCGGCTACGCCGATCCCAACGCCGCCACCTTCGGCTTCGCCCGCCGCGCCCAGGAGCTGGGCGTGCGCCTGCTGACCCACACCACCGTCACCGGCATCCGCACCGCGCACGGCAGGGTCACCGGGGTCGAGACCAGCGCGGGGCCGATCGACGCGCCGGTGGTGGTGCTGGCCGGCGGCGCCTGGGCCGACCGGCTGCTGACCCCGCTCGGGCTCGACCTCGGGCTGCTGCCCAAGCGCATCCAGGTGGCGATCTACCACCGCCCGCCCGGACACCAGGGTCCGTCCCACGTCTTCATCGACACCATCGTGAACTCCTGGTTCCGCCCCGAGGGCGACGCCAGCGTGCTGATCGGCGCCGAGCTGGGTGTCACCGGCGTCAACCCCGACGGCTTCGACGAGACGCTGGATGCCGGCCAGACCGATATCGCGCGTGAGATGCTGGCGCGCCGCTTCCCGGCGATGATTGAGGCGCCGATGCGCGGCGGCTGGGCCGGCATGATCATGATGAGCCCGGATGGCCACCCGATCATCGACCAGCCACCCGCCGTGCCGGGGCTGTTCGTCATGACCGGCGACAGCGGGAGCTGCTTCAAGACGGCCCCGGCGGTCGGCCGGTGCCTGGCGGAGTGGATCACCGGCGGCGAGCCGCGCACGGCCGACCTGACGCCCTTCCGTGCCTCCCGCTTCGCCGAGGACAAGTCCTGGCGCGACGCCACCAACTACGGCTACGCCCGGCGCACGATCTCGCGCTAACGTGAGCATGAGCACACCCACGGAGCCGCCGGTCTTCACCATCGAGGGCGAGCGCATCGCGCTCGGCCCGCTGCGCCGCGAGCTGATCCCGCTGCAGGCGCGCTGGCACAACGACTTCGCTACCCAGCGCACCTACGGCGCCCCCTTCGGGTACGAGCCGGTGACGCTGGAGCAGCGCGCGGCGGCCTACCAGCGGGCCGCCACCGGCGACTCCCTCTGGTTCATCATCTACGTCCGCGCCACCAACCGCCCGATCGGCCAGACCGACCTCTTCGACCTCGACTGGCGCGACGGCAGCGCCCGCTTCGGCATGATGATCGGCGAGGCCGAGGAGCGCGGCAAAGGCTACGGCAGCGAGGTTACGCGCCTGATGCGCGACTACGCCTTCAGCACTCTCGGCCTGCGCTGCCTCCTGCTGACGGTGGCCGAGTACAACCTCGCCGGCCGCCGCGCCTACGAGAAGGCGGGCTACCGCGAGTGCGGCCGCCAGCGGCAGTTCACCTGGATGGACGGCCGCTGGTGGGACGAGATCTTCATGGAGTGCCTGGCCACGCCCGCGCGCTAGCCCTCCAACCACCTCTCGATCTCGACCGAAACACGCCCCCACCTCTCCCTAGCGGCAAGTACCTTGCGTCTAACCAGTGCGTCGCAAAAAGCGCGGTTGAGCTGAAGAAACGGCGCAGCCGAAGCGCGACGCACTCGTTCTACTGCTGTCGAGGAGGGAGTCCGCTCATGTCCGCCGGGGTCACGCCCACCCTGATCGTGGCGCCCGGTCGCCGGGCCCGGCGCCGGGTGTTCCCATCAGTCGCACGCGGGGTGCGGCTCTTCGTCGTACTGCTGCTGGTGGCCACCGGGCTGCTGCTGGCCGCGCCGTCGCGGGCCGCGGCTGCCGGCAACGAGGTCGGCCCGAGCCGGGTCTACTTCCCCCAGACCGGCCACTACCTGGCCAACGGCTTCCTCGACTACTGGCGGCACAACGGCGCCATCACAACCTTCGGCTATCCCGTCAGCGAGGAACTGAAGGACGCCGGCAGCGGCCTGACGGTGCAGTACTTCGAGCGCGCCGTCTTCGAGTGGCACGGCGACGCGCCGGCCGGCTGGCAGGTGCAACTGCGGCGCCTGGGCGCGCTCGAGATGCAGGGGAGTCCGGCGCTCAAGCCGATCAAGGCCGCCGGCGACGACAGCTGCGACGTCTACGCCCAGACCGGCCACACCCTCTGCAACGGCTTCCGCGACTACTGGCAGGACAACGGCGGGCTGGCGATCTTCGGCTACCCGATTACCCAGGAACTGCAGGAGAAGAACCCCGACGACGGCAAGACCTACACGGTGCAGTACTTCGAGCGGGCGCGCTTCGAGTACCACCCGGAGAACCCGGCGGGCTTCAAAGTGGAACTGGGCCGGCTGGGCGCGGCCGCGGCCAAGCAAGACAAGGTCAGCACGGCGGCGATCCCCAAGGACGCCGACACGCCCGCCTACGCTCCCGGCCTCTGGTACGTGCCCAAGCCGAAGACCCCGGCCGACGTGACCACGCCGCCGCCCGGCGCGCCGAGCGATGAGGCCAAGTGGATCGAGGTCGATCTGACGCACCAGTACATGCGTGCCTGGGAGTACAGCACGGTCTACTACGGCGAGTACATCTCCAGCGGGGTGGCCGAGCACCCGACGCCCACCGGCACCTTCCACATCTTCGAGAAGCTGGAGAAGGACGACATGACCGACGGGCCGGCGGCCCCGCCCGACGAGTACTACTACCTGCCGGATGTGCCCTGGGTGATGTACTTCCTGGAAGGGGGCTACGCCCTGCACGGCACCTACTGGCACCACAACTTCGGCACGCCGATGAGCCATGGCTGCGTCAACATGACCATCGACGGCGCCCACATCGTCTACGACTGGGCGCCGATCGGCACGACGGTCTGGGTTCACTATTGAGGCGGACGGGCCCTCATCCCCCCCGCCCGGACGGAGCCTTCTCCCAATCTTGGGAGAAGGGGAGCTCGCGACAGGAACACCCGGATGCTCCCCCGACGTTCTCCCCTCTCCCAGCATTGGGAGAGGCTCCGTCCGGGCCGGGGGTGAGGGCGCGTCACGCCGGCTGGGCGCGCTCGACGTCGAGCGGACGCGGCGCCGCGACGAGCGGCAGCCGCATGACGGCCAGCGGGTTGTCGTCGGCCGCGACCCGGTTGTAGCGCTCCAGGTCGCAGCCGAGGCAGCGATGGACGACCACCTGCTCGCCGGACGGCCGGATAAAGACACCGATCGGCTCCATCAGCGAGCGGCAGTCGCTGGCACGGTCGCCGGGCGTCTTACCGTCGACGTGGCGCGAGTAGAGGCAGACCGGGCAGTGGTTGCGGTGCCGGCCGCCGCTGAGAGTCGGGCCGACCAGCCGCTTGCAGTGCTTGCAGCGAAAGGTGTCCGCCTCCGGCGCGCGCCGCGTGCGCCGCGCGCCGGCCAGGTCGTGGTCATGGTCATGGTCGTGCTCAGGCTCCCATTCATGCCCATACTGCGCCGGGCGGCGCGAACGGTTCGGCTTGCGCACCTTGGACACGGGGTAATCGATCTCGTCGTCGCCTGTGTGGCGCTCTACGCGTGCCAATGGGGTCTCCTTCAATCAGCAACAATGCCGGAAGCCGGAACAAACCCGTGGACGCGTATACCCTGGGTGACATAGTGCGCCTCCATCTGACACAAAAACCGGACAGGCCGAGAGAGACCCGGCGCGGTCGTCGCCGGCAAAGCCGGGAACGACAGCCGGGCAAGCAGAGCCGCGGCGGCGAAAACGCCTGCTGTTAGGATCGGGTGTGCAACCCGCTCCTACCGTGCTCGCTGCTGGTTCTGGTCAGACGGTGGATCAGACGAGGAGACGACGAGCGCGAGCAGGCGCCAGTGCAGCCGCGGCGTGGCGGGCAGCCGCTAGATGTCGCT
>DASSHC010000405.1:0-11167 GCA_035693105.1 Thermomicrobiaceae bacterium | reverse complement strand
TGCGCGACGCGCTCGACCCGCGCCTGCGCGGTCGCCACTGAGCCGGCGCGCGCTCTTGCCGCGTCCCGCTGCCGGTGCTACCGTGTGCCAGCTACGTGAGCCAGATGCGTGAGGGAGCGGGAGCGACCATGGCAACTCAGGCGGTGGACGAGCGGATTCGCCAGCTGATCCGGGAGTCGGGGGTCGGCGGGACGATCGGAGTCGCGGCGCACAAGCTCGGCACATCCGCGGAGATCATGCTCAACCCCGACACGGTCTTCCCCACCGCCAGCAGCTTCAAGGTCGTGCTGCTCTACACCCTCTACCGCCTGGCCGACGCGGGCAAGATCGACCTCGGGGCGCGCGTCGCGCTGGAGGAGCGGCACCGCGTGCCCGGCTCGGGTGTGCTGCAGGACCTCGACGCCGGGGCGGTACTGACCGTCAAAGACATCGCCACGCTCATGATCGTGATGAGCGACAACAGCGCGACGGATATGATCTACGATCTGGTCGGCCGCGAGGCGGTCAAGGAGTCGCTGGGCCTGCTGGGCATGGCGCACACCCACCTGCCGCTGGGCTGCTGGGGCATCCTGGCTGGGCTGCGCGACCTCGACCCCAACGACCCCGACCTGACCTACGCCGAGCTGAAGCGCCGGCTGGGCGCGGAGGAGGGCTGGTGGGACTGCGCCGCGCTCGCGGAGACGCCGGAGAACAACGTCTCCACCCCACGCGACATGCTGCGGCTAATGGAAGGGATCAACGCCGGCGAGGGACTGAGCGACGGCTCGCGCGCCGCCGTGCTCGACATCCTGCGGCGCCAGAAGATCAGCGACCGCATCCCGGCGCTCCTTCCCTTCGGCGTGCGGGCGGCGCACAAGACCGGCTCGGTCAAGGGCGTGCGCAACGATGTCGGGCTGGTCTTCGCGGGCGATACCACCTACGCGCTCGCCCTGATGTCGAAGGGCGCCGAGAATGAGTACGAGGTCACGCAACTGCTGGCCCGCATCTCGCGCGCCATCTACGACGCCTTCGCCGGCACGCCCGCGCCAGCCACGGCTTAGCGCCGGCCGCGCCGTCGTCTGAGGGGAGCGTGCGCTGACCACGGGCGAGGCTGAGGGCGGCGAGCTGTCGCAGTGGGATCTCGTCCCCTTCTATCTCGGTGTGCTCAGCGGGCCGATGGGCTCCGGCCCGGTCATCGTCCTCTTCGTGGTGCTGATGGACGCCTTCCGCGTCGACCGCTCCGCGCTCTCGTTGGCCGTCACCGCCTACATGATCCCTTTCGCCACGGTGCAGTTGATCTCCGGCGGTATCTCCGATCTCACCTCGCGCCGCTCCTCGCTGCTGGGCGGCTTCGGCGCCTTCGGGGCGGCCACCATCTTCGCCGGGCTGGCGCCCAGCTTCGGCCTCTTCCTGGTGGCGCAGGCGCTGCAGGGCGCGGCCAACGCCTTCACCACCCCGCTGGTGCTGGCCACCCTGGGCGACGTCACCCACGGCCGCCAGCTCTCGCGCGCCGTGGGGCTCTTCTCCACCGCCAACATCGCCGGCTTCCTGGCCGCGCCGCTGGTCGCCGGCTTCCTCGGCGCCATCAGTTGGCGCGTGCCCTATCTGGCGGTCGGGCTCTACACCTGGGCCTTCGCCGCCTGGTACTGGTTTTGGTTCCGGCGCCACGGCGCCTCGGTGCCGCCGCGCCCCCGCAGCGGCAGCCTCGGCGCCGACAGCCGCCGCATCCTGCGCGCGCTCGGCCTGACGGTAGCGCTACTGGCGGCCATCTCCTTCTGCTACAGCGTCGCCACGCGCGGCGCCTCCTACCTCTTCGCCGACTACCTGCAGCACCGCTGGGGCAGCTCGGTCGAGGCTGCGGGCGTGATCCTGGCGACCTTCGGGCTCGGCGGGCTGCTGCTGGGGCCGCTCAGCGGCGATCTGATGACGCGGCTCGGCCTCTACCGCGGCGCCGCGCTGAGCATGCTCGGCGTGGCGCTCTCACTGATCCTGCTGGCGCTCTCGCCCTCGCCGCTGGCCTTCGCCGGGGCCAATTTCCTCTACGGCGTGGCCGCCGTCTACGCCTGGACCGCGCTCAACATGCTGGTGGTGGAGGCGGTCCCGGCGCACCGGGGCACCGTCTCCTCGATCTTCGGCGCGGCGCGCTTCTACGCCATGGGGATCGCGCCGCTCTGGTTCACCCCGCTCTACCAGTCGCTCGGCGCGCGCTCGATCTACCCTATCTCGGCCATCTTCGCCCTGGCGCTGCTGCCACCGCTGCTGCGCCTGCGCTGGCACGGCGCGCGGCGGGAGATCCGGCTCCAACTAGACGATCACGCGCGCCCTTGACGGGCTCTTGGCGGGAGCAGAGAATGACTATCGAGAGCCTGCGGATCCGCCCGATCGAATGGCAAGCATGAAGGGCTATCGGGGTGCTGACCCGCGGCTCGGGAGGTCATGCGAAGGGGAACGTTGGTGGAGTTCACAGGGTCGCCGCGACGCCTCTCTCTCTTTCAACTCGCTACATCGGCGATCCCCACTCCCCAGGGGTCGATCGCGATGTCCTCCGGCTGCTACCTGGTTCAGACGACTGCGAACCAGAATGTCCTCATCGATAGTGGGCTCCCGCCCGATTACGCCCCGCCGCCGGGGGCGCCGGCTTCCGAAACCCAAAAGGATGTCGTCCAACAGCTGTCGGAGATCGGGTTGGAACCGGACGATATTGATGTGGTCATCTGCACGCATTTTGATATCGATCACGTTGGCTATCATCGTTCCTTCCCCGCTGCCGAATTCATTGTGCAGCGGGAACACTATGAGCTGGCGTCGGCGGGGCATCCGCGGTTCGCGGCCGCAGCGCCGTACTGGGCTGATCCGAATCTCCGCTACCGCATGGTCGACGGAGATGTCGATCTCCTTCCAGGCGTATCGCTGATCAAGACGCCTGGGCATGCGCCGGCCCATCAGTCCGTGCTGCTGCGTCTCCCCCAGACCGGTCCGGTCTTGTTGGCGATTGATGCCGTCATGATGGAGCGTCAATTCACTCCAGATCGGGCGGCCTGGCCGATCGACGACGATGAAGCGGCGCTGCGAGCCAGCACCCAGAAGCTGCTCGACCTCGTGGAGCGCGAGAACGTGGCGCTCGTCGTGTTCGGGCATGATGGCGAGCAGTGGGGCTCCCTCAAGAAGGCGCCTGGATATTATGACTAATGTTTGGGCGGCCGCTCGGTGGGGTCGACGTCTGGTCCGGGCGCCAGTGCGGCCCGGCTGAGCCCGTCCGGAGCATCCGTTGATTCATCACGCAAGCCCACAGCGCCCCGTGGAGCGATACTGGATAGCATCTTCTTCTATCGAGGTCACCGATCCCAAGCCGCCGACATGGGCGTATGCTTATCGTGCTGTTTCCCGCGCGGCCGAAGTGCGCGATGCGCGATATCATCAGCGCACCCCCGACTCAACGCTAAGGAATACGACGTGACAGGTGAGGCGCGACCGGCCGGGCTGCCGGTGCCGCGCACGCCCTTGATTGGGCGTGAGCACGATCTGGCTACCATCCGGGCAATCTGGGAGCACCCCGAGACGCGCCTGCTGACGCTCACCGGCGTCGGCGGGAGCGGCAAGACGCGCCTGGCGCTGCGCCTTGCGGCCGAACTTGCCGCCGTCTCTCCGCGGCGCATCTGGTTCGTCGAACTGGCGGCCGTGACCGATCCTGAGCTGGTCCCGATCGTGGTGGCGACCACCATCGGCCTACGCGCGATCGGCGCGACGGCGGCGCTGGGCGAGCTCTGCGAGCTGCTCGCGAGGCAGCCGGCCGTGCTGGTGCTGGACAACTGCGAACATCTCATCGACGCCTGCGCCACCCTGGCGGATCGGTTGCTCGGCGCCTGCCCCGACCTCCGCCTGATCGTGACCAGCCGCGAGCCGATGCTGATCGATGGCGAGTACCAGTACCGGGTGCCGCCGCTGGCCACACCCAACCCGGCGGCGCCGGGGACGACCGGCACCATCGCCGCCGCGCCCGCGGTGCAACTCTTCGTCGCCCGCGCCCGTGCGGTCCTGCCCTCGTTTGAACTGACGCCCGCGAACGCCGTCGCGGTCGCCCGCATCTGCGCCCGGCTGGGGGGCATTCCCCTGGCGCTGGAGCTGGCCGCGGCGCGAGTGCGCGTCCTGGGGCTCGAGCAGATTCTGACGCGGCTGGATGACACGTTTAGCCTCCTCAATGGCGGCAGCCGGGTCGCGCCGACCCGGCACCAGACCTTGCGAGCCGCGCTCGATTGGAGCGACGCGCTGTTGAGTGCGTCCGAGCGCAGGGCGTTTCGCCGCCTGGCCGTGTTCGCGGGCGAGTTCCAGCTTGAATCCGCGGAAGGGGTCTGCGCGGAAGCTGGTCTTCCAGCCGGGGACGTGCTGGAAGCGATAACCGGACTGGCGAACAAATCGCTGGTCGTGGTCGAGAGCGGGGAGCGAGCGGCGTACTATCACCTGCTGGAACCGGTGCGCCAGTACGCGCTCGAACAATTGCGCGATCATGGCGAACTCGCGGCCACGCAGGCCCGGCATCGATCGACGTATCTCCGCATGGCGGAGCGCGCGGGCGCGGCGCTGCGCGGCGCTGATCAAGAGGTCTGGCTGAGCCGGCTCGAACGCGAGCGCGGGAACCTGCGCGCCGCGCTGGAGTGGACCATCGCGCACGGCGATGCTGAGGCTTCGCTGCGGCTGGCCACCGCGCTCGTGCCGTTCTGGGAAGCACACGGGTATCTGCTCGAGGGCCGGCGCTGGCTCGCCCAAGCGCTGGCGCTGGGCGCGGATCACGCCGATCCGGCGCTCCGCATGCGGGCGCTGTCCGGCGCGGGCCGGCTGGCCTACCTGCACGTGGACGACGCCGGGGCAAACTATGCTGAGGCCGAGGCCCTGCACCGCGAGAGCCTGGAACTGGCTCGGACCATCGACGATCGTCGCGGCATCGCCCTGGCTCTGGCGGACCTGGGCATGGTCTATCGCCTACAGCGCGAGCTGGCGCGCTCGCGCGAGGTTCTCAGCGAGTCGTTGGAGCGCTTCAGCGCGCTGGACGACGCGGCGGGGATCGCGCTGGCCTTGCTCAACCTGGGGTCCACCGCCGGGGAATCGGGCGACTCTGCCCAGGCGGAGCGCTGGGTGCGCGCGAGTCTGGACGCCTTTACCGCACTCGGCGACGTGCGCTCGCTCGGGATCGCCCAGATCCTGCTGAGCCGTGGCGCGCTGGAGCGCGGGGAGATCGACGCGGCGATCGATCTGGGCGTCGACGCGCTTGGGAGCCATACGCGGATCGCCGATCGCTGGTTCGTGGCCTTCGATCTGATGGCGCTGGCGGAGGCGCTGCTGGCACGGGGTCACGCGCGGCAGGCGGTCACCATCTTCGCCGTCGCCCAGGCACTGACCGAGACGCTCGGCAGCCAGGTCGGGGCCGTGCCGTTCGAATCGCTCCGCACCCGCATCGACGCGCTACGGGGGATGAGGTGGTTCGCGGGCGCCTGGGCCGTCGGGCGGATCCACGACCTGCACAGCGCGGTCCAGACGGCCCACGCCGCGCTGGCGGCGCCCGTGGCGGCCGGGCGGGACGATCGCTCGGGCCATGCCGGCGCTGCGTCGCTGACCCAGCGGGAGCTGGAGGTAGCCCGCCTGCTGGCCGAGGGGCTCAGCGACCAGCGGATCGCCGACACCCTCTTCCTGTCGGTGCGCACGGTCGGCGTCCACGTGCACCATATCCTGCGGAAGCTCGAACTGCGCTCGCGCCTGGAAGTCGCCCCCTGGCTCGCCGCCCAGTCGGACTCCGGGACATCCTCGACGTAGCGCGCCGACCGAGTCTTGCTCCACCACAAAGGAACAGCGGAGCGCAGCTTCGCACACGCCTCGCCTACTCTCACCCGCCCCGTGCCATCGCGAGCCCTCCCCCTGTCATTCCCCCCTTGTCAGCCTGAGGCCGCAGCCGAAGAGCCTGCCCTGAGCCTGTCGCAGGGATCTCCTCTCTGTTGATGCGCCACTGATGCCGCAGGATCAGGAGAGATTCTTCGCTGCGGCTCAGAATGACAGGGGGGAAGCTCAGGGTGACAGGGGTGGCGGCTCAGGCAGATAAGGGTGGGACCAAGCCGCGCTATGGCGTACGGCACCGCAGGCGGCGTACGCCATAGCGCGGCAGCGTACGCATACGCAGATACCGCCCAGCGGCGATCGCGCCGTCGCCGCACGGAAAATACAGAGCCGGCTAGAGGGGCTCTGGATGCCGGCGCCGCGGATTCTCACCATACTCCTCGCAAGACCCCGGTTACGCCGAGCAGAGACGCGCCGAGCACGATGAGGGAGGGTATGCACGCAACAATCTTTCCCATCGACCTGGGAGATCGCACCTCGTCCCGCGAGCGCGGGCGAACCGGCCGCGCACTGGCCTCTGCCCTGGCCTGCTTGCCCGGGTTTGTCGCGTGCATCGGACTCGAGGACGGGGACGGCGCGGTGGCCGTGCTCTGCATCTGCGTGAACGCCGTGTCGCTGGAGCAGGCGCGGCAGGTGGCGGAGGATTGGCAGCGGAACAATGACGCGTCCGCACGCCCGCCGCTGCAACCGCTGATGACGGGCGAGGTGATCATGCAGCGCGGGTTCTAGCCGGCAGCAGCCGTAACGCATGCAAGCGATCGCCGCACGGAGACACCGGACAACGCAAGGAGAGGCAGATGACCACCGCCGCGGATACCCAGACGATCCTGATCGACTTGGACGCCGCCTACGCGGACTTGCTGGCGCGCTTCCCCGGCTACGCCAGCACACAGCTCGACGAGCTGCGCGCCAGCGACTACGCGCGCCTCGACCGCCTGGGCCAGACCTACCTCGACTACACCGGCGGCAGCCTCTACGCCGAGTCCCAGCTCCAGCGCCACCTCGACCTGCTGCGCGACAACGTCTTCGGCAATCCCCACTCGGAGAACCCAACCTCGCTGGCGATGACCAGGCTGGTGGAGCAGACGCGCGCCGCCGTGCTCGCCTACTTCCGCGCCTCGCCGGACGAGTACCAGGTGATCTTCACCCCCAACGCCACGGGAGCGCTCAAGCTGCTGGGCGAGTCCTACCCCTTCGCTCCCGGCGGGCACTACCTGCTGACCTACGACAACCACAACTCGGTCAACGGCATCCGGGAGTTTGCCAGGGGCCGGGGCGCGCAGGTCACCTACATCCCGGTCGTGCCGCCCGATCTGCGCGTCAACCTCGACACGATGACCAAAGCGTTCGCGCCGCCCCACATCGACGGGCACAACCTGGTCAACACGCTGCACGAGGCGCTGGCCCGGGCGCACCATGGGGCCCACAACCTCTTCGCCTTCCCGGCACAGTCGAACTTCTCGGGGGTGCAGCATCCGCTGGAGTGGATCGCCACGGCCCAGGACGCCGGCTGGGACGTGCTGCTCGACGCCGCCGCCTTCGTGCCGACCAACCGGCTCGACCTCAGCCGCTGGCACCCCGACTTCGTCGACATCTCGTTCTACAAGATCTTCGGCTACCCGACCGGGATCGGCTGCCTGCTGGGGCGCAAGGAGGCGATGAAAAAGCTGCGCCGCCCCTGGTATGCCGGCGGGACGATCACCTTCTCCTCCGTGGAGGCGGCCGACGACGCCGGCCACGGCTACTATTTCACCCCCGGCCCGGCCGGCTTCGAGGACGGCACGGTCAACTACCTCGGCATCCCCGCGGTGGCGCAGGGGTTGAGCTTCATCGAGAGCATCGGCATCGAGACGATCCACAACCGCGTGATGGCGCTCACCGGCTGGCTGATCGAGCAGATCCCGGCGTTGCGCCACGGCAACGGCGCGCCGCAGGTGCAGATCCACGGTCCGCTGACGACCGAGATGCGCGGCGGCACGCTGGCGCTGAACTTCCACGACCCCGACGGACATTTGATCGAGAGCCGCATCATCGAGCACCTGGCCAACCGCGAGCGCATCTCGCTGCGGGCCGGCTGCCACTGCAACCCCGGCGCCCGCGAGGTCGCGCTCGGCTTCAATGAGCAGGAGCTGGCCGCCTGCTTCATCGATAAGGATCGCATGACGTTCGAACAGTTCCTGCACGCGATCGACGGCAAGACCACCGGGACAACCCGCCTCTCGCTGGGTCTCGCGGCCAACTTCGCCGACGCTCACCGCTTTCTGACCTTCGCCCACAGCCTGCGCGACGTCCCGGTCGACGCGCTGTGAGGGAGCGTCCTGGGGAGCTGGACGGCCGGCGCCACGGCGCGGGTCGACTCCCGCCGGGCCCGCACGTCCGATGATCCGCCGCCAGCGAACGGAAGGGAAGGATTCCGATGACCTTCATGACGACGAACATCCATCGAGATCTTCCGTCGGCGCGTGAGGACGAGCCCCGCATCCTCGGGCTCTTCGCGCACCCGGACGACGAAACCTTTTGCGCCGGCGCCACCTTCGCCAAATACGCGGCTCAGGGGGTCGAGACGATGGCCGTGTCGGCGACGCGAGGCCAAGCCGGGCAGATCCGCGACGCCGGTGTCGCCACGCGACGCACGCTCGCCGAGGTCCGGGAGCGGGAGATGCGACTGGCCTGCCAGCGGCTGGGGATTCAGCACGTCGAGTGCCTGGATTACCTCGACGGCGCGCTGCAAGAGGCCGACCGCGAGCAACTGGTCGGCGACCTGATCCATATCATGCGCGCGTTCCGCCCAACCACGGTCATCACCTTTGGCCCCGATGGCGGCTACGGTCACCCCGACCACATCGCCATCAGCGAGGCGACGACCGACGCCTGGGATCGCGCCGGCGACCCCTGCCAGTTCCCCGGCCAGATCGAAGACGGGCTGCGGCCTTACACGCCGTCGGCGCTCGACTACGCTTACTTCCCGCCCCATCGCATGCAGCTCCTCGACCGCCTGGTGCGCTGGATCGTCGCCAGCCCCCAGCACTTCAAGGGCGACGGGGCGTTCATCCAGGCGCTGCTGGCGATGTCGGAGGAGGCGTCGATGCTGCGCTATACCTCCGACCACTACGAGGTCGGCTGGTTCCCGCCCGGCAGCTATGTCGTCGAGCAGGGCGAGGCATCGACGACCCTCTATCTGATCCTATCGGGGGAAGCGGACGCCATCCACGAGCACGAGGACGGCGCGCTGGAGACACTGGAGCGGCTCGGGCCGGGGCAGTTCTTCGGCGTGCGCGGGCTGGCCGAGGCGCGCCCCCACTACGCCCACATCGTGGCGCGGAGCGGGGTGACCTGCCTGGTCTTCGCTCCAGCGGCGCCGACCAAGTTCGTCGGGCGCGGCCAGGGCGCGCATATCACGCTGGGGCAGGAGCAGCTCGCGCCCATCGAGGAGGTGATCGGCGACGCCACCGCGCGCATCGACGGCGCTGAGTATGTCGATCAAAAGATCGCCGCGCTGTCAGCCTACCGCAGCCAGTACCCGCTGCAGCCAGACACGCTGCCGCGCGCGCTCCTGCTGGAGATGTTCGGCATCGAGTACTTCGTCCAGGCCCGCCCGTGCCGCGGCGTTGAGGCCGAGATTGTGCGCGCTATGGCCAAGAGCCGGTAGCGGGAAGCGACCCGGCTGGAGCGTGCCGGACAGGTCGTGTGGCCTGCTGTAGGGGTGAAGCACGGTGGCCAATGCCGGGCAAACCCGCGCTCGCGGCCGAGCCCGGCCTCGCGCGCTCGGAGCGCCGCTTCGGCGCGGTTGGCCGGCTGCAGCTTGCTGAAGATGTTGGAGATGTGGTTGCGCACCGTCTTGGCGCTCAGCGCCAGCCGGGCGGCGATCTCAGCGTTACCGCGCTCCTGGGCGATCAGATGCAGGATCGCCCGCTCGCGCTCGCTCAGTTCCGGAGAGACCGGGCTGGGCGAGGTGGGATGGAAACTGGCGCAGTACTCCGCCAGCCGCACCGCGATGCCGGGGCTGACGATCGCCTCGCCGCTGGCCACCGCCTCGATCGCGCGCAGCATCTCGGCGCGGCTGGCCCCCTTCAGCAGGTAGCCGCGCGCGCCGGCCTGCATCGCCGCGAAGATGGTGCGGTCATCTTCGAACATCGTGACGACCAGGATCCGCACCTGTGGATTCGCCTGCGCGATCCGGCGCGTGGCCTCGACACCGGAGAGGCGCGGCATCTTGATGTCCATCAGAATCACGTCCGGCCGCAGCTCCGTGGCCAGGGCAACGGTCTCCTCGCCGGTCGCTGTCTCGCCCACCAGCTCGGCGCCGGGCACCGCCTTCAGCAGGGCACGAAGGCCGTCGCGGAAGAGCGGATGGTCATCCGCATCACGCGCCAGCTCGGCCAGCAGCTCGTCCGCCGCGGCGGCATCACGCGGGGCCAGCCAGCGCGCCGAGCCAACCTTGAGCCGTTGCGCCGCCAGCGCCGGGCCGAGGTCGTCGTGGAGGTCGCGATGTAGCCGACGCCGCTCCTCCTCGCGTGCCGCCACCAGATCGGTCGCGACGAGCGAGACCGCCAGATTGTTGCCGGTTTGCAGGACTGCGCCGAGACAGCCAACCACCAGCAGGTAGAGCCCGACGATCCCCGCGGTGAGGGCGCCGTAGATGAGCGTGCGGCCGATGGTCAGGTCGATGTCCCACGTGGAACCGGTAGCGGGCGGCGGAACGCGCGTCCGCGCTCCTCTGCCCCTGGGCGGAGGTTAGCCCGCGTCCTGATCGCCGACGACCATCCCCTCTATCGCAGCGGCCTGCGCGGGCTGCTCGCCGCCGTATCCGAGACCGAGGTCACCGGCGAGGACAGCACCGGCGAGGAGACGGTGGCGCTGGCCGCGCAACTTCGGCCGGACGTGATCATCATGGACCTGCAGATGCCGGGCATCAACGGCATCGAGGCGACGCGTCGCATCGTCGAGACTCACCCGCACGTCGGCGTGCTGATGGTGACTATGTTCGAGGACGACCGCTCGGTCTTCGCGGCCATGCGCGCCGCCGCCCGCGGCTACGTGCTCAAGGACAGCGACGAGGAGGAGATGCTGCGCGCCATCCGGGCGGTCGGCAACGGCGAGGCCATCTTCAGCCCGGTCATCGCCCAGCGTGTGCTGACCTTCTTCGGCGACGCGCGCCAGGCCGCGGCCGAGCGCGACTTCCCCGAGCTGACCGAGCGCGAGCGTGAGGTCCTCGGCCTGATCGCGCAGGGGCGCAGCAACCCGCAGATCGCCGCCCGGCTGGGGCTGAGCCCCAAGACGGTGCGCAACCACATCTCCAACATCT
>DASSHC010000404.1:0-4134 GCA_035693105.1 Thermomicrobiaceae bacterium | reverse complement strand
TGGTGCCGGCCTGCTCGCGTCCGGCCGAGCCGGGGATGGTGGTGCGCACCGATAGCGAGCGGGTGCGCCAGAACCGCCGGCTGGTGCTGGAGCTGCTGGCTTCCTCGGTCGATCTGTCGTGGGCCGGCGACGAGGTGCAAGGCTACCTGGAGCGCTACGACGCCCAGCCCGCGCGCTTCGGGCCCGCAGCCGCCCCGGCCGCGGGCGACGAGCGCGACCGCGCGCTCGCCGGGCACCACCACCCGGCGCCGGACGGCCAGGCCGCCACCGTGGCCCAGCCGGTCAAGATCGATAACGAGCTCTATGTGCGCGACTACTCGCGCTGCATCCTCTGCTACAAGTGCGTCGAGGCCTGCGGCGCCGACGCGCAGAACACCTTCGCCATCGCGGTCGCGGGCCGCGGCTTCGAGGCGCGCATCTCGACCGAGCTGAACCTGCCGTTGGGCGACTCCGCCTGCGTCTACTGTGGCAACTGCATCGGCGTCTGTCCGACCGGCGCGCTGATGTTCAAGAGCGAGTACGACATGCGGCAGGCGGGGAGTTGGGACGAGTCGCGCCAGACGATGACCGAGACGATCTGCCCCTACTGCGGCGTCGGCTGCACGCTGCAGCTGCACGTGCAGGACAACTCGATCGTGAAAGTCACCTCGCCGCTCGACCACGACGTGACCTCCGGCCATCTCTGCGTCAAGGGGCGCTTCGGCTTCCAGTTCGTGCAGAACCGCGCCGATGGTAAGGGCCGTAGCCGGAGCATGGGCAACGGCACGGTGCGGACCGGGCAGGCGCTGGCGGGGGAGGGGGAGGTCGAAGGTGGCGCTGGCTGAGCCGCCCGCCCAGCTCGCGCACCCGGTCGTTCGCCTGCACGACGGCCAGTGGCGATCCGCCGGCGACGTGCTGGCGGTCGAGGAGCCGCTGGAGATCCGCCTGATCTGGGAGGAAGACGGCCAGGAGCGGCGCCAGAGCATCGCGATCACCATGCGCACCCCCGGCGACGACTTCGAGCTGGCCGCCGGCTTCCTGCGCGGCGAGGGGATCATCGCCGGCCGCGAGGACGTGCTCGACGTCTCCTACTGCCTGGACGAGGACGAGGCCGAGGAGCAGCGGCTCAACATCGTCAGCGTGCGGCTGCGCCCCGATCTGGCCTTCGATCTCGACCGGCTGCAGCGCCACTTCTATACCACCTCCAGTTGCGGCGTCTGCGGCAAGGCCGCGCTGGAGGCGCTCGACCTGCAGGGCTGCCGCGTGCTGCCGGACGGCCCCCAGGTAGGCCCCGAGGTCATCCAGTCGCTGCCCGAGACGCTGAAGCGGGCGCAGGCGGTCTTCCGCGCTACCGGCGGGCTGCACGCCGCCGGCCTCTTCGACGTCACCGGCCGGCTGCTCGACCTGCGCGAGGATGTCGGGCGGCACAACGCGCTCGACAAGCTGGTCGGCTACCAGCTCTTGCGCGGGGTCGACGCGCTCGACGGCCGCCTGCTGCTGCTCAGCGGCCGGGCCAGCTTCGAGCTGCTGCAGAAGGCGCTGGCGGCGCGCATCCCGGTCGTAGCGGCGGTCGGCGCGCCCTCCAGCCTGGCGGTCGAGCTGGCGGCGAGCTTCAACATCACCCTGCTCGGCTTCGTGCGCCCCAACGGCTTCAACCTTTACACGGGTCAGCAGCGCATCGTGGCGGACATCGCGTAGCGGCAGGTCCGCCCGGTGTGAAACCCGCCCGTCGGCATCGCGACGGGTCGGACCGATCCCTCGAAAAGCTCAGGACGACTGGGTGAGGCAAGCGCGTACGAGCGCGACCGGACGTCGTCGCCCGCCCCATACTCTCCCGGTCATCCCGAGCGCAGTCGAGGGATCCGTCCGCACACGCCACCAAGCCAGCCCGGTAGCCATAGTCCGCTTGGACGTACCCCGGGGGTTGACAACAACCCTTCCACCATCGTAAATTCTCGATAGAGCACTTCGCAAATTTGCGAAGTGGGCGGTGCGGAAGGGAGCGCGGATCATGGCCAGGCAGAGCGACGAGCTGAGTGTCATCCGGGAGTCGGTGAAGGAGCACTACGCCGCCGCGGCGCGCGGCGTGCTCGGTGAGTCAAAGGCGGCGAGCTGCTGCGGCGGAGGCGGCAGCGCCGATATGGTGGCGCTGGCCGACTATGGCCCCGCCGCCCTGAACGATCTGCCGCGGGACGCCGTGCTGGCCTCGCTTGGCTGCGGCAACCCGACCGCGCTGGCCGAGCTGCGCCCCGGCGAGGTGGTGCTCGACCTCGGCTCCGGCGGCGGCATCGACGTCCTCCTCTCGGCCAAGCGCGTCGGCCCCGAGGGCTTCGCCTACGGCCTCGACATGACCGACGAGATGCTGGAGCTGGCCGAGCGCAACCGTGCCCAGGCCGGGGTGGACAATGTCACGTTCCTCAAGGGGCACATCGAGGAGATTCCCCTGCCCGACGCCAGCGTCGACGTGATCATCTCCAACTGCGTCATCAACCTCTCGGGCGATAAGGACCGCGTGCTGCGCGAGGCCTTCCGCGTGCTGCGTCCCAACGGGCGCTTCGCCGTCTCCGACATCGTGGTGCGCGGGCGCCTCCTGCCCAGCGTGCGCCACAACCTCGAAGCCTGGTCGGCCTGCGTGGCCGGCGCGCTCGGCGAGACGGAGTACCGTGACAAGCTCACCGCGGCGGGTTTCGCCGGCGCCGCGGTCGAGGTTACGGCGGTGCACGGCCTGGCCAGTCTGATGGACGGTTGCGGCTGCGGCAGCGGCGACGGTTGCTGCGGCGGTAGCCTGGGCGCGGGGGAGATCAGCGAGGCGCTGGCGGCGGCGCAGGCCGAGGCCGGCGAGATCGTCTCGGCCTTCGTGCGGGCGCGCAAGCCGGCGTAGGCCGCACGGCAGCGCCGCTCCCCCTGACTCGTTGTTCGTATCGCTGCCATCCACATCCCGTACCGGCCGGCGCCACTCGGCGCCGGCCGGTTCTGTTGTGCGGCGGGCCTAAGGAAATGGCTCGGTATCCGTCCCATCACACCTGACGGGGGCCGCGTGCCCCGCCTATGCTGGGGTCAGTTGTGCGGCACGCAACGGAAGGGGCACGGATGACGATGAGTGCGAACGCGGCGCCGGTAGTCGCGACGGTAGCGTTGGATGCGGGGCGCGGGCGCAGGCTGGCCTATCTGCTGCTCGGCTTCACCATGGTCGTCTGGGGCGGCTCGTTCGTGGCGGCGCGCTCGCTGCTGGCCCCCGCCGACCCGGGTGCCACCACGCTGACACCGACCATCCTGGCCGCGCTGCGCTTCGTGCTGGCCAGCGCGCTCTTCGTGCCGCCGCTCTTGGCCCGGCGCTACCGGGTCAGCGCGGCTCAGCCGCCGCGCCGGCTCGGCCGCGGCGACCTGCTGCGCCTGCTCGGACTGGGTCAGTTGGGGATCGCGGTCTACTTCTGGCTGCAATACACCGGCGTGCGCCTGACCAACGCCGGCATCTCCTCGATCCTGGTCGTCGGGCTGATCCCGCTCGCGACCTCGCTGGTGGCGCGGCGCCGGCTCGGCGAGCCGCTGCGGCCGGCGCAGGCGGTGGCGCTGGTGCTCGGCCTGCTCGGCGTCGCGGTGGTGGTGGTCACGCGCGGCGGCGGGATCGACCTGGCCATGTCGGGTAGCTTCGCCTTCGGCGCGCTCTGCCTGGTAGCCGACGCCGGCCTCTTCGCGGTCTACTCTACTCTGGTACGCGACCTGCGCACCCGCTTCGACGCGCTGACGCTGACGGCGGGCACCACGGCGGCCGGGGCGCTCGGGCTGGTGCTGCTGGCGGCCGCGAGTGGCGGCTGGCGTGCGATCGGGGCGCTGGCCGCTTGGCAGTGGCTGGCGGTCATCTACCTGTCGCTGGTCTGCTCGGTGCTGGCCTACTTCGCCTACAACCGGGCGCTGAGCATCATCGAGGCGGGCCGAGCCAGCACCTGGGTCTACCTGGAGCCGCCGGTCGCGCTCGTCTTCGGCGCGCTGCTGCTGGGCGAGGCCATCACCCCCGGCAGCATCGCCGGCGGGCTGATCATCGCCGTCGCCGTCTGGTACGTCAGCCGCTCGCGCTGAGTGGGGCACTCCTCCCCCTGTCATCCTGAGCCGCAGCGAAGGATCTCTCCTAAAGGTGCAGCATCAGTGACGCTGCAC
>DASSHC010000403.1:0-11815 GCA_035693105.1 Thermomicrobiaceae bacterium | reverse complement strand
GCTCGGTGCCGCGCGTTTCTCGCCCACTCTCGCTCTCCGACGGCGCTTCGCGCCGGGGCGGGCGCCGCTCCGGCCGCCCGGTCGCGGGGCCGCTCACCCGCTCCTGCTTGCGCCGGTAACCGCCGCTGCCCCCGGGCCGTCCGGTGCCTCGCCGCGGCCCACCGGACCTCCCCGCGTCCTCTTCGCGGCGCGGGCCTCCTTCCGTGCGTTGGCCGGGTGCGTGCGCGGGGCGGGACGGCGCGCCACGCCGCGCGGGAGGTCGTCCGGTCGGGCGGCGTTCGGCCGCGGGCGGGGCCGTGCGCGGGCGCGACTCGGACGATGGCGTCCTCGGGCGTGCGCGCGGCTCGGCTTCGCCCTCCGGCATGCCAACCGCTTTATAGATCTCCTCCAGCTCGCCGGCCGTCAGGTCGCGCCAGGTGCCGACCGGAATGCCGCGCACCGAGAGCGGTCCGATGCGCACGCGCTCCAGCGAGATCGCCGGGTAGCCGACGCGCTCCAGCATCCGCCGCACGATGCGGTTGCGCCCCTCGTGGATCACGATACTCAGGATCAGGCCGTCTTCCTCGTTGCTGATCGGCTTGATCTGCTCCGTCGTAATGCGCTCGCCTTCGATCACCACGCCGCGCCGCAGGCGCTCCAGCACCTCAGGCGGCGGGTGACCGTCGACCAGCGCCAGGTATTCCTTGGCCAGTTCGAACTTGGGGTGCGCCACGCGGTAGGCCAGCTCGCCGTCGTTGGTCAGGAGGAGCAGGCCCGAGGTCTGGCGATCGAGGCGTCCCACCGGCACCACGCGCTCCGGCACCTGCACCAGATCGAGCACGGTGCGCCGGCCGCGCTCGTCCTGCGCGGTGGTGATGTAACCCGCCGGCTTGTTGAGAAGCAGGTAGCGCTTGCGCTGCGGCCGGACCAGCTTGCCGTCGACCTCGATCCGCTGGCGCGCGGGGTCGACGCGCACGCCCAGATCCTTCACGACCTGACCGTCCACCTTGACCCGGCCCTCCAGAATCAATTCTTCGGCGTGGCGTCGCGAGGCGACCCCGGACTCCGCCAGAAAGCGCTGCAATCGTTCCAAATCGGGCTCCTGCCCTTCGGCGCGGGCGTCACGGACCCGGCGTCCCAACATTCGATGGGTCGCCGCTATAAACCGGCAGCCGCAAGATCGACTCCCCGCCTGAGGAGAATAGCACGCTACCCTGCGGCGTCCAGCCGCCGCCCGGCTGGGGCGCCAGTTGCAGCTCGTAGTGCAGCTCGGCGGCCTGCTCCCGACTGAGGATGACCGGCACCACGACGCCGAACGAGAGGTGCTTCTCAGCCAGCAGTTGATTCAGCGGGCCGATATCGCCGTCGCGACCCAGCCGCAGCCAGCGGTAGCGGCCGTCGAGGGCGCTCAACAGCGCGTCGGTGTCGGCGTAGCGGTCGCTGCTGCCGAGCACGACGGTGACGATGCGTGAGCCGCCACGCCAGATCGCCGTGATCAGGCACTGGCCCGCCGCGTCGGTGGTTCCGGTCTTGACCCCGTGCACCCCCGCTTGCCCAAGCAGCTCGTTGGTGTTCACCAGCGCGATGGCGCGAGCGTTCGGGCCGCCGACCTGTACCGTCTCGCTTCGCTCGGCGACCAGCTGCTGCAACAGCGGGTGCTGGAAGAGCGCGGCGGTGGCGATCGCCAGGTCGCGGGCGGTCGAGACGTGCCCCGGCGCGTCGACTCCGTCGGGGTTCAAGAAATGGCTGTGGCGCATGCCGAGCGACGCCGCCAGCCGGTTCATCGCGGCCACGAAACGCGCCATGGGGTCCGCGCCGTCCGGTGCCGGCAGCCGCTCGCCGGTGACGCGCGCCAGCGCCTTGGCCGCGTCGTCGCCCGATGGCAGGAGCATCCCGGCCAGCAGATCGCGGGCCGTCACCACGTCGCCAGTCTCCAGCCCCATGTGCGAGTAGATGGCCGGGTCGACCAGATCTTGCGGCGCGATGGTCACCTGGGTATCCAGCGGCAGAGATTGCAGCACGACCAGCGCTGAGACGACCTTGGTCGTGCTCGCCGGGGGCAGCGGCGTGTCCGCGTTGTTGGCGTAGAGCTCCAACTGATGTGTCAGATCGACGGCGAAGGCGGCACGAGCCGTCAGGTTTACCTGCAGTGCCGGCGTGGGCGTCGCGACGGGTGTTGGTGAAGCGGGCGGTGACGGCCTGGGCGTGGCCGCCGGCGCGAGGTCGATCCGCCTCGCGACCTGTGCTGGTGAACGCGCCGGCGCGGCTGGAGCGTGCGCGGCCGGCGGCGTGCCCGCGGAGAGGAGCTCGAACGAGGCCACCGGGGAGTCAGCGGTAGCGGGACCGCTGTAGCCGCATTGACAGAGGACAAGGAGGGCTATAATCAATCCCAGCCAGCGTGGTACCAGCGTACGCGACGCGGCTCGAGTCAGCGGAAAGGGAGCCGGCCTGCTTTCCGAGTGATGGCTCCGCATGACGCTCCGCTCCGACAGATGCTCCGCTGGCATGGGCATGGGCATTGGCATGGGCACATGGTCGATTCTAGCATCCAGGTTGGCTCAGACAGGAGGCGAGCAGGGTTTGGCGAGCATCCCGAAAGCGCTGCGACGCATCATCCGCCCGAGCGTGCTCGAGCAGGACGGCTACGTGCCCTCCGACGATCTGGTCGCGGTGGCCCAGGAACTGGGGCGTCCGCTTGACGAGATCATCAAGCTCGACACCAACGAGAACCCCTACGGCACCTCGATCCACGTGCAGGAGGCGCTAGCCAGTTTCGATCGCTACCACCGCTACCCCGATGCCGATCAGCGCGCCGCCCGCCGCCGCCTGGCCGAGTACACCGGCGCTGCCGCCGAGCGCATCATCATCGGCAATGGGGCCGATGAACTGATCGATCTGCTGCTGCTCGCCACCATCGATCCTGGCGACGAGGTCATCGTGCCGGTGCCGACCTTCGGCGTCTATGCCCAGCGGGCGGGGCTCTACCACGGCATGGCTCGCGCCGTGCCGCGCGCCGCCGACTACGAGCTGGATGTGGACGCGATCGTCCAGGCGGTCAACGAGCGCACCAAGCTGATCTTCGTCGCCTCACCGAACAACCCCACCGGCAATCTGGTGACCAGCCAGCAACTGGTTCGGCTGCTGCGTACCGGCGCGCTGGTGGTCCTCGATGAGGCCTACTACGAGTTCTCGGGCAAGACGTTCCTGCCCCTGGTCGGTGAGTGGGACAACCTGGCGGTGCTGCGCACTTTCAGCAAGTGGGCCGGGCTGGCCGGGCTGCGCATCGGCTACGGCATCTTCCCGCCGGCGCTGGCCGCCGGCATCTGGAAAGTCAAGCAGCCCTTCAACGTGAGCGTCGCGGCCCTGGCCGCGATCGAGGCCGTGCTCGACGACCAGGACTATCTGCGCGAGCGCGTCAGCCGCATTCGGGTCGAGCGCGGCAGGCTCTTCCGCTCGCTGCGCAAGCTGAATTTCCTCCAGCCCTTCCCCTCGCACGGCAACTACATCCTCTGCCGCGTCACGCGCGGCGACGCGCACGTCATCCACCGCCGGCTCTACCGCCAGGGGATCCTGATCCGCAAGTACGGCGACCCCGAGCTACGCGACTTCCTGCGCATCAGCGTCGGACGGCCCCAGGACACCGACCGGCTGGTGGCGGCGCTGCGTGCCATGGCCGAGGAGCTGTAGTTGGCGCGCGTCGGGTCCGTCCAGCGCGAGACGCGCGAGACAGCGGTCGAACTGCGGCTCGACCTCGATGGGAGCGGCGAATCCGAGATCGACACCGGCGTCGGTGCGCTCGACCACTTCCTGACGCTCTTTGCACGCCACGGCCTTTTCGACCTCCAGGTGCACGCCCGCGGCGACCTGCACGTCGACGCGCACCACACCACCGAGGATGTCGGCCTCTGTCTCGGCCAGGCGCTGCGCCAGGCGCTCGGCGAGCGGCGCGGCATCCGGCGCACGGCCGACGCCGCCGTGCCGATGGACGAAGCGCTGGCCCAGGTCGCGGTCGACTGCGGCGGGCGCGGCTACTTCGTGCAGCGCCAGCCGTTCTCCGGTGCCGCGGTGGGCCAGCTCGATACCGATCTGGTGCGCCACTTCTTCGAGTCGCTGGCGATCGAGGCGCGCATCAACCTGCACGTCGTCACCCTGTATGGCACGAATACGCACCACCAGATCGAGGCCGTTTTCAAGGCCTTCGCCCGCGCCCTCGACGCCGCCACCCGCCTTGACCCGCGCCTCGGCGACCGCCTCCCCTCGACCAAGGAGCGCATCGAAACCGCTTGAGACTCTCCCAGAGGCACAATCGCTTTTGTCTTGGGCACCCACCCGGTCATGTGCTGCAACTTGAAACCGAAAGGATATCCTTCGGCCAGGGCCTCAGGATGACAGGAGAGCGTGTGAGACGCCGATACTGTCATTCTGAGCCGCAGCGAAGAATCTCTCCTCAGCTCCTCGCGGCACCATCTCCCAAGAAAGGCGCCAACGCCGCTCCACCACGCCCCGCAACCGGCGCGCTACTCGCTGTCCGCTTTCAGATAGCGGTCGAACCAGCCCAGCATGCGCTCCAGCCGTTCGACGCGGTGATCGGGGCGCCCCCCGCGCGAGAGCCCGTGGCTCTCGTTGGGGAAGCGCACGAATTCCGCCTCTTTGCCCTGGAGCCTCAGCGCGGTGAAGAGCTGCTCCGCCTGCTCGATCGGGCAACGGTAGTCGTTCTCGCTGTGCATGATCAGCAGCGGCGTGTTCACGTTGCGGATGTAGCTCAACGGCGAACGCGCGTGGTAGAGCTCCGGCTGCTCGTAGACGTTGCCGCCGAACTCGGATTCGGCGTACGACCAGACGAGGTCGCTGGTACCCACCAGATTGTGCCGGTTGACCGTGCTGCGCATCGTCACCGCCGCCTTGAAGCGTTCGGTCTGGGTCACGATCCAGTTTGTCATGTAGCCGCCATATGAGCCGCCGGTCACGCCCAGGCGCGCCGGATCAATGGCCGGCTCCCGCTCCAGCGCCGCGTCCACCACCGCCATCAGGTCGCGGTAGTCGACGCCGCCCCAGTCGCCCATAGCGGCGGCCACGAACTCCTGCCCGGCACCGGTGCTGCCACGGGGGTTGCTGAAAAGGACGACGTAGCCGCGCGCGGCCAGCAGCTGCATCTCGTGGAAGAAGCCGCTGCCGTACATGCCGTGCGGCCCGCCGTGGATCTCGAGCACCATCGGGTACCGCTTGCTGGCGTCAAAATCCGGAGGCCGTAGCAGCCAGGCATCCAGCTCGGCTCCGTCCGCGGTGGTGACCGTGAAACGCTCGCCCGCGCTCGCGGCGGCTTCGTCCAACCAGGCGGCGTTCGCGACGCTGAGCTGGCGCTCGTCCCCGCCGTCGGCGTCGCAGGTGAAGACTTCCAAGGGGTGAGCGAGATCGGAGGCCAGGAACGCGATCGTGCCGTTGCCCGCGACGCTGAAGTTGACCACCTCGCGCTCGCCGCCCACGACGGTGGTGATCTCGCCGTCGAGCGAGACGCGCACCAGGGGCACGTCGCCGCGCTCGCTGACCAGCGTGTAGACGCTGCGGCCATCGCTGGCCCAGACCGGCCGTTGCGGCGCCGCGCTGTAATGGACATCGCTGGCGACCGTGTTGCCGACCTCGCGGTCGAGCGCGCCGGTCACGGCCTGTGGCTGGCCGCCCTCGATCGGCGCCACCCACAGGCGGTCGATGGTGTTGGGGCCGTACTCTGTACTGAACTCGTGGCCCGTGAAGGCGAGTGTGCCGCCGCTCGGTGAGAAGGCGGGCTGACCGTAGGCGCCGTCACTTTGGGTAACGCGTCGCGGCTCACCGCCCTCGGCCGGCAGCACCCAGATGTCCATCACCGTGTTACGCTCACGATCGTCGGTGCGGTTGGAAGCGAAGGCGATCAGGCCACCGCTCGGTGCCCAGGCGGGCTGGCTGTCGTCCCAGTCACCCTCGGTAAGCTGGTGCAAGGCGCCGCCCTCGGCGGGCACGGCGAAGAGGTGCCGCCGCAAGTCACCCAGGAAGCCCTCGCCGTCGAGCTTATATTTCAGCGCGCGGATGACCTTGACGTCGCTCCGCTCGGCCTCGCGCTTCCTGTCCTCCTCGCTCTGCTCGCTCAGCCGCACCGGTCCCTCCGGGCCGATCTTGCTGCTGCAGAGCAGCCGCCCGCCATCGGGCGACCAGGCCGGATCGGCCACGCCATGCTTCAAGTCCGTCAACTGCACCGCCTCACCCCCGGCGAGCGCGAGGACGTAGAGCTGATTCTTACCGTCGCGGTCGGAGAGGAACGCCAAGCGCTCGCCGTCCGGCGACCAGCGTGGCGCGGTGTCCTTGCTTTCGCCCGCGGTGAAGCGGCGCGGCTGGCCAGTGCCGTCGGCGTTCGCCAGCCAGATGGCGGACTGATAGCGCTTCCCCGGCAGATCGACCTCGGTCACGACGTAGGCGACGCGCGTGCCGTCGGGGCTGATGCGCGGCTCGCCGGCGTACTTGATCCGCGCCAGGTCTTCGATCTCGATCGGTCGTGGCATCGGTGGCTCCCTTACTGTGCCTGCTCGCCGAACAGCGTCCAGATGGTCGCCGCGTACTTGATCCCATCCAGGTAGTGGCCCAGCGTCATGAACTCGTTGGCGGCGTGGCCGCGCCAGTCGGGCGGGCCGACCGCCGTGCCCGCGCCGGGGATGCCGAGCTTGCCGGCTAGCCAGACCGCCTGCCGGCCCGAGGCGTCGCCGGTCGGGCGCAGCGACGGCTGCTTGCCATACACCTGGCGTGCGGCCTCCACCACCACCTGGGCGAAGGGCGACTCCGGGCTGGTGCGCGAAGGCTCGATGCTGCCGAGATCTCTGACCTCGACATCGGTGAAGCCGTGCTCGTCCAGGTGTTTGCGTAGCTTGTTGAAGAGATCGGCTGGGTCCTGATCGCTGACCAGGCGGAAGTCGAGGTTGACGGTCGCGGTCGACGGGAGGAGCGTCTTGCTCCCCTCTCCGACGTAACCCGAGCGGAAGCCGGCGATGTTGCAGGTGGGCGTGAAGAGCAGCTGCTGCAGCGCGTCGACCCCCGAGACGCCACCGACGAACTCAGCCACGCCCAGGTCGCGCTTCTGCGCCTCGTCGTTCCAGCCCGCCTCCTCCAGCAGGCGTCGCTCAACCGGGGTCGGCGGGCGGATGGCGTCGTAGAAGCCGGCGATCTTGACCCGGCCATCCGGTCCCTTGATCGAGTTGAGCGCCCAGACGAGCTTCCAGGCCGGGTTGGGCACCAGGCGGGCGCGGGCCGAATGCAGGTCCTTTTCGCCGCCGCGCGCGTGCAACTGCACGAAGAGCAGCCCGCTGGAGCCGAGGTTGATGCGCGGGATGTTGCCCGCGTCGAAGCCGCCGTCGAAGGAGAGCGCCGCGTCGGCGGCCAGGAGATCGGTGTGGGCGGCGACGAAGGCCGGCAGGCTGGGGCTGCCGCTCTCCTCCTCACCGTCGAAGAGGAACTTGACGTTGATCGGCATGCCGCTGGTAGCCCGCAGCGCCTTGACCGCCTCGATGTGCGCCAGCAGGTTCCCCTTGGCGTCGGTCGTGCCCCGGCCAATCATGCGGTCACCCACGATGCGCGCCTCGAAGGGCGGCGCGGTCCACTCCGCCTCATCGCCGCCCGGTTGCACGTCGTAATGGGTGTAGATCACCAGTGTCGGGGCGTCGGGCCGGCTGGCGGAGATCGTACCGAAGACGACCGGCAGCCCCTCGGTCTCCATCACCCGCGCCTCGATGCCGGCGTCCTGCATCAGCGACACCAGCAGCTCGGCGCACTCGCGCACCCCGGTTCCCGAGGACGAGATCGACGGCTGCCGCACCACCCGTTGCAGGTCCGCGATCTCCGCCTCCGCGTGCTGGTCAACATACTGATAGACCTGATTCAAATCGGCCATCGCCGTTGCCCTCCCGTTCATTTCCGCGACGCCATGCCCGGCATCATACCGCCCTTTCGCCGTTCGCAGCCCCGAGCATTCGCGATCCTGGCCATTGACAAAACCGAACGTTCGTTCTATTCTCCGAGGAGATCGGAAAGGAGCAGCACATGAAGGTCTTGTTCGTCGCCGGGTTTGGACCAATCTCGCGTGACGCGGAGACAACCCAGCATTTCTACGCCGAGGTCCTCGGTCTGCCGCTGACCGGCGAAGACGGTTACTACCACAGCGATCAAGTGGACGGCTGCAAGCACTTCGCCCTCTGGCCGTTGTCGCAGGCCGCCGAGAGCTGCTTCGGGCATGAGCGCTGGCCGGACAACTTGCCGGTGCCACAGGGTTGGCTGGAGCTCGATGTCGAGGATATCGCCTCCGCCACGGCGGAGCTGCGCCAGCAGGGCTACCAATTGCTGGTTGAGAACCGCCTGGAGCCCTGGGGGCAGCGTGTCACGCGTCTCCTCGGCCCCAACGGCCTCCTCGTCGGCATCACCGAGACGCCCTGGATGCGGGGCTGATGCACCCGCGGGGACGTACCGTCAGAGGGGACAATGCGTAGTCGAGGACGGATCCCTCGACTGTGCTCGGGATGACCGGGAATCCTTGGGACGGACGACTACGGCCGGTCGTACTCGTCCGCCCCGCCTTAGCCCTGTCATCCTGAGCGCGGTCGAGGGATCCGTCCTCACACGATGCCCGGCTTCTGTTTGGGCAATGCCCTCTCCCACTCGCCGCAGCGCGGCAGGGAGTGAGGATTCGTCGCGCTAGTACGCCCGGTCGATCACGACCTGGACGCGACTCTCGCCGCCGCAGAGGATGCATGGGCCGGAACCGCCCGGCTGCTCGAACGGGATGCAGCGGATCGTCGCCTTGGTCTCCTCTTTGAGGCGCGCTTCGCAGCCCTCGTCGCCGCACCACCAGGCGAGCGAGAAGCCGGCGTTGTCCGCGATCCGCTCCTTGAGCGTTTCGTAGCTCGTCACCTCAGCGGTGTTCTCCTCCAGCAGCCGCTTGGCGGCGGCGAAGAGGTCGGCCTGGATGCGCTCCAGCAGGAGCGGGATGCGCTCGGCGACCGCGTCCAGCGGAATGGTCGTTTTCTCGCCGGTATCGCGCCGCACCACCGTCACCTGCTCGTTGGCGATGTCGCGCGGGCCGATCTCGATGCGCACCGGCACGCCCTTCAGTTCCCACTCGTTGAACTTCCAGCCCGGTGTCTTATCGCTGCGGTCGACGAAGACGCGCACCCGCTCGCGCAGCGTATCGCGCACGCGGTCGACAGCCTGCTCGACGGTCTCGCGCTCGCGGTTCTTGCGCCAGATCGGCACGATCACCGCCTGGATCGGCGCCACGCGCGGCGGCAGCTTCAAGCCACGCTCGTCGCCGTGGACCATAATCGTGGCGCCGATGACGCGGAAGCTGAGGCCCCAACTGGTGTTGTGGGCGAACTGGCGATCGCCTGTCGTGTCGAGGAATTCGATGCCGAAGACGCGCCCGAAGTGGTCGCCCAGGTTGTGCGAGGTGCCCGACTGCAGCGCCCACTTCTTGCCGCCCATCATGGCCTCGATCGTGTAGGTGCGCAGCGCCCCGGCGAACTTCTCCGACTCGGTCTTTTGCCCAGCCACGACCGGCACCGCCAGCTCGGTCTCCATGAAGTCGCGGTAGACCTCCAGCATCAGGCGGGCGCGCTCCTCGGCCTCCTCCAGGCTGGCGTGAGCCGTGTGCCCCTCCTGCCAGAGGAACTCCAGCCCGCGCAGGAAGGCGCGCGGGCGCTCCTCCCAGCGAACCACGCTACACCATTGATTGATCAGGATCGGCAGGTCGCGGTACGACTGCACCCAGCGCGCGTACATCGGGCAGATGATGGCCTCGGAGGTCGGGCGCACCGCCAGCGGCTCCTCCAGCTCCTTGTGCCCGCCGCGCGTGACCCAGGCGACCTCCGGCGCGAAGCCCTCGATGTGCTCGGCCTCGCGCTCCAGATAGCTCTTCGGGATGAAGAGCGGGAAGTAGGCGTTCTGGACGCCCGTATCCTTGATACGGCGGTCGAGCGCCGCCTGCATGTTCTCCCAGAGGGCAAAGCCGTACGGCCGGATTACACGCGTGCCGCGCACCGGTGACTCATCGGCCAGCTCAGCCTTGCGCACGACCTCGACATACCACTGGTCGAAGTCGTCCTCGTAGTCGCTCAATTCTTCGACGAAGTTGCGCCCGGAATTCATCGTAACCCCTCCGTTACAGGCGTCCGTGTTCGGTCTCATATCCCGTCCGAGTTATATGGGCAGCGTCAGGCACGCTCGGCCACGCCTCGTGCCGAGCGCGCGGGAGGGGCGGGAAGTCCACCACGCCCGGCTCCGTTGTCCTGCCGGAGGGCCATTTGCTTGACTCCATCGTGCGCCGCCTGTCGCGGGGACCAGCGGCGACGGAGTGTAGAATGCCAGGAGCGTCCGGCCCCTGGCGAGCAGCACCAAAGTATACCAGCGGCACCGGATGAGTTCGGAGGCAGGATGCGCCAGGTCGCGCATGACAATCCAGACGGCGCGCCGCTGCCGCTCGGCAAGCTGCCTGCCGAGCTGCTGGCTCGCCTGCTGGCGCGCGTGCCGCTGAGCCCAGACGTGATCCTGCCGGCGGGAATCGGGCGCGACGCCGCCGCCGTGCGCGTCGGCGAGCAAGCGCTGGTGCTGAAGACCGACCCGGTCACCTTCGCTACCGACGCTATCGGCTGGTATGCGGTCAACGTGGGCGCCAACGACATCGCCTGCCTCGGCGCCGCGCCGCGCTGGATGCTGGCGACCGTGCTCCTACCCGAGGGCGGCGCCAGCCCGGCGCTCGCCGAGCGCATCCTCGATGACCTGCTGTCCGCCTGCCGCGCGCTCGGGGTCAGCCTGGTCGGTGGCCACACCGAAATCACCGCCGGGCTCGACCGCCCGATCGTGGTCGGCATGCTGGCCGGCTTGACCGACCCCGCTTCGCTGATCGACCCGCGCCGCGCCCGCCCGGGCGACGCGATCCTGCTGGCTAACGGCATAGCCATCGAGGGGACCGCGCTGCTGGCGCGCGAGCTGGCGGGGCCGCTGACCGAGCGCTTCGGCGCCGACTTCGTGGCACGCTGCCGCGAGTTCCTCTACCGGCCCGGCATCAGCGTGGTCGACGCCGCCGGTGTGCTGCACCAGGCATTGGGGCAGGAAGTCCACGCGCTGCACGATCCCACCGAGGGCGGGCTGGCGACCGGGCTGCGCGAGCTGGCGGCCGCGATCGACGGGGGTCTGCTCGTGGACGAGAACGCGATCTTCGTCTACCCGGAGACGCGCGTGATCTGTCGGGCTCTGGGACTCGATCCACTGGGCCTGATCGCCTCCGGCGCACTGCTGGCGGTCGTCGATCCCGCCGCGCGCGAACCCGCACTGGCCGCACTGCGCGCGGCCGGGATCAACGCCGCGGCGCTCGGCAGCCTGACGGCCGAGGCAGGGCAACTGCTGCTGCGCCGCGATGGGCGCGAGGAACCGCTGCCGGCGTTCGCGGTCGATGAACTGGCGCGCTACCTTGCCTCCGAACGCGGAACGCACTGAACGGACCGCGTTTTGCGTGTAGTATGCTCGTATCGGTTAGACGCGCGGCGGGAGAGGAGCAGCGGCGGTGTCTTTTCAGCACCATGAGTACGATCTGCTGACCGTGCTCGACGCCGAGGCGATCGGCGAGCCGGGGCATCGCCGCTTCCGCCTGGTCGTGGGAGTCCCCGGCGACATCATCTCGCTCTGGATGGAGAAGGAGCAACTGAGCGCGCTCGGCGTCGCGATCGAGCAACTGCTGGAGCAACTCCGCGAGGCCAGGCTGATCCACGGCGAGGTGGAGTCGGAGCCGGCACTCGCCACCGGCGCGGTCCCACTCGGCGGCACCGAGTAT
>DASSHC010000402.1:0-14692 GCA_035693105.1 Thermomicrobiaceae bacterium | reverse complement strand
GCTGACGCTGATCCAGCAGCGCGTGCCGTCGCCGCGCAGATACTCCAGCTCCTCCTCGCGGGTGACCTCGCCACCCCGGATGGCACGCGCCAGCGGCCACTCCGACGCGGCGAGGACCCGGCCGTCCGCTCGCCGCGCGCGCTCCTGATGGACGTCCGCGATGCCGGTCGCGTACTGGATGGGGTGGCGCAGGATTCGCTCGACCTGATCGTTTCCCAGCGTGATCCGGCCGGAGGGCGCGTCGGCGACGAGGATGCCGCTCGGCATCTGCTGCAGCATGGTGCGCAAGCGGGCCTGCTGTGCCTGGAGCTGATTCACCAGCCGCTGCTGCTCGCCCTCGGTGCGCCGGTGCTCGATCCCCCCCGCGATCGCGCCGGCCACTCGGGACAACTCCTCCAGCGACTCTTCCGCGATCGGCTCGCGCGCGAAGAGCGCCAGCACGCCGATCAAGCGCTGGCTGGCGAGGAGCGGGTAGCCCGCGAAGGAGACGACGCCCTCGCGCGCCGCCCACGCATCAGCACCGCTGCGCGACTCGCGCCCCACGTCGTTGGTCAGATACGGCTCGCGCGCCTCGGCGATGCGGCCGATCGTGAAGGCGCCCCAGGGAACCTGACCGCGGTCGCCCTCCGCCCGCGAGGGAAGGCCGGCGCTGGCGCTCAGAACCAGCGACTGGCGCGCCGGATCGTAGAGCCAGATCCGCACGAAGGCGATATCCAACTGGCGCATGAACGCGCCCACACAGCGCTGCAGCAGGTCGTCGACGCCGGCCGCCGCGCTGAAGGCCGTGGCCAGCTCGGCGCGCAGGGTCAGCAGCCGCGCGGATTGCGTGGGCCGGGTATCCAAATCGGACCGCCCGCCGCGGTCGCGTACGATCACGACCAGGCCGGTGGTCCGTCCGTCGCTCGTGATGGGGTTGATCTGATACTCAACCGGGATCTCACTGCCATCGGCGCGCTGGAAGCGATCGTCGGCGCGCAGCGCGGCCCCGGCGAGGAGCGCACGCTCCAGGGCGCAGGTGGGAACCTCATGCGCGGCACGCCCGGCGTGGTGCGGGTGGACCACCGCGTGCAGCGGTTCCCCCAGCAGAACCTCGGCCGGGTGGCCCAGCAACGCGCCCGCCGCTCGGTTGAGCAGCGTGCAGCGGCCCGAGCGATCGAGGCGCAAGACGGCCACGTCGCTGGCATCGAGAAGCGCGAGCAGGTTTTCGGCTGAGTTGGGGGAGGAGGCGGCCATCGGATCGAGGACCAAAACTTCTCTCCTGTTGCGCCCTGCTTCGAGGAGTCGCGCGACCCACTCCGATGGGGGCGCCGACCCGTCGGATCGCCACCGGGGGAGTCGCCGGAATCGCGGCGCTACCGCGCGCATTTTAGCATGACCATGCGCGCCGCCCTGGAGCGAACGCGCGCGGCTCAGCCGCTCAGGCCGACGCGCTGGCGCAGGACGACGCCGCGACAGTCGCGGCAAACTGGCGAGGTCGAGGGCTGTCCGTGCACGCCGCCGCGGGTGAACAGTTCGCCGGCGTCGATGTCGCGGTCGCAAAGGATGCAGCTATGCGCCTGCAGCGCCTCGTAGAGCTGAACGAAGCGGCTGCCGCAGACGCCGATGCCGGCGCGGCGGGAGCGTCGCTCTTTAGATGACATGGAACCTCCTGAGGTACATCAAGGATGAAGCGCGGGCCGCCATGGTGGCCCGCGCCGGGTACGAGGGAGGGAGAGGAACATCACCCTACCAACCAGCGCCATCCGGTTGGCTCAGCGACGACGCCGCAGAAGCCCTGCCAGAGCCCTGGGACGGCCACCTGAGGCGCGCTCAGGCGGCGCGGCGCGCAGCGGAGTGGTTATCGAGGAAACGAGTGCGCGGGCAGTACGGCCCCCTCCGCCGCGCTCGGGATGACGGGAACTGGGACGGACGAGTAGGAAACGTGGTTGTCGTGCGCCACCGTTCTCTCGGTCACCCCGAGCGCGGCGCAGGGAACCACTGTGGAGTGATGGCCAACGTCGTCGAAAGGAATTGCCCCACTCCCACGCGGGAGAGGGGCAAAAGCGGGAACTCTCTGTTGGGGTGAGAGTCCTACGGGTAGATCCCGCGCACGCGGCTGAACTCGGCCACGCGCATGATGGCGCGCGCCAGGGCGGCCGTGCGCATGTGCACGTGGTACTGCTCGGCCGTGGCGTGGACAGCGGCGAAGGCATCGACCATCATCCGCTTCAGCTTGGTATTGACCTCCTCCTCGGTCCAGGGGAAGGCTTGAATCCCCTGCACCCATTCGAAGTAGGAGACCGTCACGCCTCCGGCATTGGCGAAGATGTCGGGCAGGACGATGACGCCGCGATCGTGCAGGATGCGGTCGGCCTCGGGCGTGGTTGGCCCGTTGGCCGCCTCGGCGATCAGGCGCGCCTTGATGCGCGGCGCGTTGTCCTCGGTGATCTGCTCCTCCAGCGCGGCCGGGATCAGGATCTCGCAGTCCAGCTCCAGCAACTCCTGGTTACTGACGTTCTGCGCCTCGGGGTAGTCCACCACCGACTGGTTGCGCAGCTTGTGCTCCATCACGGCCGGGATGTCGAGCCCCTTGGGGTTGTAGATGCCGCCGTGCGAGTCGCTGACCCCGACCACCGTGCAACCCAGGTCATAGAGGATGCGGGCGCAGGTCGAGCCGGCGTTGCCGAAACCCTGCACCACGACCCGCGCGTTGGGCAGGTCGATGTTGTAGGCCTTGGACGCCTCCTCGATGGCGAAGACGCAACCGCGGCCGGTGGCCTCGAAGCGCCCCTCGGAGCCGCCGAGCAGCAGCGGCTTGCCGGTCACCACCGAGGGGATCATGACGCCGCCGTTATGCATGCTGTAGGTGTCGAGGATCCAGGCCATGATCTGCGGGTTGGTGTTGACGTCCGGCGCCGGGATATCGCGGTGCGGGCCGATGATGACCGAGATCTCGGTGGTGTAGCGCCGGGTCAGGTTCTGCAGCTCGCTCTGCGAGAGGAGCTTGGGGTTGACCTGCACGCCGCCCTTGCCGCCGCCGTACGGCAGCCCGACCACAGCGCACTTCCAGGTCATCCACATCGCCAGCGCCTTGACCTCGTCGATGGTCACGTTCTGGTGATAGCGGATTCCGCCCTTGGCTGGGCCGGGGCCGAGGTTGTGCTGCACCCGGTGGCCGGTGAAGACCTGAATCGTGCCGTCGTCCATCTCCACCGGGAAGTGGACCGTCAACTCGCGTTTGCAGGTACTCAGCAGCTTGCGCATATCATCGTCGAGGCCGATCACATCGGCTGCGATGTGGAACTGCTCGACCGCGATGTCGAAGAGGTTTTGTTGCTCCCGACCCTGAGTTGGGCTCTCAATTGCCATTCACGGATCCCTTCTATACCATGACCGGTCACCCCATTGTGCCGGTCCCCTGCGTGGCTGGAAACCCCGCTCCACCTCCTCGCCAAAAAATATGGGAGGGTGCTTGCGCCCCTCCCAATCTGCTAATCCGTGTCTACCTCGGTCCGCGCGTGATCGAGCAAGTCGGTCAACAACTGCCTGGCGACCGACGGGTTGGCTGTGCCGCGCATCTGTTTCATGACCTGACCGATCAGGAACCCGGCGGCGGCCTGCTTGCCGCCGTGATAGTCGGCCACCGCGTCGGGGTTGTGGTCGATCACCTCGCGGATGATCTGCTCCAGCCGGGCCACGTCGCTGACCTGGGCGAGCCCGCGCTCGCGCACGATCGCCTCCGGCTCGGCGCCGGTCTCCTCGACCGCCAGCAGCACGCCCTTGGCCGTGCGCAGGTTGATCGTCCCCTGCTCCACCAGCTCGATGAGCCGGCGGAGCCGCGCCGGGCTGACGTTGATCGCCTCGATCCCCAACCCGCGCTCGCGCATCAGCGCGAACAGCTCGCCGCTGATCCAGGTGGCGGCCGGACGCGCGAAGCGTGGCTCCCCCGCCACGGTGGCCTCGTAGTAATCGGCCACGGCGCGCTCCTCGGTCAGGAGCGCCGCCTCGGCGGGAGCCAGCGCGTACGCGGCAACGAAGCGCTCGGCGCGCGCGCGCGGCAATTCCGGCATGCGGGCCGCGATCTCCGACACCTCGGCCGGTGAAAGCGTCAGCGGCGGCAAGTCCGGCTCCGGGAAGTAGCGATAGTCGTGGGCGTACTCCTTGGAGCGCTGCCCCAGCGTCACCCCGCGGGCGTCATCCCAGCCGCGCGTCTCCTGCTCGATCCGCCCGCCGCTGGAGAGGATTTCGCGTTGCCGCTCGACCTCGTAGGCCAGCGCGCGCTCGACCGCGCGAAAGCTGTTCATGTTCTTGATCTCGACCTTGGCCCCGACCAGCGAGCCGTCGACGGTCCGCTGCGAGATGTTGGCGTCGACGCGGAAGGCGCCCTCCTCCATATTGCCGGTGGAGACGCCGATGTAGCGCAGGATCTGGCGCAGGCCGATCAGAAGGAGCCGCGCAACTTCGGGCGAGCGCAGATCGGGATCGGTGACGATCTCCATCAGCGGCACGCCGGAGCGGTTGACGTCGACCAGGCTAAAGCTCTCGCCCGCCACCGTGCGATGCACCAGACGCGCGGTGTCTTCCTCCAGGTGGACCCGGCGGATGCCGACGTGCTGCGCGGCGCCCTCGACCACGAAGTCGAGGTATCCCTCGACGCAGAGCGGCAGATCGTACTGCGAGATCTGGTAGCCCTTCATCAGGTCGGGGTAGATGTAGTTCTTGCGGTCGAACTTGCAGAAGGACGGGATGGTGCAGTTGAGCGCCAGACCGGTCATGACCGTGTCGATCACCGCGTCGTGGTTGATCACCGGCAGCGCGCCGGGCAAGCCGAGGCAAACCGGGCAGACGTGCGTGTTCGGCTCGGCCGCGGCGTAGGCCGCCGAGCAACCACAGTACATCTTGGACCGTGTCAGAAGCTGGGCGTGGACTTCCAGCCCAATGATCGTTTCGAATTCCACGTCGCTCACCCCGCGGTCGTGTTCGATCACGACCCACCATCCGCCAGTATAGCACGGGCATGGCCTCGACCGGAGGGACCGTGCGAGCGGTCACGGAGCGAACGAAAGCCGCCCGGAGGAGGACGCCTGCAAGGCACTCCGGGCGGCTGCCGTACACGAGATTGAGGGCGGCTACGACAGGCCAAGCGCGGCGCGCAGCCGGTTGGCGACCTGTGCCGCGGCGGCGGCCTTCTGCTGCAGCGACGACAGTTGCCCGGCAACCCCCTGGGTCAGTCCCTGGTACTGCCCGTGCAACTGCTGCTCCTGCTGCTGGCCGTGCGCCTCGGTATCGCGCACCTCTCCGCTGCGCTGCTGCTGGCTGAGGACGGTGCCGTCGACCGCCTGCGCCAAATCCTGCGCCTGCTGCCGCTGCTGGTCGCGCAACGCGGCGTTGTCGCGCTGAGTGCGCTCCAGATTGGCCGAGAGCGCCGCGATCGCCTGTTGCAACTGGACGATGCTCTGGTCCGTCGTGGCTGCCGGGGCGATGGAGCTCCCGCCGGCGTTCAACCCTTCGCCGTCCGGAATGGTCAGGGTGCGCACGATTGGCGCGGGTCCGGCCGCCGGCGCTGGCGCCGCACGAACCGTTCCTATAGCCGCGATCGAACTGACGACCACCGCGACCAGCATGAGCGCCACGATCCAGTAGGGAACGGTCACGCGCTGGTTCACATGCCGTAGCCGCCGGATGAGCGCGGACGCTCCGGGCCGCGCCGGCCCGGGTGTCTGGGCCACGCTCGGTCCCGCCGTGGTCAACAGGAACCGATCCCGTCGCGAGGTTATGCTGCGAATCTGCTCCGTAATCACCATGCCTTCAGCGTAGCCGTGCCGGGAACTGCTGCCCATGCCGCAGGCGTCCCAAGCGCGGCCGCTTTCGCGGGACCGAGGTACCGCTGTAGGTTGGTTCAATTGGTCGACGCACGGCCCCTCCCCGGTGGTTGGCTGGTTGTACAATTCCGTACAATCATGAGCGATGGAGGACGAAACGGGAGACACGATGCCTCAACACGAGCCACCGCCAGTGCAGACGATGAAAGCGTCCGAAGCCCGGCAAAACTGGAGTCAGCTCCTCAATGAGGTCTTCCGCGAGAAGACACGGGTGATCGTGGAGAAGAGCGGCATTCCGGTCGCCGCCGTGATCTCAGCAGCGGATTTCGAGCGGCTGATGCGCTTTGAGGCCCACCGGCAGGAGCGCTTCCGCGCGCTTGAGGAGACGTGGGCAGCTTTCGCCGATGTCCCGCCCGAGGAGCTCGAAGCGCGCCTGGCGCAGGCGTTGGCTGAGGTGCGCTCTGAGCAATATGGGCGGAGCGACGACGCGCAAGCGCCGCTTTGATGCGGGCTGTTCTCGATACCAACGTGCTCGCCTCCGGCCCCCTCGTTCGGGCGGAAGTTCCGGGCGAACTCCTGCTCCTCTGGACCTACGGCATGTTTGAACTCATCCTTTCCCAGCACATCCTGGCCGAATTGGAGCGTACCTTACAAAAGCCGTACTTTCGCCGGCGATTGACACCCGCGCAACTCGCCGCTGATCTTGACCTCCTCCGCCGTGAAGGAACACTCGTTTCCATTACCACCGTTGTCCAAAACGTGGCCAGTCATCCACAGGACGATGAGGTACTGGCGACCGCGATTTCCGCGCCGGCGGACTACCTCGTTACGGGGGGCACCCGGCTCCGACAGATCGGCATATTACGAGGGCGTCGGGCTTCTCACTCCGCGCGAGTTTCGTGACATCGTGCTCGCGAGCTCCGGCTAGCCCGGGTCTCGCTTCCCCAACGCCATACGGCTTGATTGTGAAAACCCGAGCAAGCGCGGGGGCTATGGTAGAATCGGCGATCGAGGGAACGCTCGCCGGAGCCACCCGCCGGACGCCTCCACCTCCTCCGCACTCAGCCCGGCGCGAGCCTCCCGCGCGACTCCCCGCGCTCCGATCCAATGAGGAGGCAGGTCCGCCAGATGGTCGTCAAGGCTGAACCCAAGCTCGTCACCTTCAAGGTCAATGGACAGGACATCACCGTTCCCGAAGGGAGCACGGTGCTCGATGCCTGCCTGTCGCACGGCATCGAGGTGCCCAACCTCTGCTTCCAGCCGATGATGCGCCCCTGGGGCTCCTGCCGCATCTGCACGGTCGAGATCCTCGGGCGCCGCGGCGGCCTGGTCGAGTCATGCGCGGCCCAGGTGCGCGAGGGGATGGAGGTCGCCACCCACTCGCCCGAGGCCCTGAAGTCGCGCGAGTTCATCCTGCAGATGTACCTCATCGACCACGCGCTCGACTGCCCCACCTGCGACAAGTCGGGCGAATGCTACCTGCAAGACAACACCTACCTGCACAACGTCCAGGTCAGCCCCTACAACCGCCCCAAGTTGGCCCAGCCCTACGAGCACTTCAGCGACGTGATCGACTACAAGTGGGATCGCTGCATCATCTGCGCCCGCTGCACCCGCGTCTGCGACGAGGTGATCGGGGTCACCGCCATCGAGGTCGACGGCCGCGGTCTGGAGGCGAGCATCACCCCGGCGTGGGGCATGAACCTGCGCGACACGACCTGCATCTCCTGCGGCATGTGCATCGCCGTCTGCCCGGTCGGCGCCATGACCGATCGCAAGTTCGGCGCGCACCCCTGGGAGCTGGACGCGACCGAGACCATCTGCGGCTTCTGCGACGTCGGCTGCACGCTGAACGTCGAGCACAATCGCGGCATCGTGCGCCGGATCAGCCACCTCTGGGAGCGCGGCGTCAACCACGGCTACACCTGCGAGCGCGGCAAGTGGGGCTACCAGTTCGTGCAAAACCCCGAGCGGCTGGAGGCCGCCGCGATCCGGCGCGACGGCGAGTTGCAAACCGTGCCGCTGGATGAAGCGCTCGATGAGGCCGCCGCGCGTCTGAGTCACTACCAGGGTCAGCAGTTCGCCGCCCTGGCCTCGCCGGAGAACACCAACGAGAGCAACTACCTCCTGCAGCAGTTCGCTCGCGCGGTGATGGGGAGCAACAACGTCGACCGCACCATGACCCACAACCAGGCGGCGGTCGATCGCGCGTTGGCCGACTCTTTCGGTTTCGGCGCCAGCACCAACTCGGTGCAGGAGATGTTCACCGACACCGGCTGTGCGCTGGTAGTCGGGCCGAACATCGTCGAAACCGCGCCGGTCGCCAGCTACTGGGTCAACTGGGCGCGCCTCTACCGCGAGACCAAAGACATCGTCATCAGCCGCGACCACTTCGTGATGTGCGATCGGGCGCAGGTCTGGATCAAGCCGCCGGAGAATGGCGAGACGGCCATCATCAACGCCATCGCTCGGGTCATTCTCGACAACAAGCTGCTCACTCCGGCGGAGAATCCCCCGGCCGGCTTCCAACCCTGGCTAGATTCGCTGGAGGACTTCGCGCCGGAGGACGTCGCCAAGTCGACTGGTGTGCCGCTGGCGGACATCCAGCGCGCGGCGGTACTCTACGCCACCGGCGGCCACGAGATCTCGGACGATCCGAGCGGCTACGGCCCGAGCACGATCTTCAGCACGCTGGCCAGCCAGATCGGCGGCGATGTCTACCCGGCGGAGCTGGCGCTGCACAACCTGGCGCTCCTGACCGGCAACATCGGGCGCGCGGGCGGCGGCGTGATCGCCTTCCGCGGTCCGGCCAACTTCCAGGGCAGCACCGACGCGGGCTGCCACCCGGCGCTGCTGCCCGGCTACCAGGCGCGGAATGATGCCGATGCGCGGCGGAAGTTCGCCGCCGCCTGGCTGCCGCGCTGGAACGACGCGGTCGTGCCGCAGAACGGCTTCAAGCGTCCGCAGAGTCTGCCCGACGCGCCTGGCCTGGGCTGCGAGGAGATCATCGAGGCGATTGCCGACGGCCGCATCAAGGCGCTCTATCTGGCCTTCGGCAGCCAGCCCACCAACTACGGCTTCGACGCCCGGTTGCTGGAGGTGCTGCCCAAGCTGGAGCTGCTGATCGTGGAGGACATCTACCCCAGCCCGCTGACCGAGCTAGCGCACATCGTCCTGCCGGCCGCGATGTTCCTGGAGGAAGACGGCAGCTTCACCAACGCCGACCGCACCGTGCAGCGGGTGCGCTTCACCCTGCCGGCGCCGGGCGCCGCGCAACCCGCCTGGCGGCTGATCCAGGGGATCGCTCAGCGCCTCGGCTACAATCTCGACCACCGGCACCCCTCGCAGATCATGGAGGAGATGGCGCGCCTGATGCCGATCTACCAGGGTGTCTCCTACCCGCGGCTGGAGCGCGGCTCGTTGGAGTGGCCGGTCAAGTCCTTCGGCACCGAGCCGAGTCTCTACCTGAGCCTCGGAGACGATCTTGCGCCGGAGTCGCTGAAATTTGTGGTGAGCTAGAGCGGGCGGGTGAAAAACGATGGTCTTCGATGAGGTCAAGGGCTTCCTGGTCACGCTGCGCCGCATCGCGGTGCCCAATCAGACGGTGCAATACCCCGACGAGCGGCGGGTCAACTACCCGCGCTACCGCGGCCTCCCCTCGCTGCGTGCCGATCCCGAGAGCGGCGAGGCGCTCTGCGTGGCCTGCGGTCTCTGCGCCCGCATCTGCCCCACCAGCTGCCTGGAGATGAACGTCATCCCCTCAGAGGAGGGCGACCGGGAGCTGGGCGAGTTCATCCTGCGCTCCGGCCGCTGCCTCTTCTGCGGCATGTGCGCCATGGTCTGCCCGGTCGACGCCATCACCATGAGCGGCGAGTTCGAGCTGGCGACGATGGAGCGCGAGGGCCTGATCTACACCAAGACCGAGTTGGCCGACATTGGCGCCCAGGACGAAACCTGGTGGGGAGCCGACTCCGGCAGCCAGGTACCGTAGCCGCCCCGCACCCGCGAGCGCCCATCCTGCCCCCTGTTCAGCCATTGGCCGCAGGCGCGAACGCCCCTTCGCTCGCGCCACCATTGACATATTCGCCGAACTCGGCCTACGATGGCCGTAACCTGGAATACTTTTCGCGGCTGGTGACATTCCAATTCCACAGGCGTACGGTCAATCTGGTGGCGAACGCAGCGGGCCCCGATCGTGGCAGAGCTTCACGAAGGATGGAGGCAGGAGATGGGCGCTTTCCGCGACGACCTTCAGCAGCCGCAATCTCACCTGACGCATTTGCAGTCCCTCGCGCTCTCCCGGCGCGCGTTGCTGCGACAGGGCAGCCTCGCGGCCGGCGCGATCGGGCTGGCCGGCCTCCTCGCCGCGTGCGGGAACGCGAGCAAGAGTCCCAGCAGTAGCGGCTCGACTGGGAGCGGCAACGCCGCCGCGACCAGCGGCACGACCAACGCGACCGAGACAGCCGGAAAGCCGGTTCAGGGAGGCACCTTCACCTACGCGCTCAATCAGGAGCCGGAGTCGCTCGATCCGGAGGTGACGACCTACGCCGTCACCAACAAGATCAACATCAACGTCTTCGACCCGCTGGTTTGGCAGGCGCCGGACCTGTCGTTCGTGCCCGGTCTGGCCGAGAAGTGGGACGTTTCGCCGGATGCGACGGCCTTCACCTTCCACCTCCGCACCGACGTCAAGTTCCACGACGGCAACAAACTCGATGCGGATGCGGTCAAGTTCTCCTGGGATCGGATCATGAACCCGGACACCAAGTCGAAGACCGCGCTGAACCAGATGGGGCCATTCAAGCAGGCGACCGTCGTCGATCCCGCGACGATCAAGGCGGAGTTCTCGGAGTCCTTCGCGCCCTTCCTCGATGCCGCCAGCCAGTCGTACTGTGCGCCGGTATCGCCGGCGGCGGTCCAGAAATTCGGCGATCAATTCGCCTACAACCTCGTCGGCACCGGTCCCTACAAGCTCAAGGAGTGGGTCAAGGGGGATCACGTCACCCTCGTCAAGAACCCGGACTACAACTGGGCGCCGACGATTTTCAAGCACCAGGGGCCCGGCTATCTCGACCAGATCGTCTTCAAGATCGTCATCGAGAACGCCACCCGCACCGGTTTACTCCAGAGCGCACAGGTCGACGGGATCGACTCCGTGCCCGCCAAGGATGTCGCTACCTTCAAGGCCGATTCCAGCAAGTACGAGATCATGCTCGCCGAGGCGCCCGGCATTCCGACGCTGCTGGTTCTCAACACCAAGAAGTTCCCGACTGACGACATCGCCGTGCGCAAGGCGTTGCAGTACGGCACCGATAAGGACGCCGTGATCAAGGTGCTCGATTTCGGGCTCTACACGGCGGCCTATGGTCCGCTGACGTCGGTCACCCTGGGCTATGACGACAGCCTGAAGACGATGTACCCCTACGATCCCAAGAAGGCGACGCAGACACTTGAGGACGCCGGCTGGAAGAAGGGCTCGGACGGCTTCTACGCCAAGGACGGCAAGCAGCTCGCCCTCGACTACTACGCCAGCAACACCGACACGACGCCGCCGCTGCTGCAGGCACAGTGGAAATCCATCGGCATCAACACCAACATCAAAGCCATGGACTACAACGCCGTCATCCCGCTAGTCACCAAGGGTGATGCCAACCTGGCCTCGATCGGCTGGATTCAAGCGGACCCGGACGTGTGCCGGATCATTCTCTATTCCAAGAATATCGGCACGGGCTACGGCTGGTCGTTCTTCACCAACGACGAGCTGGACCAAACGATCATCAAGGCCGCGTCATCGGTCGATCCCGCCGTGCGCAAGCCGCTCTACGCCAAGATCCAGCAGATCACGATGGAGAACGCGCTGGTGCTGCCCATCACCAACCTGTTCGCGATCTATGGGCTGCAGAGCTACGTGAAGAATTTCCGCGTCGACACACGCGGCTGGTATCCGTGGCTCTACGACGTGTTCCTGCAGAAGTAGGCGCTCGACGCCTGAGGTCTGGTTGAGCCAATGGCGAGCTTCATCATTCGGCGTTTGCTGATCGGCATCCCGGTCATCTGGGGTGTGGCGACCATCGTCTTCTTTCTCCTGCGGATCTTGCCCGGTGACCCCGCGCAGTTGATGTTGCAGGGCACCGGCGGGAACGCCGATCAGATCGCCCGGTTGCGGCACAATCTCGGGCTCGATCAGCCGTTGCTGGTCCAGTACCAGCATTACATCACCGACGCGCTGCAGGGCGATCTGGGCACCTCCTTGCGGAACAACATCCCGGTGACGCAGGAGATCCGGCAGCAGTTCCCCGCCACCCTTGAACTGACGGCGGCGGGCATGGTGATCGCGATCGTGCTGGGCATGTCCCTCGGCATCGTATCCGCGGTCTGGCAGCACAGCGCCATCGACAGCCTGGCGACCACCGTCGCGATGTTCGGCATCTGCGCCCCGAGCTTCTGGCTGGGACTGCTGCTGATCTTTTTCTTCTCGTTCCGCCTGGGTTGGTTCCCGGCCACCGGCACCTGGGGGCTCGATCATCTCGTGTTGCCGGCCATGACGCTCGGGCTGGGCGCGGCGGCGGTCATTGCCCGCCTGGTACGCTCGTCGATGATCGAGGCGCTGAACCAGGATTTCATCATGGTGGCGCGCGCCAAGGGTTTGAGCCAGACCGCGGTCACGTTGCGCCATGCGCTGAAAGGCGCGCTGATTCCGGCGGTCACGCTCATCGGACTGCAGTTCGGCTCGCTGCTGGGCGGCGCGGTGATCATCGAGACCGTCTTCTCGCGCCAGGGCGTGGGGCATCTGGCGGTCCAGTCCATTCTGGCCAAGGACTACACCACCGTTCAGGGCATCGTCCTTTTCATCGCCATCGCCTACGTCGTGGTGAACCTGGTCGTCGACCTGCTCTACGGCTTTCTCGACCCGCGGATTCGCTTTGGCTAGGGCCGCGTAAGATAGGCGCGTGATGGCAGTACAGGCAAGCCAACATGGCGGGCGGGACGTCGAACGCGACGTGCTCGTCGGCGGTGTCGAACGCAAGCGCGTCTCGCGCGGACGGCAATTCTGGCGCAGCTTCTCACGCAGCAAGGGCGCGGTGCTGAGCGGCGCGATTCTCATCCTGCTGGTGCTGATGGCGATCGCCGCTCCCTGGATCGAGCCGCACGACCCACTCGGCGTGTCGCCCGGTGAGTTTCTCAGCGGGCCGACGCTCTCCCACCCGTTCGGCACCGATCAGTACGGTCGCGATGTCCTCTCACGCGTGATCTCCGGCTCGCGCATCTCGCTGACCGTGGGCGGTCTCGCCGTGATCTTCAGCGTGCTCATCGGCACGGCGCTGGGCCTCGTGGCCGGCTATAGCGAGAACGTCGTGGACAGCGTGATCATGCGCTTGATCGACATGTTGCTGGCATTCCCCGGCATCTTGCTGGCGCTGGCGATCGTGGCGGGGCTGGGCACCTCGACCGTCAACGTCATCATCGCCATCGGAGTCGGGGGGATTCCGGTCTATGCCCGGGTGGCGCGTGGTTCGGTTCTCTCGGCCAAGCGCGAGGCCTACGTCGATGCCGGCCGGGTGATCGGCTGCTCGGCCCCGCGCCTGATGGTGCGGCACATCCTGCCCAACATCTTCGCACCGGTCCTGGTGCTGGCCACGATCGGCATCGCCTTCTCGATCCTGATCGGCGCGGCGCTCTCCTACCTCGGATTGGGTATCCAGCCGCCGCGCGCCGAGTGGGGTCTGATGATCTCCGACGGGCAAAACTACCTGAACGACGCCTGGTGGATCTCGACCTTCCCGGGGATCGCGCTGGCGATCACCGTCCTCTGCGTCAACCTCGTGGGCGACGGCCTGCGCGACGCCTTTGACCCCCGCACCCGTCGCCGCTAGCAGCGAACGGCCATGCCGATGTTGCGTCACACCGGCATCTTCTGGGCGCGGGTCATGGGCTGGTCGCAATGGTGTGGCGGCGAGTCTCTGCCGGCCGCGTTGACGCCCCCTTGGAGGCCGGACTAAGATCGAGCCGCGCCCCGTTGCATGGGACGCGGAACCAGGAGGCTTTCGATGGCGCAAGAGTTCCCCTTCTACTGTGCCGGTGAGTGGCGCACGTCCAACCAGACCCACCAGGTGACCAACCCCTACAACGGCGAGACAGTGGGCGTCACCTCGTTCGCCAGCGAGCAGGACTATGAGGACGCGGTCAGGGCAGCGGAGACGGCGTTCGAGGAGACACGCAGGCTCCAGAGCTACGAGCGTGCCGAGATCCTGCAGCGCATGGCCGACGCGCTGGCCGCGCGGCAGGAGGAGTTCGCCCAGATCATGGCGCGCGAGTCGGGCAAGCCGATCCGCGACTCGCGCACAGAGGTCGCCCGCGGCGTCTTCACGCTGCAAACGGCGGCCGAGGAGTCGAAGCGGATCACCGGCGAGGTCATCCCGCTCGACCTGATGGCCTCCTCGGCGGGCCGTTTCGGCCTGACGCGCCGCTTCCCGATCGGCCCGATCGCCGGCATTTCGCCCTTCAACTACCCGCTGAATCTCGCGCTGCACAAGCTGGCCCCGGCCATCGCCAGCGGCAATACGATCGTGCTCAAGCCGCCGACGCACGACCCGCTGTCGATGCTGACCTTCGCGCAGATCGTCGACGAGGCGAAGCTGCCCAAGGGCGCGGTCAGCATCATGCCGATGACCCGGCAGACCGGCGACCGCATGGTGACCGACGAGCGCTTCAAGCTCCTCTCCTTCACCGGCTCACCCAGCGTCGGCTGGGACATGAAGGCGCGCGCCGGCAAGAAGAAGGTCGTGCTGGAGCTGGGCGGCAACGCGGGCGTGCTGGTCGATCGGGACGCCGACCTCGACCTGGCGGTGGCGCGCAGCCGGGTCGGCGCCTTCAGCTATGCCGGCCAGGTC
>DASSHC010000401.1:0-3267 GCA_035693105.1 Thermomicrobiaceae bacterium | reverse complement strand
GCGGCAAGTCGATGGCGTAGCTCGCCCGTAAACCGGAAGTCTCCGGCGAGACGCTGCACCTGCGGCGCAAGCAGGCAGACATCGACGAGGGGTTGCGCCACCACGGGCTTACGACGGAGGAGACTGAGGAGGTGCGCCAGTTGCGGCGCGAAGTGAAGCGGCTGTGGGAGGAACGAGAGATCCTGCTACAAGCCCCGGTCGCCGGAGAGACCGGCTCACGCAGCTCGCGGCATACGCGTTCGTCGAGCGCGAGCAGGCCCGGCACTCCGTCGCCAGGCTCGGCCGGGTGCTGCACGTTTCCCCCAGCGGCTACTCTGCCTGGCGCATGCGGGGGCCCTGCGTGCGCGGCATGGACCGAGCAGCAATCTCTCCCCGAAACCGGGGCAACTTCACTGTCAGTTAGGTTGTCAGAGATGCTGGCGATGACGGAACCCGTGATCTCCTCCCTTCCAGATGCAATCGCGGCGTGTCCGGACTGGACGGCGCGTGAGGGTCGACGGTCGTCGTGCTCGGCATGCTCAAGAGACCGCCACCAGCGTATCGTGTTCGACCGGGAGCGGTCCGCCCGCGACGCTCCGCGCATAGACCCGCTCGTAGCCGTCCACCATGGCCGCGGCCGAGAAGTGCTGCTCAACATGGCGACGACAGGCCAGACGGTCGAGTTGGGGCACGCGCGCGATCGCGTCCACCATCGCCGGCACGCTGTCGCAGATGAATCCGGTCACGCCGTCGACGACCACCTCCGGTACCGAGCCGGCGCGAGAGGCGATCACCGGCGTCCCGGTCGCCATCGCTTCCACCATGGTGAGGCCAAAGGGTTCCGGCCAATCGATCGGGAAGAGATAGGCGTACGCTCCGCCGAGCAGCTCGTCCTTGTCACGCTCGTCGACTTCTCCGATGAACTCGACCGTGTGCTGGTCGCGCATGAGCGGCGCGATGGCGTGCTCGTAGTAGGCCCGATCGACATCGTCGATCTTGGCCGCGATCACCAGACGCATCCCCACCGCTCGAGCGATCGCGATGGCCCGATCGGGCCGCTTCTCCGGGCTGATACGCCCGAGAAAGACGAGATAGTCACCGGGATCCGAGCGAACCTGGAAGTTGGCGAGATCGATGCCGTTGGGAACCGTGGCGAGCCAGTTGGCCCCGGGCAGGTGCGTACGCTGGTTGTCGCTGATCGAGACGAGCGGCGCTTCGGGATAGGCGCGATAGAGCCGGTGGACCTCCGCGAGATCGAGTCGGCCATGGGTTGTCGTGATGGTCGGCGCGCCGGTCAGGCGGGCGAACGGGAAGGCGAGGTGGTCCACGTGGTTATGGATGAGATCGAACTCCCCGGCACGGCCATACACGTCGCGCAACTCGACGCGCGTGGAGGTCGCGTAGTCCGTGACGCCCGGGGCCAGCCGCAAGGCGACGGGCGCGCAGGGCACGAGCCTGGCCGAGGTCACCGAGTCGCCGCTGGCGAACAGCGTCACGCCGTGACCACGGCGAACGAGCTCTTCGGTCAGCACCGAGACGACCCGTTCGGTACCGCCGTAGAGCGCGGGCGGGACTGATTCAACCAGGGGAGCGATGATGGCGACGCGCACGCGGATACGATCCTTTCCTGGTCATGAACCCGCCACCGGGCCGCGATCACGGACCAACAGCTACGACCGATGGCTGCGCGGGCGGGGGCGAAGGTATTAAAACGACCACTCCGTGGCAAACTTCGTGTCTGCTTCCAGCAGGTCTTCCTGCGATTGCTCGTAGCGAGCGGCGAGGTCCCCGATCGCTGCCGCCTCGCTTGGCCCGGTGCCAACGAGCATGCGAGCGCCTGAGACGACCCCCACCGCAACCCACTGGGTGGGAGCGGGGTTGGAGGTGTAATACGACACGCTGAGCGCGCCGGCGGTGAAGGTTCCCCGCCGCACGATCTCAGCATCCTGCGCGGTCATCCATGACCGCCCAACGCCTGTTGTCATCACTGGGACCATTCTCTCTGACATCCGGGTAGGCGCCGGCACCACACGCCAGCCCCGTGACATCGACTGTCAACCCCAATACAACCGCCGAAACCGAATCACTCCATCGAGGGCTGCCGGTGTTCAGCGACGACCGCCCCCGGACTCATTCAGGCAAGAAGGCTCAAAGCCGTCGTTACGGCGATCGGGTGCCCGCCGTGCCCGCTGCGGAGCGCCGTCCAGCCCGGGCGGCAGGTCATTCCTGGGCGGCCTGAGCGAGCGCGTAGCGCGGAACACCCCAGCCCAACAACCGACTATCCGAATTGGCGATCCGGCAGGCGAAATAGGCGCCGATCGCCACGCTCATGAGCTGGACGACTACCAGGTACTCGATGGGAAGTCCGTTGGCCCAGATGCCGTATGCCATCGTAGGCTCCTCTCTCCTGATACCAGTATCGTGCCCTTGCCGAATGAATAGCGGGAACACGTGTGAACGTCGCATGAACGCGGCGTCGGTGACCCCGTGGTTGAGCTCATGGCCGGAGACAAGCGCTGGAATTACTCGTGCTGTTGCGTTTTGAACGCGCTGTCGTTCCACGGCTACGGCAAGAGGGATGGACGTGCGGCACCGGGCAACGATCGACTGACGCCAGGCTCGTAGCCTGCCGCGCACCGCCGGCCGAGGGCCGCGCGCGAGCTCTCGGTGTTACGATGAGAGAGTCTTGTTGGGCTGGTGGAGCTCGCCGCGCGACTCCCAGACGATCCCCGCCGGCGTGTGATGGTGGCGATGACAACGAATGATATAGCGAGCGAAGATCTCGAGATCCTGGCGGTGGCGGGCCTGCGCCTGTTGGGCAATGGCGCTGGGTCGGCAGAACTCGCCGGGCGCTTCAGCCGGGTGCACGTACCGCGCGAGCCAGCCGACGCGGCCGCATTGCTGGCGCACCTCGCGCGCATGGGCCTCGTCCGCGTCGCGGCTACGCCGCATGGCGAGCCATCCTACGTGCCGACAATCCTGGGGCGCCAGTATGCGAACGCGCTTCCCGGTAGCGGTCGCTCGATGTCGGCCGGGCTCGAGGAGCTCGAACAACTTCGGACCGATTTCATGTCCACCATCACGCACCAGCTTCGGACACCGCTGACCGCGGTGCGGACGAGTATCGGCCTGCTGCTCGATCCCTCAGTCACCGCGGATCGGGCCATGCAAACCCAGCTCTTGGAAAACGTTGCCCGCAGTGCCGAGCGCATGCAGCGGCTGGTCACCGATCTGCTGGATCTCGCGCGTTACCGGGCCGGCCAAATGCGCCTCCAGCCGCAGCGGTTC
>DASSHC010000400.1:0-7682 GCA_035693105.1 Thermomicrobiaceae bacterium | reverse complement strand
TCCTACGCCTGCTACTAACCCTGTCATCCTGAGCGCAGTCGAAGGATCCGTCCTCACGCGGCACGATGCCTACTCGATGGGCAGCGCCCCTCTCCGTGCGGAGCCGCGCACCGCTCCGTCCGGAGAGGGTTGGGGTGAGAGACCCACGGAACTGGAAAGTTGGGAAGGGTATGACGGGAGCGGGACAGGGGGCGGCGCGGCGCGCGGCGATCGTCACCGGCGCGACGCGCGGCATCGGGCGCGCCAGCGCGCTGCGGCTGGCGCGCGACGGTTTCCCGGTCGTGGTCAACTATCGCGCTGACGAGGCCCCGGCGCGGGCGCTGGTCGACGAGATCACGCAGGCCGGCGGACAGGCGGTCGCCATCCAGGCCGACGTGACCGACGCCGACGCCGTGGGCAAGCTGATCGAGTCGGCCATCAACCACTACGGCGGGCTCGACGTGTTGGTCAACAACGCCGGCATCACGCGCGACACGCTGATCATGCGCATGAAGGAAGAGGACTGGGACGCGGTCATTCAGACCAACCTCAAGAGCGTCTTCGTCACCTCGAAGGCCGCCATCCGGCCGATGCTGCGCCAGCGCTACGGGCGCATCATCAACCTGACCTCGGTGGTCGGGCTGGTCGGCAACGCCGGCCAGGCCAACTATGCCGCCGCCAAGGCCGGCATCGTCGGCCTGACCAAGTCGCTGGCGCGGGAGCTGGGCTCGCGCAGCATCACGGTCAACGCGGTCGCGCCCGGCTTCATCGACACGCGGCTGACCGAGGTGCTGCCGGAGGAGCTGAGGGCGCGGGCGGTCGAGCAGATACCGCTGGGGCGCTTCGGCTCGCCGGAGGATGTCGCGGCGGCGGTGGCCTTCTTCGCCGCACCGGATACCGGCTATATCACCGGGGCCGTCCTGAGCGTCGACGGCGGCCTCTTCATGGCGACCTAGCATGTTTCGCAAGATACTCATCGCCAACCGGGGCGAGATCGCTCTGCGCGTGCTGCGCGCCTGCCGCGAGCTGGGCATCCGCTCGGTCATCGCCTACTCCGAGGCCGACCGCGACTCGCTGCCGGTGCGCCTCTCCGACGAAGCGGTCTGCATCGGCCCGGCGCCGGCGGCGCGCAGCTACAACAATATCCCGGCCATCATCAGCGCGGCGGTGCTGACCGGCTGCGACGCGCTCCACCCCGGCTACGGCTTCCTGGCCGAGAACCCCTCGCTGGCCGAGATCTGCACCGCCTGCGACATCACCTTCATCGGCCCACGCCCCGAGGTGCTGGCGCAGATGGGCGACAAGGCGCTGGCGCGCAGCCTGATGAAGCGGGCCAAGATCCCGATCATGCCGGGCGCCGAGGGCCGCATTGAAGACGGCGAGGCCGCCCGCGTGCTGGCGCGCGAGATCGGCTACCCGGTGCTGGTCAAGGCGGCCGCCGGGGGCGGCGGGCGCGGCATGCGCGTCGCCTGGGACGATCAGGAGCTCGCCCGCGTGCTGCCGCTAGCCCAGAGCGAGGCGCAGGCCGCCTTCGGCGACAGCGGCGTCTACATCGAGCGGTACCTGGAGCGCCCGCGCCACATCGAGGTGCAGATCCTGGCCGACCAGCACGGCAACGTGGTGGCGCTTGGCGAGCGTGACTGCTCGCTGCAGCGGCGCTACCAGAAGCTGGTGGAGGAGTCGCCGGCGCCCAACGTCTCCTCGCGCCTGCGCGAGAACCTGGCCAAGTCCGCCACGCGAGCCGCCAAGGCGATCGGCTACACGGGGGCGGGCACCTGGGAGTTTCTGGTCGACCCCAACGAGCACTTCTACTTCACCGAGGTCAACGCGCGCATCCAGGTGGAGCACCCGGTGACCGAGCTGGTGACCGGCATCGACCTGGTCAAGTGGCAGATCCGGGTGGCGGCGGGCCAGCCGCTCGGCTTCGAGGAGAAAGACGTGCGGCCGCGCGGGCACGCCATCGAGCTGCGCATCAACGCCGAGGATCCGCTGCGCGACTTTACCCCGAGCGCCGGGCAGGTCAGCGGGCTGCTGCTGCCCGGCGGGCCGGGGGTGCGCGTGGATACGCATCTCTACCCCGGCTACGTGGTGCCGCCCCACTACGACTCGCTGCTGGCCAAGCTGATCGTCTGGGGGGCTACGCGTCAGGAGGCGATCGACCGCCTGCGCCGGGCGCTGCTGGAGACGGTGATCAGCGGCATCGATACCACCGTGCCCTTCTACCAGCAGCTGGTCGAGGACGGCGCCTTCGGCAGCGGCCAGGTGCATACCGGGTTCGTGACCGAGTTTCTCGCTCGCAACGCCGCACCCGTGCCGAACCCGGTGGCGAGCGATTGAGGCTGCCTCGGAATAGATGTTGCAGGCCGGGGCACGGGCCCTCACGCACGGCTCCGTTCGAGCCAATGCTGGGAGAGGGGAGACGGTGGGGTTGTAGGGACGGGTTTGTAATCCGCCCGCTCGCGCCCGGCCCCCGCGGCGCGGGTAGGAATTGTGAGGAACGATGAGTGTCGCGCTGACCCGTCACCAGGCGAGGACGCTGGCGCTCCAGGTGCTCTTCGAGGTCGACGTGGCGGGGCATCAGGCGAGCGACGTACTGGCGCGCTACATGGCCGACCTGGCGCTGCCGCAGCCGGTGCGCCGCTATGTCGAGCGGCTGGTCACCGGGGTGATGCAGCATCTGGAGGAGATCGACAAGCAGATCGGCGAGGCCGCACCGGCCTTCCCGGTGGGGCAGTTGCCGGCGGTCGACCGCAACATCCTGCGCATCGCGATCTACGAGTTGCAGCAGGAACCGGACGTGCCGGTCAAGGCGGCGATCAACGAGGCGGTGGAGCTGGCCAAGCGCTTCGGCGGCGAGAACTCGAGCCGCTTTGTCAACGGCGTGCTCGGCACCATCGCGTCCCGGCTGCCGCCGGCGCGCATGCTTCCGGTTGCCGGGACCGAACGCGGCAGGCATAATAACGAATCATTAGGGGATGGCGGAAGTCGATAGTGGGAGGTACCAGGGTGGACTCGACCATTGAGCGCGTGCAGAGCGTCGTCTCGGAGCAACTGGGGGTTGAGCCGGAGAAGGTGACGCTCGACGCGGAGTTCGTGCAGGATCTCAACGCGGATTCGCTCGATCTGGTCGAGCTGATTATGCAGCTCGAGGAAGAGTTCGGCATCGAGATCTCGGACGAGCAAGCCGAGAGCATTCAGACGGTGGGCGACGCGGTCGAGTTCATCCAGGAGCATATGGCAGCCAAGTAGCCTGACGGCTCGACGCCGGCCGCCGGGTTCTGGGGACGCCCGGCGGAGGTGGTGCCGAGGACGGGCCGGCCGCGCGTCAGCTCACCCGCCAAGAGAGCAAAGCAGGGACCATGGTCAGCATCATCGATCGCTTTCGCGGAGACAACGTCCCCGCACCGCTCGGGCCGGCCGAGCCGGAGCCGGAGGAACAATTCGCCGAGATGACCCTCCAGGAGCACCTGGAGGAGCTTCGCTCGCGCCTGGTCCGATCCGCGCTGGCCGTGATGGCCGGATCCGTGATCGGACTGTTGCTGTCCTGGCGCATCATCCACCTCATGCAGCGGCTCTCGAACGTCAAAGAATTCTTCGCCATCACACCCACCGAGAGCTTCACCTCGTGGATGAAAGTCGGGCTCTACTTCGGCATCGCGCTGGCCATGCCGGTGCTGATCTACCAGTTCGTCTCCTTCCTGGCGCCCGGGCTGACGCGCAAGGAGAAGCACGTCCTCTACCGCTTCCTGCCGCTGGTAGTAGTGATGTTCGCGCTCGGAGTGGCCTTCGCCTTCTTCATCGTCGTACCGCGCGCCCTCGACTGGCTGGCGCACTTCGGCCACGGCACGATCACCTCACAGCTCCGCCCGGAAGAAGTCATCTCCTTCTACACCACCCTGATCCTCTGGTGCGGCATCGTCTTCGAGACGCCGGTGGTGATGTTTCTGTTGGCCAAGCTGCACATCGTCACCCATCAGTTCCTGGCGCACATCCGGCGCTACATGCTGATCGTGGTGATGGTGGCGGCGGCGATCATCACGCCGACGCCCGATCCCTTCAACATGTTCATGGTCGCCATCCCAATGTACGCCCTCTACGAGTTCGGCATCCTGCTGGCGCGCTGGGCGTAGACGAGGCGCGGGGGCAGGCACGGCCCTACCGCAACAAGAATGTCCTTTGTAGGTGCGGCCACAGGGGGGCCGCCCTCGGTGGCACACGCAGTGGCGTCGGGGATACGGGAACCGTGGGCGGCGGAACGGCAAAGTGGGTGGCCGTCCAAGAGGGCAGGCACGGGGGCCTGCCCCTACCGCGAGAACATACCCACGTTGCGATCCTCGATCACGTCGTCTACCCGCTTACGCCAGCCCCAGCTCCTCTGGTCCGCGTGGGCGGGCGTTGATGGTGCGCTCGTGGCGATAGGTCACCATGCCGGGGCCGGCGCCCTTCAACTTGCGCACGTAGCGGCGCGGGGCGGCGTCGACCTCGACGCTGGTGGCGGCGCGGCCGGCGCTGTACCAGGCGGCCAGGCTGGCGGCCTGCTCCAGCAGCTCGGGACGCTCGGCGCCCGACCAGTGGACGACCACGTGCGCGCCCGGCATGCCGCGGGCGTGCAGCCAGGTGTCGTCGGGTGCGGCCAGCTCGAAGGTGACGATCTCGTTCTGCCGCCCATTGTGCCCCACGTAGATCAGGTCGCCGCGCTCGCTGCGATAGGGCTGCGGGCGCTTGGGCCGGGGCGGGCGCTTGCCCTGGGCTGTGCCCCGGGCTGGTTGCCGCGCGTGCGGCGCGGCCCACTCTTCCCACTCGCCGCGCAGTTGCTCGATCTCGTCCAGTCCGTCGGCCAGCTCGGCCAGTGTACGCAGCTCGTCCAGGTAGGCCAGCTCGGTCGTGGCGGCCTGGATCAGCTCGGGCAGGTTGGCCTGGGCCGAGCGCCCCTTGCGGTAGCGCTCGAAGTACTCCTGCGCGTTCTCGCTCGGGGTCATCGAGGGGTCGAGCGGGATGCGCCGGTCCTCGACCGCCAGTTCGGTCTGCCCCGGCGACAGCTGATAGAGGTAGGCGTAGATCAACTCGCCCTGCTCGCGCCAGCGCTCGGCCGCGCTGGCGCGTTCCGCCTCCTCGCGCAGCGAGTGCAGCCGGGCGCGCACGCGGTCGACCGCCACGCCGATCTGGGCGACCAGCTTCTCGCGGCGGCGAGCGTAGCGCAGGTGGGCCGGCTCGGCGCCGGCGCTGCTGGCGCGCTCGACGGCGGCGGAGAGCGTCGGCGTGGCCTCCTCGTCGTAGCGGCTGGCCAGGCTCGCCAGCCGCAGTGGGGCGAAGGCGACGGGCTCGCCGTCCTCCAGGTAGAGCGACGGCTGCCAGGCGCCGCTCTCCAGCGGCGCCAGCAGCTCCGCCAGCGCCCCGGCGAGCTGCACGGCGTCCACAGCCTCGGCGGCGGCGTCCTCCGCGCCGGCCGCGCGGTAGACGACCTCGCGCGCCATCTGCGGGCTGATCCCGGCCAGAGCGTGGACCAGCAGATCGGCCGCGCGCGCGCCGGGTGCGGCGGCGGCCCGGAGCGCGCCCAGCTCGGCCGGTGCCAGCCCGCGCGGATCGCGCTTGGCCTGCGGCGGGGGTGGTGTGTACTGCCGGCCCGGCAGGATCGGCCGCACCCGGCTCATCTCCGGCGTGACGCGCTTGACCGCGTCGAGGATGCGGCCGTTCTCATCCGTCAGGATGATATTGCTGCGCCGGCCCATCAGCTCCACGATCAGGGTCACGTAGACCAGCTCGGCGGCCTCGTCCGGCGCGTCGTCATTCTTGTCCGGCCAAAACCGCTTGGCTATACTGACCTCCAGGATGCGCTCGAGGGCCGGCTGCTGGAACGCCACGATCCGCCCGCCACGCGCGTACTTCCGCAGCAGGAGCAGGAGCGGCGAGACGCGGTCGGGGTCCGCGGCCACCCGCGCCGATGACAGGTAGAGCCGGGGGTTGCGGCTGTCGGCGCTGGCGACGAGGAAGTGGCGCTGGTGGTTGGCGTAGATCTCCAGCCCCACGGACTGCTCGTCGAGTTGGACTACCTTCTGGATGTAGCCATCCAGCAGCAGTCGCGAGAGTTCATCGGCCAGCGCGGCCAGGCCGAGCGCATCAAGCATGGTTCTCTCCCACTCGCATGGTCGGGCGGCGCGCCTGCACCGGCATGGTGACGAAAGGAAGGCTGCGGTGACCGATCAGGTGGGCCTCTACGCTCAGGCGGATGAGCTGATCGACGAATTCCGCGCGCTCGGCCACCCGCACCTGATCGTCATCTCCGGCCCCTCCGGCGTGGGCAAGGATACCGTGATCGAGCGGCTGCGGGAGCGGCACCCCGAGTTCTTCGTCGCCGTGACCAAGACGACGCGCGAGCGCCGCCCCGGCGAGATCGACGGCTACCATTATCTCTTCGCCACGCGCGAGGAGTTCATCCAGGCGCGCGAGGAGGGCGACTTTCTCGAGTCGGCCGAGGTCTATGGCAACCTCTACGGCGTGCCGAAGTCGCCGGTGCAGAAGGCGCTGCGGCGCGGGCAGACGGTGGTGGTCAAGGTCGATGTCCAGGGCGCGCGGCACATCAAGCTGCTGGCTCCCGAAGCCGTCTTCATCTTTCTGGTGCCGCCCTCGATGGAGGAGCTGACTCGCCGCCTGCGCACGCGCAAGACCGACGATCCGGAGATGGTGATGCGGCGCATCGCCACCGCCTCGCGCGAGCTGCGCGCGGTCGAGATGTTCGACTACGTGGTGTTCAACGAGAGCGGCCGGGTAGAGCAGACGCTCGACACGGTAGACGCGATCATCTGCGCCGAGAGCCACCGCGTGCACCAACGGAGCGCCGGCCTCTAATCCTCCGCCACGGCCGCGGCCTCTGCCCCTGCCTCTGCTTGGGCTTCCGCGTCCGCCTCGGCCTCCAGCGCCGCCAACTCCTCGTCGGAGATGTGGTGCAGCGTGGAGCGGTCCTCGACGCGGTCGAGGAAGAGCACGCCGTCGAGGTGATCGATCTCGTGCTGCAGGATGCTGGCCAGGTAGCCGCTGGCCTTGATGCGCACCTCTTTGTCGTTGAGATCGCGCGCCTTGACGGTGACGTGCTTGGCGCGCGGCACCTCGCCGTACCAGTTGGGGATGCTGAGACAGCCCTCGGTGACGATCTGGCGCCCGCTGGCGCGCACGATCTCGGGGTTGACCAGGGCCAGCTCGACGGCGGGTGAGTCGTCCTCCTCCATGCCCTCGGCGAGCCCGATCACGATGAAGCGGCGGAGCAGCCCAATCTGCGGGGCCGCCAGCCCCACGCCGCGGTGCTCGTGCATCGTCTCGAACATGTCGGCGGCCAGTTGACGCAGCTCCTGGTCGACTTTCCTGACCTTGATTGCTTTTTGTCGCAGTCGGGCATCACCCTCGGTGATGACTTCACGTGCTGCCATCGTCGGTTCGTTTCCCCAGTTCCTTGGATTGTTGTCGGGTCGATTCGCGTGTTTCGGCACGCCCTCCCGGCGCCGCCGCGCCCGGCCGCGCTCGCATTAAGTATACGGCACAGGGCCAGTTTTGCGGCGGGTTGACGCCTGGCAAGGGGGTTGGGTGGCGCCGGAAGAGGGCGGACACAGGGGTCCGCCCCTACAGGATAGACATATTTCCCCATTGCGGTAGGGGCAGACCTCCGTGTCTGCCCTCGTGCCCCTGCCTCATCACCTACAAGGAAGGCACTC
>DASSHC010000399.1:0-5547 GCA_035693105.1 Thermomicrobiaceae bacterium | reverse complement strand
CGGCGGGAACGGCCGCCGCGGCTCACCGCCCGCGATTCGCTGAAAACGGTGATGCATCGTCCAGCCCGTCTGCCGCCACGGTAGGTACCGGCACACCCAGCGCGGCGGCGAGATCGGCCAGGACGCTCGCCATGCTGACCGGCCGCAGGAGGGCGGCGCGGGTGACCCGGTTCGCGCTCGCGGGGGCGCGGTTTGAGCTCGGCATGGTCGTTAGCCGGAATCGATCCGCCTACAGCCTACAGCGGTAGGGGCAGACCTCTGTGTCTGCCCTGCTCCCCCTACGGCGAGGCAACGGGGTAAGAAGGCAACGTGGGTGGCGAACGAGCAGGTTGGCCATAGGGCAACGAGGGCAGACACGGCTCCGTTCGAGGTCTGCCCCTACAGTGAGCGGCGCACGGTGGCCGGCGACGGCGCTAGTCGCGCTACGAGGCCACGGCCTCCCGCTCGTGATCGGGCAGGCGCTCGTTCGGCTCTTGGGCGATTTGCGCGGCGCGCGGGATCACCATGACCGGCGCCGGGCCGGTGCGGACCAGCACGTCGGCCACGCTGCCGAGCGCCAGGCGCTGCAGCCCGCCGCGCCCGTGGCTGGAGACGATCACCAGGTCGGCGCCGCTGGTGGCGGCCGCGCGCAGGATCTCGGGCGCCGCCGGCCCGGTGCGCACCTCCCAGGCCACCCGCGCCCCGGCCCGCCGCTGCTGCCGTGCGATGCTGTCCAGGTAGGCGCGCGCCTCGTCGATCATCTCCTGCTCGATCTCGGCGCTGTCGCTCGGCGGCACGTAGGCCGCCGCGCCCACCGTGGCCGCCAGCAAGCGCCGGGAGGGCTCGACCACGCGCACCAGATGCACGGTGGCGTCGCTGGCGCGCGCCAGCTCGAGCGCCATGGGCAAGGCCCGCTCGGCCAGGGCCGAGCCGTCGAGCGGGACCAGCAGGCGCTGCGACGGGCTGCTGCCCCGGCCGGGATCGCGCACCAGCGTGACCGGGATGGGCGCCGAGCGCGCCAGCCGGTCGGCGACGCTGCCGCTCACCGCCCGGCCGATCCCGGCGCGCCCCTGCGTCCCCATGACCAGCAGCGCCGGCGGCTCCAGCGCGCGTGACGCGGCCAGCTCCAGCAGGCGCCGCGCGGGATCGCCGCGCGCGACGATCACCTCAGCACACAGCTCCGGCGGCAGTTCGCCCGCGATCACGTCGAGGTAATCCCGCGCACATGCCAGGAGCTCGTCGTCGCGGTCGCGCGGCCCCCGCTCCGGCACGACCCGCACCAGCTCGATGGGCACGCCCAGCGCGCGCGCCAGCGACTCGGCGACCGGCAACGCCGCCTCATTGTGGCTCGATCCGTCGAGCGGAACGATCACGCGTCCCATGCGGGGCCTCCTGTTTCTCCTTTGCGCGCCTGCCCGGCGGCCGCACCACGCGCGGAGCCCGCTCAGCGCCTGGCATCAGCGTACCCCGGCGGGCGTGTCACCCACGCGGCAGCCGCCTGTCCGGCCGTTACAATCTCGTGAACATCGCGCGCGTTTGGGTGATATTTGGCGTATGGCTGTGTAGACTCGCGGCTGTGGCCGGCCGCGGGCCGTGCCGGCGGCGCCGGGCCGCCGAGACGGCCGAGATGGTGGAGTGAGAACGTGGTCCGCAAACAGCTCGTGCTCGTCGTCGACGATGACACCTCGATCCTGCGGCTGGTGCGCATCAAGCTGCAGGCGGAGGGCTATCAGGTCATCACGGCGAGCAACGGCCAGGAGGCGGTCGAGCTGGTCGAGCGCGAGCACCCCGACCTGGTGGTGCTCGACCTGATGATGCCGGTGATGGATGGCATGGAGGCGCTGCGCCAGATCCGCCGCTTCTCCCGGGTGCCGGTCATCCTGCTGACGGCGCGCTCCTCCGGCGCGGACAAGGTGCGCGGGCTGGACCTCGGCGCCGACGACTACGTCACCAAGCCCTTCGACCCCGACGAGCTGGCCGCGCGGGTGGCTGCCGTGCTGCGCCGCGCCCAGGGTGTGGCGGTCCCGGCGACGCAGGTGCTCCGCTACCCCGAGGCCACCATCGACCTGGAGAACCGCCGCGTCACCGTCGGTGGCGAGGAGGTGGCTCTGAGCCGGACGGAGTGGGAGCTGCTGGCGCAGTTGGCGAGCAACGCCGGCCGGGTCATGCCCCACGGCGAGCTGCTGGCCCGCATCTGGGGGCCGGAGTTCCGCGACGAGACCTACTACCTGCGTACCTGGGTCAGCCGCCTGCGCAAGAAGCTCCAGTCCGAGCGCGACGGCTCGGTGCGGATCAAGACCTACCCCGGCATCGGCTACCGGCTGGAGCCGCCGGCGGAGGCGTCGTAGGTGGACGCCTCCCTCGTTCCCTCGCTGCTCGAAGCCCTCGGCCTGGCGCTCGGCCTGCCGGCCCACGCCATCGGCGACCTGCCCCCGGAGCCCGCCGCCGCCGCGCGGCAGGCGCTGGCCGGCGACGCCGCCGTGGCGGCCTTCTGCGCCGGCGGCGCCTGCTACCTGGCCGCGCGCTACCACCCCGGCCCGCGCGCGGTTGTGGTGCTCGGCCCCTACCAGCGCGCCGGCGAGCCGCCGCCGGGCGCCGCCCTGCCGGTCCTCGATCCCGCGCGGGAGGAGCAGGCGGCCCGCGCGCTGGCCGCCGCCGCCGAGGGCCTGGGGTGCGCGGCCGAGCTGGAGGCCGAGCGGCTGGAGTTGGCCAACCGGCTGGAGGTCGTCAGCCACTCCGTGCTGGCGGTGACCAGCGCGCTCGATCTCGATACGGTCCTGCGGCGCATCGTCGACCTGGCGCGCGAGCTGGCCGGGGCGCGCTACGCCGCGCTGGGCGTGCCGGGGCACGACGGCCGCTTGCAGGCGTTCGTCACCTCGGGCATCAATGAGGCCGCCGCCGCGATCGGCCCACCGCCACAGGGCCGGGGCATCCTCGGTCTGCTGCTGGCCGAGCCGAAGACGCTCCGGCTCGGCGACCTGACCCAGCACCCCGCCTCGGTCGGCTTCCCGAAAAACCACCCCCCGATGCGCAGCTTCCTGGGTGTGCCGATCGTGGCGCGGGGCACGGTCGTCGGCAACCTCTATCTCACCGAGAAGGTGCGCGGGCCGGCATTCAGCGAGGAGGACGCCCAGCTCGTCGAGGTGCTGGCGCGGCACGCGGCGGTCGCCATCGAGAACGCGCGCCTCTACCAGGCGGTCGAGGCGCAGGAGCAGCGCCTGAGGCTGCTGGTCGACCAACTGCCGGAGGCCGTGCTGGTGCTGGAGACCGAGCCGGAGCGCGTCAGCCTGGCCAACCGCGAGGCCTCGCGCCTGCTCGGCTGGCCGATCGAGCCGCCCGTCCTGCTGCAGGACTTCCTGGCGCGCAACCCGCGCCTGCGCCCGGATGGCTCGCCGCTGCCGCTGGAGGAGATCCACATCGTGCGCTCGCTGCGCCAGGGCGCGCTGGTGGAGCGCGATGAGGTCCGGCTGCGGCGCACCGACGGCACCGCCCTGGCCCTGCTGGTCAACAGCGCGCCCCTCATCTCGCCGGGTGGCACGATCAACGGCGCCATCGCCGTCTTCCAGGACATTACCCAGATCAAGGACGCCGAGCAGCTCAAGGACGACTTCCTCTCGCTCGTCTCGCACGAGTTGCGCACCCCGCTGACGACTATCCGCGGCGGCGCGACGCTCTTGCAGCGCGACTGGGCGCGCCTGCCTTCGGCGGAGCGCGCGGATCTGCTCAACGATCTCTCGGCCGAGAGCCACCGGCTGGCGATCCTGATCCAGAACATGGTGCAGCTGGCCAGTATCCGCGCCGGGCGGCTGGCGCTGGAGGGCGAGCCGGTGCTGATCGGCGCGCTGGTCGAGCGGGCCGCGGCGGCCATCGCCGAGCTGGCGCCCGGCCAGCCGCTCGCGCTGGCGGTCGCGCCGGGCCTGGTCGCCGAGGCGGATCCGTCCCTGGTCGAGCAGACGCTGCACATCCTGCTGAACAACGCCGTGAAATACGCGCCCGGCGCGCCGATCGAGGTGAGCGCCCGGCGCGCGGACGGCCAGATCGTGGTGGCCGTGCGCGACCACGGCCCCGGCATCGAGGCGGAGGAGCTGCCGCACGTCTTCGAGCGCTTCCACCGCGCCCGGCGCAGCCGCGCCAGCCAGACGCCCGGCCTCGGGCTCGGCCTCTACCTGGCGCGCCACCTGGTCGAGGCCAACGGTGGCCGCATCTGGATCGAGTCGCCGCCCGACGGCGGCGCGCGCATCGTCTTCAGCCTGCCGGCCGCCAGCCTGGATGAGGCGTGGGCGTGAGCCCCGGCTTGCTCCCCGGCTTGCCCATCCGGTACACCTAGCGCCACGGCGCGGGCGACCGCCGCCGCTCCCCGGTCAGCCGGCGAGTGTCACGCGAAAGGGGATTGCCGATGGATGAGGCACGGCGGGCCGAGGTCGGCCGGCACTTCGAGGAGCGCTACGCCGACGCCAGCGAGCGCGACGACACCGCCAGCGTCCCCTGGGCGCGGCTGGCGCCCAACCCGCTGCTGCTCGACTGGCTGAAGCGGCATGACATCCACGGCGACGGACGGCCCGCCCTGGTCATCGGCTGCGGCCTGGGCGACGATGCCGAGGCGCTGGCGCAAGCCGGCTTTCGCGTCACCGCCATCGATGTCGCGCCCACGGCGGTCGCCTGGTGCCGCCGGCGCTTCCCCGCCTCCGGCGTCGACTACCAGACCGTCGACCTCTTCGCGGCCCCCGCCGGCTTCAAGCAGTCCTTCGAGCTGGTCTTCGACGCCTACACCTTGCAGGCACTGCCAGAGGAGCTGCGGCCGGAGGCCATGCGCGCCATCGCCGGCTTCGTCGCGCCCGGCGGCACGCTGCTGGTGATCCAGCGGGCCAGCCGGCCGGGCGAGCCGCCGCCCGAGCATGGTCCACGAGGGCTGACCCAGGCCGAGTTGGAGGCCTTCAGCGGCGCCGGGCTGCGGCGCCTCGCGCTCGAGGATCTCTCCGCTCCGGGCACCTCCCCCTGGCCGCAGTTCCGCGCCGAGTATCGCCGCGACTGAGACCGCGCCCTCAGCCCCCGTTCGCCGCCGCCAGGATCTTGGCCGTGGTGTGCCAGAAGCGGGTCGTGCTCGGCACGCCGGCCAGCTTCTCGAAGAAACCGTAGGAGCTGCCCGGGCGGCCGTTGCGCAGGCGCCAGACGACGAACAGCTCAGTGTCCGTCTTGCCCACCAGTTCGTAGGCCCCGTCCGGCGACTGCTGGGGCACCGGGAGCGCCGCCCTGCTCGGCTCGGCCAGGAACATGACGGACAGACGCGTATCCGGCGTGACCTCGACCCCCGCGAAGGGGTCCTGGGCGAGGAGCTGCTCCAGCTCCGCGGCCGTGCGCAGGCAGGCCGGCACCGCGTAGCCGAGCGCCTCGCGTAGCTGCCCCTCGATCGTCGCCCGCAGCGCCTGCCGGTCGGTTTCGTCGCTCTCGAAGAAGACGTTGCCGCTCTGGATATACGAGCGCACGTTGCCCAGGCCCAGTTCACTGAATAGGCCGCGCAGGCGATCCATCTTCACCGTATGCCCGCCGACGTTGATGCCGCGCAGCAGG
>DASSHC010000398.1:0-15974 GCA_035693105.1 Thermomicrobiaceae bacterium | reverse complement strand
CTCATATGCCGAGGAGATCCGGCAGGCAGGCGGGCAGATCTTCACCAGCCACGAGGTGCGCGAGATCGACCGGCGGCCCGAGGGCGCCCGGCTGGCGACCCCAGACGGCGAGTTCCAGGCGACGCGGGTCATCACCTGCGCCGGGCTATGGGAGGACCGAGTGGCAGCCATGACCGGCGCGCCGCGCGAGCCGCGCATCGTGCCCTTCCGCGGCGACTACTACATCCTGCGCCCGGAACGGCGCAGTCTGGTGCGCGGCAACATCTACCCGGTGCCCGACCCGGCCTTCCCCTTCCTCGGCGTCCACTTCACCCCGCGCATGAACGGCGACCTCTGGCTCGGCCCCAACGCGGTGCTGGCCTTCGCCCGCGGCGGCTACCGCTTCGGCACGGTCAATCCGCGCGACCTGGCCGAGCTGGCGACCTTCACCGGCTTCCTCGGCTTCGCCCGCCAGCACTGGCGCGTCGGCATCGACGAGATGCGGCGCGACCTGAGCAAGGAGCGCTTCCTGCGCTCGCTGCAGAAGTACGTGCCCGAGCTGGAGCTGGACGATCTGCTGCCCGGTCCCTCGGGCGTGCGCGCCCAGGCCATGAGCGCCGACGGCAAGCTGGTCGATGACTTCGTGGTCGACGCCCGCGACGGCGTGCTGCACGTGCGCAACGCCCCCTCGCCGGCCGCGACCTCCTCGCTGGTGATCGGCGGCATGGTGGCCGACGCCTTCGAGCAGATGGGCTAGCGGGAGCGCGCGACGGGGGATACCATCGCGCCGTGACGGTCTTCTCACGGCACTCAGGAGGCAGCGATGAGCGCAGGGAACGGGAAGCAGATCGTGTCGACGCCGGGGCTCTACGACTCCCGGCCGCGCGGCTACGTGCAGTGCATCACAGCCGGTGATCTCATCTTCGTCGCCGGGCAGGTGGGCGTGGACGCGCAGGGGCAGGTCGTCTCCAGCGAGTTTGCCGCCCAGGCCGAGCAGGCGCTGACCAACGTCCGTGTCGCCCTGGAGGCGGCGGGCGCGACCCCGGCCGATGTCACGGCGGTAACCTACTACCTGACCGACATGGGCAACCTGCCGCGGCTCGGGCCGATCCGGCAGCGCGTCCTGCCGGGCCTTGAGGCCACCAGCACGGCGCTCCAGATCTCGGCGCTGGCACGGCCGGAGCTGCTGATCGAGGTCACGGTGATGGCGGTGCGCGGGGCCGGCTGAGCGCGGTCATGCATCCGCACGCCCGCCTGACGACGTAGCTCAGGGCGAGAAGGGAGGGTGCAGCCCAGATGCAGGCCAAGACGCCAGCCGGCGGCAAGCGCCGGCCCGATCCCCAACCGTTCGGCTATCTCGATCGCCTGGAGCGGCGTATCGACGACTTCATGACCCGCTCCTGGGGCTACCAGGCGATCCTGCTGGCTGCCGGCGTGGTGCTGGCCGTGCTGGTCCTCTTCTCGCCGGTCCCGCTGCCCCACCCCCACGTGCGCGGCGTCGTGAAGCCCTTCGAGCGCATCACCGCGCTCGCGCCGGGGCATCACGCCATGCAACCGGCGGTCTCGCAACCGGCTGCTCCGGTGGCCTGCCCGAGCCTCAGCAGCGTCGAGGCCGGCGTCGGCGTGCCGCTGACGGGCTTCGGCGAAGCCTGTGGCTTCCACTGGCAGGGGAGCGCGGCGCGGGTGCGTTGCCCGGGGGGCTTCCTCTGCACCTTCGAGCTGGCCGACAAGATCGTGGTCATAACCGGCACGAATCAGGTGGTCGACATCGTCCACGCCGGCACCTGGCGCTATGCGGCAGCCTACCCCGGCGACGCCCCGGCCCACAGCGCCTGCACACTGCTGGCCTACGAGCGCGCCGTGGCGCCCCAGTACACCGGTAGCACGCCGGTCGAGGCTCAGGGCTTCCACTGCAGCTCATAGCCGGATCGAGCCGCGATCAGCCGCCGGGCTGATCGGCCAGCGCGGCCGCCATGAGGCCGGCCAGACTGTCGGTCTGGCCAGCCCGCCACGCCGCCTCATACTGGTCGTCGCCAAGCACGGTTCGCAGCTCCGCCGACAATTTCTCGAGCGCCAGTTGGCCGCCTCCCGTGAGGGGTACGCCGATCGCGGCGCGCAGGCGCGTCGCCGCACTCGCGTAGCGCAAGGCGACGGATGGCTGGCCGAGCCGCGACTGGACCTGCGCCAGGCGCTCCAGGGTCGACGCGATGCCGGAGTCGTCGCGCATCTCTTGCTGGAGACTCAGGCTCTCCAGATAGAGGCGGCGCGCCCGCCGCAGATCGTCGCGCGTCACTGAAAGCCGTGCCAGGCGGCCGAGCGTGATGGCCACGCCCCGTCGCTCACCGAGGTGCTCCTGCAGCGACAGCGTCTCCTCCAGCAGGATCGCGGCGCGGTCGACGTCGCCTTGCCGCAGCGCCAGCGTGCCGAGATTGCCGGTCACCAGCGCGACACCCCAGAGATCCGGCACCGCGCGAAAGCCTCGTAGACTCTCCCGCAGCCATGCCTCCCCTACCGCGAGCTCGCTCGCCCCAACGGCGATCGCGCCCAGGTGGTTGCGCACCAGCGCGGCTCCCCAGGTATCGCCCAGCGCGCTCAGCTTGGCGAGGCTCTGCTCGAGGAGCTGCCCTGCCCGCCGCGTGTCTCCCTGGTCGCGCTCCACCAGGCCCAACTGCGCGGTCGCGAGCGCCGCCTCGGCCGCCTCGCCCTGCTCGGCGAATGCGGTCGCGCTCTCCAGGAGACGCGCACGGGCGCGCTCGAAGTCACCCTGCGCCTCGGCCAGCACCCCCGTCCCGAAGGAGCACTTCGCTCGTGCGGCGCTCTCGCTTCCCCGGCTGAATCCGAGGACGCGTTCGAGCCAATAGGTACCCTCGGCGTAGGCGCCGCGCGCATACCAGTAGCGCCAGAGCGCGCCCGCCAGCCGGCAGCCATCGTCGACGTAGCCAGCGGCGATGGTGTACTCCAGCGCCGCGCGCAGGTTGTCGTAGTCCGAGGTAAGACGGCGCAGCCAGAGGCCTTGCTCCGGGCCGCGCGATGCCAGTTCGGCTTGCTCGACGAGATCGCGGAAAAAGGCGACAAGGCGCTGCCGCACCGCTGGACCCTCACCGCTTGTCGCGAGCTGCTCCTCCGCGTACTCGTGGATCGTCTCGAGCATCGAGAAGCGGGGCAAACCTTCCGGATCTTCTGCTTGGATGAGCAGGCTCTTGTCGATCAGCTCGGCCAGGATGGTCGGCAGATCCGCCGGGTTATCCGCACCCGCAACCGCCTCGGCCGCCTCCAGCGTGCAACCGGCCCGAAAGACGGCCAGCCGCGTGAAGACACGCTGCTCCTCGGGGTGGAGCAATTCGAAGCTCCAGGCGATCGCGCCGCGCAGCGTCTGCAGCCGTTCCGGCAGGTCGCGGGCGCCGCTGGCCAGCACGAGACGGTGATGCTCCAGACGGCTCAAGAGCGCGGCCGGTGAGAGGGTCTTGAGCCAGGGCGCCGCCAGCTCGACGGCCAGCGGCAGCCCATCCAGACGCCGGCAAATCGAAAGGACCACGCCGGCATTCGCCTCGTTGAGGCCAAACCCCGGCTTGACGGCTTGCGCGCGCTCGACGAAGAGCGCCACGGCAGGCGACCGCGCGACGGCATCGAGCGCGATCTGATCTGGGCCGGGGAGGGGCAGCGGGGCAAGCTGGAACTCCCGCTCGCCGCTGAGCCGGAGCCGCGCTCGGCTCGTGACCAGGAGCTTGAGCCCAGGGCAACCATACAGCAGGCGGCTGAGATCGGGAGCCGCCTCGAGCAGTTGCTCGAAGTTGTCGATGAGCAGCAGAAACTGCCGGCTCCGCAGCGCGGCGACAATGTCGCCTACCGAACCCTCGCCGTGCGGAATGGCGAGGGCCGCCGCGATCGCCGCCGGCACCAGCCTGGACTCACGGACGCCGGCAACCGCGACGACGTAGCAGCCGTCGCTGAACGCCGGACCCAGCCGGCGAGCCACTGCCAGCGCTACCGTCGTCTTGCCGACGCCGGCTGGCCCGGTGACGGTCACTAGCCGGACATCGGGCGTGCCGAGCAGCGAGACGAGCGCCCCTGTCTCGGACTCGCGCCCGATCACGCTCGCCACGGGCGCCGGCAGGTTGCCCATGGCCGCGGTGGCCGGCCGCTGCTGCGGGGCCGGGCGCACAGCGAGGCGGCGCCGGGCGCCCTCCCAACGCGCGCGCTCGTCGCGCGGTAGCTGCAGCGCGTCGACCAGCATTCCGAGCGTATCCCGGCGCGGGACGCGGTTGACCCCGCGCTCCAGGTCGCTGACCGCTCGCGCGCTGATGCCCGCCCGCTCCGCCAGCTCCTCCTGCGTCAGGCCAGCCGCGACCCGGTAGCTACGCAGTAGCTCGCCGAATTCGCTTTCCCGCTCGCTGGCCATGCGCGCGTCCTCTCGTGGCTGTCCGTGCGGCGCATGATAGCACCCCAAGCAGGGCGCCGGCCGCGACGCCGGCGGCGACGCTCACCCCACAGCTTTGCCGAAGCTGTGATCGCGCCTGTGACCTCTTCGTGTTCTCCACTCCGGCGCTGGCGCAGAGTACGGCTAACGGCAGCGGCGACACGACACGGAGGAAAGAGACAGGCCATGACGAACGGACGAGCCGAGACGACCGCGAAATGGGGACGGCCATGAGAATCGCCATGATCGCGATGAGCGGCGTCCGGGCGCACAACCCGGAGCTGACGCGCCTCGGCCTGACCCTGCCCGGCTTCGCCGAGCGCGCTCGCGTGTTGAGTTCACTCCCCAGCCTCTCGTTGCTCACCCTGGCCGGCATGACACCGGAGCGGCACGATGTGCGGCTCTACGAGATCGCCGACATCCGGCGGCTCGACACCTTACCGGAGTGCGATCTGGCCGCCATCACCACGCTCACGGCGCAGGCCAAGGACGCCTACGAGCTGGCACGGCGCTTTCGCGAGCAGGGCGTGCCGACGGTCATGGGCGGGCTCCACGCGACGCTCCTCCCCGGCGAGGTTCGGCAGCACTGTGATGCCGTCGTGGTGGGCGAGGGGGAGCTGAGCTGGCCAGGGCTCCTGGAGGATGTCGAGCACCGGTGCCTGCGGCCGGTCTACACCCCGTATGGCCGCGAGTTCGACCTGGCAGAGGCACCGCTCCCCCGCTTCGATCTGCTGCAGATCGAGAAGTACAACCGACTCACCGTGCAGACGCAGCGGGGCTGCCCGTGGCGCTGCGAGTTCTGCGCCAGCTCCATTCGCCTCACCGGGCGCTACAAGGTCAAACCGATCGACAAGGTGATCGGGGAGATCCGCGCGATCAAGTCGATCTGGCGCCACCCGTTCATCGAGTTCGCGGACGACAACACGTTCGTCAACAAGCCCCACGCGAAAGCATTGATGCGTGCGCTGGCGCCGGAGGGCGTGCCCTGGTTCACCGAGTCGGACGTCTCCGTCGCCGACGATCCGGAGCTTCTGGCGCTCATCGCCGAGGCTGGCTGCCGGGAGATCCTGATCGGGTTCGAGAGCCCAACCGCGGCCGGACTCGATCAGGTTGAGCTGCGGCGGAACTGGAAGCGGCGCCGGCTCGACGGCTACAAGGCCGCCATCGAGCGCATTCAGTCCCACGGTATCGCCGTCAACGGCTGCTTCGTCCTCGGGCTGGATGGTGACACCCCGGCCGTCTTCGAAGCGATCCATGACTTCGTCAGGGACGCCGGCCTCTTCGATGTCCAGGTCACGGTCATGACGCCCTTCCCCGGCACCCCGCTCTATCGGCGGCTCCAGGCGGAAGAGCGCCTCCTGGTCGAGGGAGCCTGGGAGCGCTGCACGTTGTTCGACGTCAACTTGCGGCCGTCGCGGATGACGGTTCGCGAATTGGAGGACGGCTTGCTCGACCTGGTGGAGCGGCTCTACGCGCCCGAGGCGAAGCAGGCTCGCACCCGGGCCTTCCGCCATCAGGTGCGGCGCGGGCGGAGGGCCACGGCCAATGCGTGCTGAACCTGGCTTCAAGACGGGCCAAGCCGGTGTGCGCCGCGCTCGCGCCGCGAGCACGGCGCCAATCGAGATGAGCGCCGATCCGGCCTTCGCGCCGCGGATCAAGCGCCTGGCGCTCACCAGCGCCGTTGTCCTGGGCTACATCGTGCTGCTCTGGGAGAGAACCGGCGGCACAAAACCGGTGGTCGCGGGGGCGTTGGCGGGAGGATGGCTGTTGATGCCGGTGATCCTCTGGCTGAGCCTGCCGCGGCCCCACCTCCGCTATGCCTTGATTCTCCCCTCCTCGCTGATCACGCTGGCGCTGTTGCTGATCTGCGCCGATCCGGTCCCGGCCGGGATGCTGGCCCGCGCCGGTTGGCTCCTGATCGCGGCGGGCGTGCTGGTCGGAGCCGGGCTTGGGTTCTGGTTCTGGTTTCGCCTGGCGCCGGTGCCGGCGTGTTTGCGGCAGCCGTTCAGCCGCGGCCGCTGGCTGCTGATCGGTCTTCACGTCGCGCTCATCCTCGCGGGGCTCGGGCTGGTCAGTCTGGCGGTGTTCGCCTGAGACGCTCACGGACGCGGGGCAAGCGAAAGCCCGGCGTGACACCGACCGGCGGGGAGTTTTCAGCCAGCCTCATGGTCATACCGGTTGCCCCAGACCTCGACGTGGTGGCCCGCGCGCTCGCCCTGCCAGAGCGGCACGGTGCAGGTGGTGCGCAGCAGGTTCTTCCAGAGCTGGGCGTGGGCGAACGTCTCCTCGTCGGCGCTGAAGAGCTGGAAGATCGAGCGCGCCGCCAGCAGGATCATCTTGTGCCGCGCCCGGCTGAGCGCCACCGTCAGCCGGCGCGGGTCAAGCAGGAAGTCGCCCGAGACCAGCAGGTACTCGCGATCGCTCTCGGTGGCGCTGACCACGATCACGTCGCGCTCGCCACCCTGGAAGCGCTCGACGGTATCGACCGCCGAGAGCGCGATCTCGCCAGTCAGCGGGTCGAGCGTACTCAGCGCCGGCACAGCCTCCTTCAGCGCGGCGCGCTGTGCCCGGTGCGGCACCACCACGCCGAGGCCGTGCTTGGCGTCGAGGTGATAGGTCGCGGGGTCGGCCAACGCCTCCAGCACCGGCGCGATCAGCGCCTGTTCGAAGGGGTTGCGCACCTGGCTGGCCGCCTCGTCGTGGACGATCACCACTAAAGGATGCTCGGACCGCAGCACCGCCGCCACGAAGGGATCGTCGTGCGCGAGCGGCGGCAGCACGCTCTCCTGGCGCGAGAAGTAGGGGATGCCGTCCTGGGCGTAGACCTCCTGGCGCAGGAACTCGGCCATGGCGGCGTGCAGCCGGAAGCTCTCGGCGAACTTGACCATCGGCAGCCGCGCGGCCAAGAGCGCGTTGAAGAGCGACTCGTAGCTGCGGTACTCCTTGAAGGTGCGCCGCGCCTCGGCGTCCCAGTCGTGCTGCACGATCGGCGGCATCTGGCGATGGTCGCCGACCACGATCACCGGGGCGTCGGCGCGCAGCAGCAGCCCCGCCATGATCGCCTCCGGCAGGCTGAGCTGCGAGGCCTCGTCGAGCACCAGGCAATCGCACAGCTCGTGGCCGAGCAGCTCCTTGGTCCACTTCTCCTTGACCACGGCGCGCACCCCGCCCGGTGTAGCCGCCACCACGCACCAGCGCCGGCGCTCGATCACCTCGGCCATCTTCGCATCGCCCGACTTGGGCTGGCGCTCCCGTAACGGGATGACCCCGTCGGGCACACCGCCCTTCGGCTTGACCCGGAAGAGCGGGAGGTCGAGCAGGCGGGCGTCGAAATAATCGCGGAAGATGTCCGGGTGGCGCCGCTCGACCATGTTCATGATTTCACAGGCGCGGACGAGCTGATCGAGCAGCACGTCGGTGGCCGCGTGCGTCTTGCAGGCGACGATCACGCGGAAGTCGCGCTCGGCGGCCATCGCGCCTTGGAGCCGCGCCAGCAGGGCGTAGGCGGTGCCGAAGCTCTTGCCGGTACCGGGCGGGCCCTGCACCAGCAGCGTAGCGGTGGCGCCGTGGGCCGCGATGAAGTCGCGCTTGCTCGTCTCGAACGGCTCGAAGGCGCCATGCCGCTGCAGCTCCTCCAGCCCGGCGAAGAAGCGCGCCTGGGCCCCGGCCGCGACCTCGGGCCAGGGCGCGGCAACCGGACCGCCACCGGCCAACCGCTGGTAGAGCGGATTGTCGTCGCGCTGGCAGAGGTCCTGGGTGAGCTGCGAGCACCAGTAGCCGTAGATGTCGTTGGGGTCGGAGTCGAGCGTATAGAGCGCGCCGTCCTCGAACGGCTCGGCGGCAAACGACGAGAAGGTGAAGCCGGCGAGGTTGGCGTGCCACTCCCGCATCTCCACTTCGACGTGGCCGCTCACCGCGCGTCCCGCGTCGTCACGCGCCACCACGATGCGTTCGATGTCGGCCCGGGCCTTGTAGAGCATTCCCTTGGCGGTCGGCGTGTAGGGGGTCTGCTCCTCGGCCGGCAGGCGCGAGTCGTGGTCCCAACGCGGCGAGATCACCACCCGCTCACCCTCGCGCAGCGTGCTCAACGTCAGCGCCTCTTCCAGGTCGCAGTCGCAGCCCTCGACGCTCAGCTCCAGCCGGAAGCGCAGCCCGTCGTGCGTCCATTTGGTCGCGGCCTTCTGCTCCTTGGTCAGCGTGGCCCGCGCCTCGCCGGGGTTGGCCGCCAGGTACTCGCGCTCCAGCTGCAGCTTGCGCTCGTACCGCTCGCGGTTCTGGCGGTTGCGCACGCGCGCGTCGACGTCCTGCTCAGCGGCGCGGTAGCGCACCAGCAGGGTGTCGCCGGAGAGCACGCGGCGCTCGGGCGGGGCCAGCCGCGCGTTCTTCCAGGCTGAGAGCGCGGCGTGGCGCTCGATGGTGACGAACTCGTCGAGCGCCTGCGCCAGATTGCGCGCTTTCTCGGTGAAGCGGTTGAGGTCGGGCAGGCGGAAGGCGGTCTTCTGCGTCTGCTTGTTCCCCTTGAAGTCGGCGGCGATACACTCCAGCGCCTCCAGCCGCCGCGCCTGGAAGGCCCGCAGCAGCTCCGGCGTGACGTGGCGGTAGGGGCCGTAGTCGTCGCGCTCGCCGGGCGCGGGGGCTTGCAGCTCGCGCCAGGCGGCGTAGGCGTACTCCAGCGGGATCTGGCTGTTGAAGCGCGCCCTCCGGGTGTACCACTCGCCGTCGTCGCCGCCCAGCTTGCCGACGTAGTCGAAGAGGCGCTCGCGGAAGATGCGGCGGAAGGGCTTGGGCGTGCTCCAGTCGAACTTGAGGAAGGTGGCGACCGACTGCAGCGACTGGCAGACCATGGGGTAGTTCTTCAGCTCGCGGATCTCCTCGTCGAGGAAAGTCAGCACCGGCGAGTCGAAAGCCGCGAGCTGCGTCATGAAGTCGTAGAGCGGGGTTAGCCCGAGCACCGTCTCGAAGTGGCGCGCCAGCCCCTGCAAGAGCAGATCGCGGCCGAAGCTATTGAAGAGGACCAGATGCACCGGCGCGTTGGGCTCACCCTTGGCGTCCGGCTCGGCCAGCTCGACGATCGCCCGCAAGGTGTCGCGCACCCAGGCGACCAGCAGATCGCGCTCGGCGTCGCCCTCCTCGACTGGCCGCGGCGCCAGGTGGACGAGCGAGCGGCGGCGCAGCGGCTTGCCGCCGCGGCGCGCCACCACCAGCGACCCGGCCAGGTAGATGCGATCGTGCAGGTAGTCGTGCTGGGCGTCGATGTAGACGGTGATGAGGTTGGGATTCTGCGCCTCGTCGCTGTACGGAAGCGAGCCGTAGCCCAGGCTCGGCAGCTCCCACGAGCGGCGCGGCTCGTGCCGCTGGAAGCGCTGGTACTCCCTGGCGCGCTCGATCAGCTCGTCGAGGTGCGGTCCGACGCCGTAGCTGGCGCCGAGCCGCTTGATCAGCGCCTCGTTGCCGGGCGCCGGAACCAACGTCTGCCCGCCATTCCCGGCCGCCGGCTCCTTGAGCGCGGCGAGCTGGCGCGTCGTGACCACCCCGGCACGCTCCAGGGCGCGCTTGTCCGCCCCGCTGAGGTGCGGCAGGAGCGAGAGGTCGTCGTGCTCGGCGCACCACTTCATGCAGAACTCGTTGTAGAGGCAGCCGTCGCACTTGTAGTTCAGATTGAAGGGAATGGCGGCGAAGTCGTCCTCCGCCGCGCGCTCTGCGGCCGAGCCGCGTCCGGTCACCAGATCGCGCACGCTGGCGCGGTAGACGTCGGGGTCCGCGATCAGCTCCAGGTAGCTCTCCGGCTCGCTGAAGTAGTGCCCGGCCAGGCGCCGCTGCTCGTGCTGCTCGTCGCTCTCCTCAAGCGGCACGATCTCGCTGCCGCGGTAGAGCACACCGAGCGCGATCCCGGCGTAGGCCACGCCCGCCTCATCGAGCAGCGTCGCCAGCATCTCGTGATAGAGCGCGACCTGCAGGCGGTGCTCGATGCGCGCGGCGGTCGAGCTCTTCATGTCGGCGATCAGGAGCGTCAGTTCGCCGTCGGCGGCGCGCTCCAGCCGCAGCAGGTCGATGTCGCCGCGCAGGCGCCAATCCGCCACCACGGCCTCGATGCGCGGCTGCAGCAGCACGAGCGTCTCACCGGGCGGCAGCTCGCGCGCCGCCGCCAGCACCCGCTCGTTGTCGCCCGACCAGCCCGGCACGCCGCGCGGCAGGTCGCGCGCCAGGTTGAGCACGCGGAAGCGCCGGCCGATGGCGGCCTCGACGGTCTCCTCGAAGCGCGCGCCGGAGGCGGTCAGCAGCGGCGGGATAGCCTGAGGGGCGACGTCGTAGTCCTTCAGGAAGCGAAGCGAGGCGGCGCGCTCGTGCAGCTTGAGCCGCAGGTAGCGCCGGCACTGGTCGAGCCGGATGAACTGGGCGATGTCGGTGGGCGCGATGGCGCGCACTCCGCTCGCGTCCGGCGGCACGGCCAGCGTAAACTCCCCCATCCCCGCCCCCCTCTTGCGTGTCCGGTCGCTCCGCACTAGTCTGCCACTACGACGGCGGCACGTGGCGCGCGAGCATTGCTCGTGACAGTCCAGGCGCCGGCCGCCGGCGCCGCGCTCCACCGGGAGGATGAGCATGTTTCTGACGCGACACCAGTTCCCCAACGGGCCGCGCTGGGCCCGCGATGGCCGCCAGCTTCCCCTCGGCTTCAGCCTGGCCGATATGCTGGAGCTGCCGCGCTCGATCGCGATCGACTATGTCTCGATCTTGCCGACCGGCGCGACCGCCGAGTCGCCCCTGCTGGCCCCGATCGAGCCGATCCAGGAGGTCTGGGCGGCGGGCGTCACCTACCAGCGTAGCCTGGAGGGACGCATGGAAGAATCGCACGGCGATGATATCTATGAACGAATTTACCACGCCGAGCGGCCCGAAGTCTTCTTCAAGGCGGTCGGTTGGCGCGTGGCCGGCAACCACCAGCCGGTCCGAGTCCGCCCCGACAGCGACTGGAACGTGCCCGAACCGGAGCTGGTGCTCGTCTTCAACCGCGACCTGGAGATCATCGGCTACTGCGTCGGCAACGACGTCTCGTCGCGCTCGATCGAGGGACAGAACCCGCTGTATCTCCCCCAGGCGAAGATCTTCGACGGCTGCTGCGCGCTCGGTCCCGGCATCATGCTCGCCGACGGCGACAGCCTGCGCGATGTACCGATCCAGATGCGCATCATGCGTGGCGGGGCCACGATCTACCAGGACTCGATCAGCACGGCGGCCATGAAGCGCAGCTTCGGCGATCTCCTCTCGACGCTCGGCGGCGATCTCGCTTTCCCGGTGGGGGGCTTTCTGATGACCGGCACCGGCCTGGTCCCGCAAGATGCCTTCACCCTGCAGCCCGGCGACGAGGTCGAGATCAGCGCCGGCGAGCTGACCATGCGCAACCCGGTGCGAGGGTAGGGTCGGGCCATCACCAGGGATTGGCGGCGCGTGGGGCACGGATCCCTCGACTGCGCTACGGTGAAAATAGCGCCTCACCTGCCCGACACGCCGCCATGGCTGCACGATTTCCATGCCGCTGTGACGCGCTGTGAGCGCATGAGGACTCGGGATGACAGGGGAAATTTGGGGCGCACGAAGAAGCAATGCGTCGTCCGAAAGGCCACATTCCTAACCTTGTCATCCTGAGCGCAGTCGAAGGATCCGTCCTCGCGAGGCACCGGACACTGTCGATGGGCCGCCGACCAGGAGTGTGTGAGTCAAAGGAGGCACCCATGACCATCACCATCACCGGGCTGGTCGCGCGGGACATCCGCTTCCCGACCTCGCGCGAGCTGGACGGCTCCGACGCGATGAACCCCGATCCCGACTACTCGGCCGCCTATGTCACGCTGGAGACCGACCGGCCGGGGCGGCGGGGCGACGGTTTGAGCTTCACGATCGGACGCGGCAACGAGATCGTGGTGGCCGCGATCGAGGCGCTACGGCCGCTGGTGGTGGGCCGCACGCTGGAGGAGTTCGCCGCCGACCCGGCCGGCGCCTGGTACGCCCTCACCGGCGACAGCCAACTGCGCTGGATCGGGCCGGACAAGGGCGCGATTCACCTGGCGACCGCCGCCGTGGTCAACGCCCTCTGGGATCTCTACGCCAAAGCGGCGGGCAAGCCGCTCTGGAAGCTGCTGGCGGATATGACGCCGGAGGAACTGGTCGCCTGCGTCCCCTTCCGCTACATCACCGACGCGCTGACGCCCGAGGAGGCGCTGGCGCTGCTGCGGCGGCAGGCGGCGGGCAAGCCGGAGCGCGAGGACTTCATCCGCGCGCACGGCTATCCCGCCTACACCACCTCGGCCGGCTGGCTGGGCTATTCCGATGAGAAATTGGCCGGGCTCTGCCAAGCGGCGCTGGCCCAGGGTTGGGACATCTTCAAGATGAAGGTCGGGCGCGACATCGAGGACGACCTGCGCCGGGCGCGCATCATCCGCGCGGTCATCGGCCCCGAGCGCAAGCTGATGATGGACGCCAACCAATATTGGGACGTGCCCCAGGCGCTGGCGGCGATGGAGCGGCTGCGGGCGTTCGACCCCTGGTGGATCGAGGAGCCGACCCACCCCGACGACGTGCTCGGCCACGCCGCCATCGCCCGCGCCGTCTCCCCGATCGGCGTGGCGACCGGCGAGCACTGCGCCAACCGCGTCCTCTTCAAGCAGTATCTTCAGGCGAACGCGCTTCAGTTTTGCCAGGTAGACGCCGCGCGGCTGGGCGGCGTCAACGAGGTGCTGGCCGTGCTGTTGCTGGCCGCCAGATTCGGTGTGCCGGTCTGCCCGCACGCCGGGGGCGTGGGGCTCTGCGAGTACGTGCAGCACCTGTCGATCTTCGACTACATCGCGGTCAGCGGTTCGCTGGAGAACCGCGTGATCGAGTACGTCGATCACCTGCACGAGCACTTCGAGAATCCGGTGGTGGTGCGTGACGGCCGCTATCTGCCGCCGACCGCTCCCGGCTACAGCGTCACCCTGCGCCCGGCCTCGCTGGCCGAGTTCGATTACCCGCTCGGTCCGGCGTGGGCGGTGCCACAAGGGTAGGTGAACACTGGAAACGTGAGACGTGCGACGCGTCAAGCCGATGAGAGATCCTTCGGCCGCGGCCTCGGGATGACAGAGAGGGGATGAGGCGCTACCCCTGTCATTCTGAGCCGCGGCGAAGAATCTCCCATCGGCTCCAGCCGGCACGAATCGTGAAAGGGTGAGGTCCAATCACCATGACCAACGACGTGAATGCGCGAGCACAACAGGATCTCCCGGCCAACGACCTGGGACTCTCTCCGGAGCGGCTGGCCGCGCTGGAGCCAGCGCTGCGGGCGCTGCTGCGCGACTTCGAGCGGCTGGAGGAGTTGATCACGCCAACCACCGAGCCGGCGCCGACGCCGGAGCTGGAGGGCTACGCCGATGAGCGCCGCTGAGCTGTGTCGCCTCTCGCTGGACGAGGCCGCCGAGCTGGTCAAGCGGCGCGAGGCCTCGCCGGTCGCGCTGACCGAGGCCGCGCTGGCGCGCATCGACCAGCTCAACCCGATCCTGAACGCCTTCATCACCGTCACCGCGGAGTCGGCGCTGGAGGAGGCGCGCGCGGCCGAGCGCGAGATCGCGGGCGGCCGCTATCGCGGCCCGCTGCACGGCATCCCGCTCTCGCTGAAAGACCTCTACTGTACCAAGGGGGTGCGCACCACCGGCGGCTCGCGCCTGTTGCGCGACTTCGTGCCGGACGAGGACGCCACCGCCGCGCGCAAGCTGCGCGAGTCCGGCGCGGTGCTCCTGGGCAAGAACGCCATGCTCGAATTGGCCTACGGCGAGGAGCACCCCGACTACGGCGCTACCCGCAATCCCTGGGATATCGAGTTTGGCACCAACGGCTCCAGCAGCGGCTCGGCGGCCGCCGTCGCGGCGGGGCTTGGCTACGGTTCGCTCGGCTCGGACACCGGCGGCTCGATCCGCCTGCCGGCCGCCTGGTGCGGCATCGTCGGGCTGAAGCCGAGCTACGGGCTGGTCAGCCGGGCGGGCGTGCTGCCGCTCTCCTGGTCGCTCGATCACGCCGGGCCGATGACGCGCACCGTGCGCGATTGCGCTCTGCTCTTGCAGGCCATCGCCGGCTACGACCCCGCCGACCCCACCTCGTCCCGCCGCCCGGTGCCCGACTACACCGCCGAGCTCGACCGCGTGCCGCGCGATCTCACGGCCGGCGTCTTCGCGGCCGAGCCGGACGACGGCGTGCTCCCTGAGGTACGCGCGGCGCTCGACGCCGCCACCCAGGCGCTGCGGGACGCCGGGATCAGCGTGCGTGAGGTGCGCCAGCCGCACCCCGAGCAGGCGGCGCGAGCGCTGCTGGCGCTGCTCTACGCCGAGGCCAGCAGCTACCATCTGCCCTGGCTGCGCCAGCGCCCGGACGACTACAGCGCCAACACCCGCGAGCGGCTGGAGCTGGGCGCGCTGCTGCCGGCCACCACCTACCTCAGCGCGCAGCGCGCCCGCCGCACGATCATCGCCGCCTACCAGCAGCTCATGCGTGAGGTCGACATCCTGCTGACGCCGCCCGCGCCGACAGCCTCCTACCGGCTCGGCGGAGCATCCATCGCGCCGGTCGGACCCGAGGGCGACCGCATGGGACGGCTGATCCGCTTCTCGGGGCCGTTCGACCTGACCGGGCTGCCGGCCATCGCGGTGCCCGCCGGTCTGACCGGCGAGGGCCTGCCGCTCGGCGTCCAGCTCGCCGCCCGCCCCTTCGCCGAGGCGACGCTCTTCCAGGCGGCCCAGGTGGTCGAGCAAGCGCTCAAGGACCGCCTGCCCCGGCCGGAATCGGGGTTGGTGGTGTGAGGCCGTCGAGGGGCACTCGGGCGCGTGAGGCACGGATCCCTCGACTAGGCTCGGGATGACAGGGGTAGTGAGGAGCCTACCGGACGAGGAATGCCGTTGTCATCCGCCCCATACTCTCCCGGTCATCCCGAGCGCAGTCGAGGGATCCGTCCTCGATTGCGCTCAGCCTTCTTGCCCCCCTACTCCCGCCCCGCACCCTCCGTCCGGCAGTGGTCGAACGTGTCGTCGACCGTCTCGACACCCGCCGCCTCCAGCAGCTTCTCAATCCCCAGCGCCTCGTAGAGCGCCCGGTGATGGCCGGCGATGAGATCGCTTCGCAGCGTGATCTCGCGCGCCTCGCGCGCCTCGGCCCGCGCCAGAATCTCGGCCGCAAGCATTCGGGGCACCACCACCACGCCGTCGTCGTCGGCCACCACAATGTCGCCCGGGTGGATCAGCACGCCGCCGGCCCGCACCGGCACGTTGGCCGAGCCCGGCCCACCTTTGGCCGGGCGGGCCGGGCTGACGACCCGCGCCCAGATCGGCAGCCCCAGCTCGCGGATGACCCGCACGTCGCGCACGCCGCCGTCGACCACCACGCCCGCCACCTGATGCACGTGAGCGACGAGCGAGGTCAGGTCGCCCCAGAGGGCGGTCTGAGGGTCGCCCCCGGCGATGACCAGCACGTCGCCCGGCTGGGCCAGCACCCCGGCGACGTGGCTCATGGTGTTGTCGCCCGCGCTGCACTGAGCCGTAATCGCCGGGCCGGCGACCTGCTT
>DASSHC010000397.1:0-2652 GCA_035693105.1 Thermomicrobiaceae bacterium | reverse complement strand
CGTCTACAAGGTCCGCTACGCGCCGGTGCTGCCGCACACCTTACCGGCCGAGGCCTTCCTGACGATCGACCGCCGCCTGCTGCCGGGCGACGACCCCGCCGCGGCAGCCGGCGACATCCGCGCGGCCATCGGCGATCTGGCGCCCTACGAGGTCAGCGTGAGCCAGGGCGTCTTCATGCTGCCGGCGCTGGTGGACGCCGAGCACCCGGGCGTGCGCGCGCTGCAGGCCGCCAATCTGGCCGTGCGCGGGCAGGAGGCGGAGGAGTACTACGGCGCCGGCACCTTCGACGCCGGCGGTCCCAGCGCCCACGGCATCCCCACGGTGATGTTCGGCGCCAGCGGCCGGGCCAGCGTCACCGGCACCGACTTCGTCCCCATCGCGGCGGTCGAGACCGAGGCGCGGGTGCTGGCCCACCTGATCGTGAGCCAACTAGGCGGAGAGGAGACACCGGCGTGACGGAGCGCGTGGAGCAACCGGTTCGCTTCGGCCTCAGCCTGCCCAACCGCGCCGTCCTCTTCGGGCTGCCGGTCGAGACGCTGCTGGCGACCGCGGAGCAGGCCGACCGCTCCGGCTTCTTCGACTCGGTCTGGGTCGGCGACAACTTCCTCTCGAAACCGCGTCTGGAGGCGATCGTCACGCTCAGCGCCCTGGCCGCGCGCACTCGGCAGCTGCGGCTCGGCACCATCTGCCTGGCCAGCTTCCCGCTGCGCCACCCGCTGCCGCTGGCGCTGCAGTGGGCCAGCCTCGACGTGCTCTCCGGCGGGCGCACGATCCTGGCGGTCTGCCTCGGCGGCTCGGCGCGCATGGGCCCGCAGTTCGCCCAAGAGCTGGCCGCGCTGGGGGTGCGCTCCAACCAGCGCGTCGGGCGGCTGGAGGAGGGGATCGCGCTGCTGCGCCTCCTCTGGGGGCCGGAGCCGGTGACCTACCACGGCCGCTTCTACACCCTGGACGAGGTGGACCTTCTGCCCAAGCCTGTGCAACGCCACATCCCGATCGTCCTGGCGGTCAACCCGCCGGAGCACGCCGACCCGGCCGTCGAGGAGCGCGCGCTGCGCCGGGTGGCGCGGCTGGCCGACGGCTGGCAGACCGACGGCACGCCGCCCGCCGTCTTCGCTCGGCGCTGGGCCCGCATCCGTGAATACGCGGAGGAGTACGGGCGGGCCGGCGAGATGCGCGACGCCAGCCTGCACCTGATGGTCAACATCGACGACGACGCCGGCCGCGCCCGGCGTGCGGCGGTCAGCTTCCTGGAGCACTACTACGGCAGCGGCGCCATCTCCGACGAGAAGCTGGCCTCCTGGTTGGCCTTCGGCTCGCCGGCGGCCGTGGCCGAGAAGATCGCCGCCTTCGTGGCGGCCGGCTGCACCACGGTGGTGGTGCGCTTCACCGCGCTCGACCAGCAACGCCAGCTCGAGCGCTTCCTCGCCGAGGTCGCGCCGCTGCTGCGGCAGCGCGTCGCCGTGGCCCGCGGGGCGGACAACGCCTCGGGCGGCCCTATCGCCTGATCGGCGCCCGCGGCGGGCGGGTGGCACAGTAACACGATGGGAGACACGTCAACATGCCAACCACGAACGAGCACTGGAGCCGGGAGCCGGGGCGCTGGGAGCCGGCGCTGAGCCCGGTGGCCTACGCCATGGTCCCCTCGATCTCCACCCCCTGCCCCGCGCCGGACGGCCGGAGCGTGGCCTACAGCCGCGGCTACGACGGGCGCAACGATCTGTGGGTCGTCGACACCATGGCTGGGCTGCCGGTGCAACTGACCGACCAGGCCGCGCTGCAGGGGCCGGACCCCAACCAGCGCCACGCCGCCTCGATCGCCTGGACGCCCGACAGCCGCCACCTGATCTTCGCCTCGAACAAGGACGGCAAGCTCTGGCAGGTGCCGGCCGCGGGCGGGCCGTCGCGCGTCATCGACGAGGGGCCGGGCAACCACCACTCCCCCGCCGTCTCCCCCGACGGCACGCGCGTAGCCTACGTCGCCGAGCGCGGCGAGCGGGGCGACATCGTGGTGGCCGACCTTGAAGGGAGGGCCCTGCGCATCGTCAGCGCCAGCGACGAGTACGTGCTGCAGCCGCGCTGGTCGCCCGACGGCAAGAGCATTCTCTACGGCCAGTGGCCGCACTACGACATGCCCTGGGACGAGCGAGCCCTGGTGGTGGCCGACGTCGAGAGCGGCGAGCGGCGCATCATCGCCGGGGGCGAGCGCGTCACCAACGCCGACGCCGTCTGGTCGCCCGACGGCGCCTCCATCGCCTTCGTCTCCGACCGCGAAGGGGAGTACGGGAACCTCTGGACCTGCGACAGCGACGGCGCCAACGCCCGCCGGCTGGTGGCGGAGGAGGCGCAGCACGCCTCGCCCGCCTGGTCGCCCGAAGGCCGTCGCATCGCCTACACCCGCAACGACGACGGCGACTGCCAGATCTGGCTCTGGGAGAACGGCCAGACGCGCCGGCTCACCGACGAGCCAGGGGTGCACGGCGACCTCAGCTGGCTCGACGGCGAGCGCATCCTCTGCACCTTCTCCTCGCCGGTCCAGCCGGCCGACCTCTCCCTAATCGACGCCCAGACCGGCGCGCGGCGGCAGCTCACCCAGAGCGCCACTGGCGGCATCCTCGGCGCCGAGCTGGTGATGCCCGAGCATGTCGCGTGGC
>DASSHC010000396.1:0-3531 GCA_035693105.1 Thermomicrobiaceae bacterium | reverse complement strand
ACCCGCAACCAGGCCGACCACATCGCGCTGGGACGCGCGGTGCTCGACGGGGTGCGCGACGCCGGCAACCGCTGGGTGTTCCGCGAGTTGCTGGACGAGGGCCTGCCGCCCTGGCCGGTGTCGACGGTGCTGGTCAGCGGCGTACCGGACGCGATGCACGGCGTGGACGTGACCGAGCACTTCGAGGCCGGGATCGCCTCGCTGGAGGCGCACGCCGAGTACCTCCGCGGGCTGGGCAGCAACGCGATGGCCGAGCCGCGCGAGTTCCTGGAGTCCTTCGCGCGGCAGGCCGGCACCGGCCTCGGCGTCCGCTACGCCGTCACCTTCGAAGTCCTGCACCTCTGAACTACTGAACTTTTGCGCCTTCCCGTCAGCGCCGGTTGATCGGAAACGCGGCGGATTCACGCGGTCATCGCAACACCGGTTGGATCGGTCGGTTGGGAGAGTAGTTCGTCGAGGGCTTCGGCGGGTGTCTTCCAGCCGAGTGTCTTGCGGGGTCGGCGGTTGAGTTGCATGGCGACGTAGTCGAGGTAGTCGGCGGGGTAGATGGACAGGTCGCTGCCTTTGGGGAAGTACTGGCGTAGCAGCCCGTTGGTGTTCTCGTTGGTGCCGCGCTGCCAGGGTGAGTGGGGGTCGCAGAAGTAGATGCTCAGCCCGGTGGCTGCGGTGATCTTGGCGTGGTTGGCCATCTCGGCGCCCTGGTCCCAGGTGAGGGTGCGGCGCAGGGTGGCGGGCAGTCTGCTCATCGCGTGAGCCATGGCGTGCTCGACCTCGACCGCGCCGTGCCGCTCGGGCAGGTGCAGCAGCAGCACGAAGCGGGTGGCTCGCTCGACCAGGGTGCCGATCGCTGAGGCGCTGTCCGCGCCGATGATCAGGTCGCCTTCCTTACGGTTCAAGCCGTGGTCGCGGCCCGTAGGGTCTTGATCGCTCTCCTTGGGGCAGCGGGTATGGCTTCAGGTCTCCCTGTCGCACCGGCGCGAGTCGGTGACGGCTTACTGGGAATGGCCGCCCGCTGCCCTGTTGGTGGCTGGACCGCTTATTGAGACTCGCGCGAAACGGATCGTTGGGTAAGGACGTGCCGGCGTGGCTGCCAACCGAGGAGACAACCCTGGTGACGGCGACGTGAGGACGGTTGATGACGGCGGTCTGGGCAGGTATCGATTCGGGTAAGCGCGCGCATCACTGCGTCGTCCTCGACCCCACGGGACGGGTGCTGCTGTCGCGGCGGGTCGTCAACGACGAGTCGTCGTTGCTCGAGCTCATCGCGGCAGTGCTGGCGTTGGCCGGCGAAGAGCAGGTTGTCTGGGCCACCGATCTAAACGCGGGCGGCGCCGCGCTGCTGATCGCGTTGCTTTGCGAGCGCGGCCAGCAGGTGCTCTACATCCCTGGCCGGATCGTGCATCACGCCGCCGCGACCTACCGCGGCGACGGTAAGACCGATGCCAAAGATGCCCGCATCATCGCCGACCAGGCCCGGATGCGCACCGACCTGCAACCCGTGCGCAGCGGCGATCAGATCAGCACCGATCTGCGGTTGCTGACCTCTCGCCGCACCGATCTCGTCCATGACCGGGTGCGGGCGATCAACCGGCTGCGAGCCCTGATGCTGGAGTACTTCCCGGCCCTGGAGGCGGCCTTCGACTACTCCAAGAAGGCCCCGCTGATCCTGGTATCGGGCTACCAAACCCCGGAGGCGATCCGCCGCATCGGGCTGACCCGGTTGGCGGCCTGGTTGAAGAAGCGCGGTTGCCGCGGCAGCGCGAACGTCGCCCACAAAGCGGTGGCCGCGGCCAACGCCCAGCACGCCGTGCTCGCTACCGAGGCGGTCGCCGCGCAGCTCGTGGCCCAACTCGCCGAGCAGATCGGCATGATCGACGTCGAGATCGCACGGCTCGACGAGCAGATCGGCGAGCGATTCCAGCAGCACGCTGACGCCCCGATCCTGCTGAGCATGCCCGGCTTCGGGCCCGTGCTGGCCGCGACCTTCCTCGCGAACACCGGCGGCGACCTGCGCGCCTTCGAGACCGTCGACCGGCTCGCCAGCGTCGCCGGCCTTGCGCCGGCACCACGCGACTCCGGGCGCATCAGCGGGAACCACCATCGTCCGCGACGCTTCAACCGCAGGCTGATGCGGACCTGCTACCTCGCGGCACTCTCCAGCCTGAAGAACAGCCCCGCGTCGCGCGCGTTCTACGAACGCAAGCGCGCCGAGGGCAAGTCTCACAAGCAAGCCCTCATCGCCCTCGCCCGACGACGCATCACCGTCCTGTGGGCCATGCTCCGAGACCGCACCACCTACCAGGAACCGCTACAGCCAGCGCTCGCTCCGGCCGCTTGACAAAAGCATTGAGATTCCCAGTGTCCGGGCACTGCGCGGTCTTCGACCTCGGCCGGCCGGTCGCTGATCATCACCATGTCCGGGATCCGGGTGCGGCGGGCCGTGGCCCGGCGCCGCGGCTTGCGTCGCGCCCGTCCGGTGCGCAGGCAGCTGGCCAGCTCGCGGCGCAGCGCCCCGCGGCCCTGCACATACAGCGCCTGGTAGATCGTTTCGTGCGACACCCACAACTCCGACTGGTTCGCAAACTCGATCTTGAGCCGGGCGGCGATCTGCTCCGGCGAGTGCTTGTCGTTCAGCCGAGTCTGCACCTGCTCGCGCAGCAGCTGGTTGACCGCCAGCTTCGCCGGTTTCGGCCGCCGCGCCCGCGCCTCGGCCCGCGACTGCGCCAGACCCGCCCGATACCGGGTCTGGCCCACTCCGCCTCGACGCTCACCGCCCGGGCGATGCAGGCGGCGATACCGAGCACCGTCGCCGTTGCGCGCCAGCTCACGCAGCACCGTCGAAGGCGCCCGCCCAATGCCCCTGGCGATCGCCCGAATCGACAGCTCAGCGGCCACCCCGACCGCGATCTCCTCCCGCTCGGCACGGCTCAACCGCGCACCCTGCTCAGGCGGCGGCAACAACGACATCGGCGCCATGCCGCCACACTCAGCGAACCACCGACGAGCCGAGGTCACCGACACGCCAGAACCCGCCGCCGCGTCCTCAGCCGACAAGCCCTCTCGAATCAACAGCCAGAACCGACGACGGCTCTCCCGCGACACCGGATAACGCATTCGCTCCACCTCCAGAACACGAGGTGTTGCGAACACCGCTTGAACTCGCCCGCTTGCAATCAACCAGTGCTGACGGGAAGGCGGAAGGGGACGGAGCGCGGCGGGGTCTGTAGCGCGACGTGCCGTCCTGCGGCAGGCTTCACCACAAGAGCGACAGAGAGGTGACCGCCGTGAACATCTCCGACATCCTGCGCTACAAGGGCTCCGAGGTCGTCACGATCTCCCCCGCCGACACCGTGACGACGCTGCTCACCACCCTCGCCGAGCGCAACCTCGGCGCGCTGCTCGTGGTCGACGGCGGTGACGTGGTGGGCATCGTTTCCGAGCGCGACGTCGTGCGCCGGCTGGCCGAGCGCGGGCCCGGCGTCCTCGACGGGACGGTCGAGGCGATCATGACGGCGGACGTCGTCAGTTGCC
>DASSHC010000395.1:0-9487 GCA_035693105.1 Thermomicrobiaceae bacterium | reverse complement strand
CTGCAGCTCCTGGCCGGCTCGCTCTCGCCGGAGGAGATCGCGGCGGCTGGTCGCGCCAATCGCGTCACGGCGGACATTCCCCTGGCCCAGCAACTCGATGCCATCGTCCGCTGGGCGCTCGATGCCGACAACGCGCTGCAGCGGGGGAACTTCTGGCAAGCCTTGAACCTGCTGCAGCGCATGCGGGAGCAACTGCTGGCCGTGTTCGCGCGCACGCACGGCGGGCGGCCGTATCACGCCTTCGACGCCCTGGCGACGGCGGCGCTCCAACGGAAGCTGGGCGCGACGCTGCACCCGTTTGACCTGGCCGCAGCGCTGACCGCGTTGCTGGCGCTCATAGACCTGATCGAACACGACATCGATGGCTTCACCGGTGGGCAGGTGCGGCTCTCAGCGGAGCAACGTGCGGTGCTGGCGCACATCCGGCGGGCGGCTGAGATCAGTGAGTAGCGGTGAGCCTGACCGGGGCTTGCTATCCTAGGCCAGGACGAGTTACGCCGACCGCGCCCCTCGTGGGCGCAGCAACAGAGTGAGACGGGCGTGATGCAGATCGAATTCCTCGGCACCGGCGGCGCGATCAGCACGCCGCGGCCGGGCTGCGCCTGCCGGGTCTGCGCGCAGGCGCGCGAGCGGGGTGTCCCCTACAGCCGCGGCGGGCCGAGCCTCTTCGTGCACGGCCCCAACGTGCTGATCGATACGCCGGAGGAGAGCAAGGACCAGCTCAACCGCTCGCGCGTGGGCACCATCGCCGCCGGCCTCTACTCGCACTGGCATCCGGATCACGTCATGGGCCGCCGGGTCTGGGAGTCGCTCAATCAGGACTTCCGCAGCTGGCCGCCCCAGCGCCGGCAGACCCCGATCTACCTGCCCCAGCAGGTAGCGCTCGATTTCCGCACGACGCTCGGCACCTGGGACCATCTCACCTTTCTGCAGCAGCAGGGGGTCGTGCGGCTGGTGGAGCTGACCGATGGCGAGCGCGTCGTCCTCGGCGACACGCGCATCGAGCCCTTCCGGCTGGCTGAAGATTATGTCTACGCATTTCTCTTCCACGAAGGTTCGCGACGCGTCCTGATCGCGCCCGACGAGCTGCACGGCTGGATGCCGCCGGCGGCACTACGCGGCGTCGATCTGGCCATCCTGCCGATGGGCGTGGTCGAGCTCGACCCGCTGAGCGGGGAGCGCCGCATCCCCCGCGAGCACCCGGTGCTGCGCGCGGAGGCGACCTTCGCGCAGACGCTGGAGATCGTGCGGGCGCTGGAGGCCAGGCGCGTGATCCTGACCCATATCGAGGAGCCGGACGGGTTGAGCCACGACGACCTGCAACAGGTGCAGGCCAACCTCCAGCGCCAGGGGCTCCCGGTCGAGTTCGCGTTCGACACGCTGCTGATCTCGGCGACCGACGATCAGAGTGCATAGACCCTAATCGACCGCGACGGTTTCCTCATTTATCTGACTGGTGTGCCGTCGTATAATGTGGCACCTGGCAGGCCATGCAGTGATTCAGAAAAGCCAAGTCCGGAGGTGGGCTGATGCGGATTGGAGCCGGCTTCCCCACGCTTGACCTCGGCGGCGACCCAGCGGTCATCCGTCATTGGGCCGAATCGGTCGAAGCCCTCGGCTTCGATCACATCCTGGCCTACGAGCATATCGTCGGCTTCAACGGCCAGAACCATGTCAGCGCCTTCGGCCCGCTCGACGCGCACAGCTGTTTCGACGAGCCACTGGTCCTCCTAGGCTTTCTGGCGGCCGTGACGCGGAGGGTGGGGCTGGCGACCGGGGTGCTGGTGCTGCCGCAACGTCAGACGGCGCTCGTCGCAAAGCAGGCGGCGCAGGTGGATGCGCTCTCTGGCGGACGATTGCGTCTCGGCATCGGCGTGGGCTGGGTTCCCGAAGAATTCGCGCTGCTCAGGGAGAACTACCGCGACCGGGGCCGTCGCGCGGAGGAGCAGATCGCCGTGCTGCGTGCGCTCTGGACCGAGCAACCGGCTGCCTTCCAGGGACGCTGGCACCAGTTTGAGCAGGCGGGCATTAGCCCCTTGCCGGTGCAGCGACCGATCCCCATCTGGATCGGCTCCCACAGCGAGGCCGGTCTGCGGCGGCTGGGCCGATGGGCGGACGGCTGGCTCCCGGTCGCCCGCTCGGCCGAGGGAGTCGAACGGCTGAAAGGTCTATGGCAAACCATCCGGGAAGCAGCCGAAGCCGCCGGACGGGATCCCGCCGCGATCGGCATCGATGGACAGGTGGTGTTCAACTGGGTTCCGGAGCATGGTTGGCGTGAGTACGCATCGGCGTGGCAGAGCTTCGGCGCGACCCACCTGACCGTGACGACTATGGGTCTCGCCGCCACCTCGGTCGATGACCACCTCGCCGCGCTGGCGTACGTGCGTGATGAATTGATTACTGCCGGAGTAGTCGAGCCGGCCACCGGGAAGCAGAGCTGACGCGAGTCACATCGATAGGGTATTCCCGTGATCTCGTCAGGTGAGGGAGCGTCGGAAGGCGCGCTCGGTGTTGAAGCGTGAGATCGAGGTCATCGACCGGGGGAGCGGGTGACGCAGCGGCTTGCGGAGGAGGAGTCTCGTGACGAAGCGCCCGCCGCTGTACCAGGCCGATACAGCGGCGGTTCGCGGTCAGGCAGCGGGCCGGGGAGGGCGAGACCAGGGAGCGCTAGGAGCCTTCCCTGACCTCGTAGATGTGGTCCGCGACCAGGCCGTGCGCCTCCTGATGGACCCGCGCGGCCGACGCTTTGTCCGGGGCCTCGACCAGGCAAAAGACTTTGCCGGACTCGGTGTCATACCAGTAGCGGAGGTAGTGGACGCCGTACTGCTGCTGCGTCGCCAGGTCGAGACGGTGCGCCTCGGCCACGGCCTCAGGCGTGAGGCCCTCGACGTGCTCGTGGACGTCTAAGAACAAGGGCATTGCCGACCTCCCGTTGCTAATCACACAACTGCCAGTGGACGCTCCCCGGCCTCCTCGACCCGGCTGCCGGAATCGGCTGACGGCAGGCCAGGCTCACCGGCTCGAGTTCGCGCCGGCGAGCACCGTCGGTGTGTCCGCCTGGGTCAGCCCGCCGAGCCGACCGCCGATGGGCGGCTCCGGCGCTTCAGGCATCTCGTTCTGCTCCACGAACTTCCGGTGCGGTACGCCGGCCACCGGCGCGGGCACGGCGGGGGCCAGTCCCTGGCGCACGAAGGAATCGTTGGCGGTGTCGGCGCTGGCGATGCCGCCCAGCCGCCCGCCGACCGTCTCGGACACCTGTGTCTGCGGCGCCGCCACCACCGGCACGCTCACCCGCGGCTGCGCCTGGCTGAGGTGCGTGATCCCCACCACCAGCATCGCGCCGACCAGCATGCCGCTCAGCAGCAGCGCGATCCAACTCAGCTCGACCCGTTGGAATCGCATCCGCATGGTTGCCATGGTTCCTGCTCCCTTCGCCCCCGGTGCCGGCCGCCCCCTGGTGGCCCCTGGCACCGGCTCGCTTTCAATGGTTCGAGTATGAGCGTGGGTCGCCAGGACCACACCGTAGGGAATACGGAATCGAGGGTGGGCAAGAGGGAAGCGGCGCGATACGTATTCTGCGCAGCGCCGGAGGTCAGAGGAGATCGTGGCGGGCGGCGACCGCGACGGCGGCGGCGCGGGAGGAGACGCCGAGCTTGTTGAGGATACTCGTCAGGTGGCTGGTGACGGTGCGGCGGCTGATGAAGAGTTCTCCCGCGATCTGGGCATCGGTCAGCCCCTGCGCGACACGGCGCAGCACCTCCAGCTCCCGCTCGCTGAGCCCGAATGGTCGCGTCTGCCGGCTGGTCGCCAGGCGAGCTTCCAGCGCCGCCACCTGGGCCAGCGCCGGCCTCGCCCCCAATGGCTCACAGATCGCGCGCACCTCGCCCAGCAGGGCGCGCGCCGCGTCGGGCTTCCCCTGCGCCAGCCGCAGGCGTGCGATCTCCAGCAGCGTCAGCGCCCGCTCGAAGGGCGCCTGGCAGGACTGTGCCAGGGTCAAGGACGCTTGCAGCCGCGCCTCGGCCGCGCCGAAGCGCCTGGCATCGGTCTCGATCTGACCGAGCAGGCGCTGCGCGGCCAGGAGGGCCAGCGGCTGGCGCGGGGCGCTGGCGTGTGCCAGGGCCTGCTCGGCGTGCCGCCGCGCCTGCCCGGCATCGCCCGCATGCTGAAAATACTTGGCCCAGAGGCTCGCGCCTTCCGCTTGCCCCAGCACCGAACCGCTCCAGGCCAGCCAGCGATCGTGCGCAGTGAGCCATGCCCGTGCGACCGGCAGATCGCCCGCGCGGAGCGCCAGCGTGGCCGCCGCCCGTTGCAGGGCGACGGCGGACTGAAAATAGGCGAAGCCGGGTTCGCTGTTCGGTCCCAGCGGCAACGCCTGGGCGATGAGCGGCCCCAGTGGGTCGACATCGCCCCGCGCGAGGAGCACCGCGCCGACCGCCGCGGTGGCCCATTCTTCCGCGGCCGGCCGCCCGGCGGCCCAGCCGGCGAGCCTCCGGGCCTCATCCCAGCCGGTCGCCTCGACGGCCATGAGGGGGAGATGCTCGATGCCGCTCGGCAGGGCTCCGCGGATGTCCCGCACACGCGCCGCTCCCCGTTCGGCTTCGGCGGTTACGCGGCGCCGTACCGCAAGGTCATCCGCGTGATACGGCACGATCACGTAGTGCAGGACGTTCATGAGGACGGTGTACGATTGGTGGAAATAGTCCAGCGCGTCGTACCCCGCGCGCGCGTCGTCGAACGCCTGCCGCGCCCGGCGGGGCTCGCCGAGGCAGGCGTACAGGTCGCCCAGGCCGAAGAACGCGTCGACGTACGGAGCGCGCACGACGCCCTGTGCATCGCGGGCGCCGCTCGTCGCGACGTGCTCCTCGCCCAGCGCTCGTGCCTCCGCCAGTCGACCAACCACGGGCAGCCAATAGACGAGCGTGCTCGCGCCGGTGGTTGGCTCGACGAAGTCCATCACGTCGCGGCGGGCGTGCTCGGCTGCCGGGAGAGCCGCGACCGCCGCGATACCAGCCTCCAGTTCCGCGATGCCGCGCGCCAGATCGCCGGCGAGGCAGCGCACGTGGCCACCCATGACCAGCGCGTAGGCGGCCAGCGCCGTGTCCCCCGCCTCCGTCGCGAGCCGCCCGGCCTCCTCCAGCGCCACGACGCTACGCGGCGCATCCCCGAAGCGCCGCAGGACGGCGAGCCGGTAGAGGAGCCAGCCGCGCTGCCCCGCGCCCACCCCCGCCCGCTGCGTCGCCAGGAAGGGGAGCGCGGCCTCGAAGCGCTCGGCCGCGGTCATCCAGGCGTAGGCCCGTTCGGCGCGCTCCCCCGCCGCGATCAACCAGTCCGCCGCCCGCTCGTCGCCGGCCATGCGGAAGTGGTGCGCCACGGCATCGGCATCGGGCTCCGGCAGCGCCGCGAGTGACTCGCCGGCCAACCGGTGCAGCCGGCGCCGGCGAGAGGGGACGATCCCCTGGTAGAGCGCCTCACGGATCAGCGCGTGCACGAAACGTGCCCGGCTCCCGTCGCCGAACTCCTCCAGCAGGCGCGCGGCCGCGGCGCGCTCCACCGCCGCGGCCAGCGTCGCCTCGTCCGCGCCGCTCACCGCCTGCCACAAGCCGTACGGAACGGTCTGGCCGATCACCGCCGCCGCCGCCAGCAGCTCGCGGGCGGCGTCCCCGAGCCGCTCGACGCGCATGTCGATCACCTGGCGCAGCAGCGGCGGCACGCGCACCTGCGCCAGGTTGCCGAGCTGCCAGCCGTCGTCTGCCGGCAGCAGGACCCCCTGTTCCTCCAGCGTGCGCAACAGCTCGCCGGCGTACAGCGGGTTCCCCTCGGCATGCTGCACGAGGTAGTGCGCCAGCCGGCTGTCGTCGGCCTCGGACAGCTGGTAGCGAGTGCGAAGCAGCAGGTGGTGCGCCGCGTCGAGCAGCGGTCGCACCTCCAGGCGCGTCGCCTGGGTCTCGCGGACCAGGACCGGCAGGCGCGCGTAGAGGGGGTGCTGGCGGCGCAGCTCGTCGGAGCGGTAGGTAACGACCACGAGGAGGCGGCACTGGGCGATCTGCCGCGCCAGGGATCGGAGGAGTTCCAGGGAGACCTCGTCGCCCCAGTGCTGATCCTCCAGGATCAACAGGAGTGGTTGCCGGGCAGCGACCGCCTGGAAGAAGTCGCGTACGGCAGCGAAGAGGCGTTCCTGGCTGCCGAGGGCGGCCGTGGCTGCCAGATCATCGACGAAGGGCGGCAGCGGCGGGAGGCCGTCCCGCTCGGAGTAGCCGTGCAGGAGCTCCAGCCAGGGGCCGTAGGGCGGGGTGACGCTGAGGTCGTAGGCGTGCCCCCAGAGGGCGAGCGCGCCGGCTTCCTCGGCCTGGACGCTCAGATCCTCGACCAGCATCGTCTTGCCGATGCCCGCCTCGCCGCCGACCAGCACGACCCCGCCCCGCCCCGCCAGCATCTGGTCCAGGCGCTGCCGGAGCAGGCCCTGCTCCTGTTGCCGGCCCACGAGCCGCGGCCGCTCCCGAGCGGAGCCGGCGGTTGCGGGGGATGGAGGAACGTGCTGAGCAGCGTCGGACACAGCGGGCCCTTTCGCTTGCGCGATGATCGCGAGATCGTACGCCGGCGGGGGAAGCCGCGCAAGCCAGGCGCACCCGCGCGCTCCGTCCGATTCTTCGAGACGCCCTCCCTCCAGAATAGAGATACCCCCGCGTATCGGCCCCAACGCGGGGGAAGGCGGAGACCTGCAGCACGCCGTTCCGCTTGCAGGTGTTGGAGAGACGTTACCCGCTCAAGTACTCCTCAGGGGTTGCGACGAGGATTCCGAAGCATTCTCGGATGCGCTCATGTTGGTTGAGGAGGTGCTTTTGATCGTAGCTGACGATCCACGCGGCCTCCGCCGCGCGGGCACCCGCCACGATGGGCGCGTCCTTGCTCGCCACGACCAGCAAGCAATCTTCGACGAGCTCCTTCGACGGATAGACGATCTGCTGCGCCAGCATCTCGCGGAAGATATCGAAGGCAGCCAAGGCGCGGGGCGCTTTGCGCGCCAGATTACGCTCAGTCTCGACGAGCACGAGTTCGCTCACGAAGAGTGCTTCCTCACCGCGAAGCCCGCGCAGCAACAACGTTCGCGCATGGCCCCTCGGTGAGATCGCGGCGGCGATGAAGACGCTCGAATCGAGGAAGACCTTAGCCTTCGGAATCACTGGCATCGATGCCGAACTGCTCGCGAAGCAGGTCGTCGCGCGTGTCGCGCCCCGATTCGATCAGCTCCTCCAGCGAGAGCCCGCGCTCTCTCAGCGCGGCGCCGATCTGATCGAGCGCCCTGGTGGCGATCACCTCCTGCGGCGTGATCAACACGCCCTCCGGCGTCTCGGTGATGGCGACCAAGTCGCCCTTCTTGAGTCCGAGCCGCTTACGGAACTCGACAGGCAAGGTAACTTGCCCCTTCTCCTGAACCCGAACCAGTTTGCGCTCGGCCATGACGATCACCTCTTCCGAAAGTATGACCTTCGGAAAGTATAGCCTACGGGTGAACGAACCGCAAACCGATCCTCAGCTACGCCAGGCCGAGTTCTCGACGGATCGCTGCGACGCGCTCCTGATATTCCGCATCCGTGAGCAAGAGCAAGCGGTCGGCGGGGTTGATGATGTAGCCAGGAGCAGGATCGCCATAATAGCGAGGCTTGATGTGGCAGTGCAGGTGCCGCACTGCATTCCCAAGAATCTCGAAGTTCATCTTTACCGCCTGAAACGCCCGCACAAGCACTTGACCAACCTGCATCAACTCCTCGAAGAAGGCCGCACGCTGCTCGCTAGCAACTCGTATGGTTCGCACACATAGATGCAGACGCAGTAGCCCGAAATGGATTGGTTGGCACTCAGCCGCAAACGACCCACGCTGAGATCAGCGACGGTGTAGCAGTAGTCGTCGCTTGTCTGCTGAGAGGCAATCGCGGCACATAAGGGACAGCTTTCTCTACTGACAAGCGCGTCCCATTGTTCACGCGGCATCCACGTTCGCGTTCCATCGGCCATGAATCACCACCTGTCGCGGCTAACGAGCGCGCGATCTTCCTCAGATCATCGCCGGCGGGCGCTCCTCCTGGGGCACGGTCAGGTAGCGCTGGAAGGCGCGCTCGATGCGGGGGAAGGCGTCGCGCCAGGTGCGGCGGTGGGTGAAGGTGTGGGTCTCGCCGGGGTAGTAGAGCGCCGCGAAGTCTTTCTGGTGCGCCACGCAGTCGCGGATGATGGCGTCGAGCTGGGCGAAATCGACGCGCTCGTCCGCGGTGCCCATCAGGTTCAGGAGCGGCACGCGCAGGCCCGCGACGAAGTGCTTGGGGGAGGCCTGATACCAGGCGTCGGCGTTGGCCTCGGTTGGTGCGCCGCCCAGACGGGCGCGGCCTTGCCAGTTGCTCCCCGGATACTTCGCCTCGCGCCAGGCCTCGTACTGCGGCCAGTCCCAGATGCCGGCGAGGTTGATCCCCAGCGCGAAGGCGTCGGGGTGCTTGGTCAGCGCGCCGAGCGTCAGGTAGCCGCCGTAGCTGAGGCCGTAGACGCCGATCCCCTCGGGGTCGATGTAGGGGAGCGTGCGCAGGTAGGCGGCGCCGGCCACCACGTCGGCCAGGTCGCCCTGCAGCATCTGGAGGTAGGTGCCCTCTTCGTAGTCGCGGCCATAGCCGATGCTGCCGCGGTAGTCGACCGAGAGGATGACGAAGCCGCGGTGCAGCAGGTACTGCTGGAATGAATAGAAGAGGGCGTAGGTGTGCATCGGGTGCCAGCCGTAGCGCATCTGGCGCGCCATGCCGCCGTGCACCCAGACGACCGCGGGGTAGCGCCGCTCCGGATCGAAGCCCTTGGGCAGGAAGAGATCAGCCTGGACGGCGAGGCCGTCGCGGCTGGGGTAGGTCAGATGCTGGGGCGCGGTCAGCCGCTCGGGGCCGAGCGTGGCCGGCATCGAGTGCGAGACCTGGCGCGCCTCGCCGCTGTCGGGCGCGGCGAGCCAGATGTCGGCGCTCTGGTCGGGCGAGCAGTGCAGGTAGGCGATGCGAGAGCCGTCGGACGACCAGGCGGCGCAGGAGTCGGTGCCAGGGCCGGGGGTTAGCAGGCGCGAGCTGGCGCTCGACAATTCGACCAGCCAGAGGCGGCGCTGGTTGAGGTCGGTGTCGCGGTTGCTGCAGTAGACGAGCCGGCGGCCGTCGGGGGAGAAGCTGAGCGAGTCGCCGGCGTGGCCGGTGTCGTCGCAGTCACCGCTGGTGAGCTGGCGCAGTTGACCGCTCGTGAGGTCGTAGTGGAAGAGGTGCGGCCAGTTCTCGGGGGTGAGCACGTAGACGACCGACTGTCCACCGGGCGCGACGACGGGCGGCAGCTCGGCCTTGAGGCCGCGGTGGCTCTCCTCACGCACCAGCTCGCGCTCCTCGCCGCCGGTGAGATCGACCAGATGGTGCGTGCGCATCTGATGGTTCACCGCCATGCGGGTGAAGTGGAGCCGCTCGTCGTCGACCCAGGCGAA
>DASSHC010000394.1:0-20690 GCA_035693105.1 Thermomicrobiaceae bacterium | reverse complement strand
GCAGACCCCTGTGTCTGCCCTGTTTCCCCTACAGCACGGCAACGGGGAAATGGGGCACCGTGCGGTGATGTACCTGAAGGCGCGTGATAGGGTAAAAGGGGCAGGTACCGGGGCCTGCCCCTACAAGACCGGGAATCGGGCGGACGACAGCATTCCGGTCGATGGGTGTGTGGGGTAACGAAGCGAGGCACGGGAAGGCGCGATGGTTCCGGGGGTACTGACCAACTTCATCGTCGGCTTCATCCTGCTCAACATTCTGCTCGGCGCGATGGCCTACATGACCTGGTTCGAGCGCAAGGTGCTGGCGCGCATGCAGGACCGGCTCGGCCCGACGCGCACCGGCCCCTTCGGGCTCCTCCAGCCGCTCGCCGACGGCGTCAAGCTCCTCAGCAAAGAGGACATCGTGCCGGCCGCGGCCGACCGCTTCGTCTTCCTGGTGGCGCCGGTCCTCTCGTTCATCCTGGCGCCGTTGGGCGCGATGGTGATCCCCTTCGGCGGCTCCTTCCACATCGGCAGCCACCCGGTCAACCTCTACGTGGCCGATATCAACATCGCCGTGCTCTACGTCCTGGCCCTCGGCTCGATCGGGGTCTACGGCATCATCCTCGGCGGCTACGCCTCGGGCAACCGCTACTCGCTCCTCGGCGGGCTGCGCTCGGCCGCGCAGGTGGTGAGCTACGAGCTGGTGCTGGGGTTGTCGCTGGTCGGGGTCTTCATCCTCTCCGGCTCGCTCTCGCTGGTCGAGATCCTGCAGGAGCAGCACCGGCTGCTCAACTTCGGTCCGATCCAGGTGCCCAACTGGTACGTCCTCAGCCAGCCGCTGGCCTTTGCCCTCTTCATGATCGCCGCCGTGGCCGAGACGAACCGCACCCCCTTCGATCTGCCGGAGGCCGAGACCGAGTTGATCGGCGGCTTCCACACCGAATACTCCGGCTTCCGCTTCTCATTCTTCTTCCTGGCCGAGTACATCAACATGATCGTCGTCTCGCTGCTGGCCGCCACCGTCTTTCTCGGCGGCACGGCGGGGCCGATCCACGACGGCTTCTGGTGGCTGATCGTCAAAGCGCTGATCTTCCTCTTCTTCTACGTCTGGCTGCGAGCCACGCTGCCGCGCTTCCGCTACGATCAACTGATGGGGCTGGCCTGGAAGGTGATGATTCCGCTGGCGGTGCTCAACATCGCGCTGACCGGGCTCATCCGGCTGGCGGGGCTGCACGCGCTCTAGGAGGTGAGAGGTCGCGATGTCGGTGCAGGTGGTGGTCTTCGACATCCTCGGGGTGATCTCGGTCATCTCCGCCCTCGGGGTGGTGCTGGCCCGGCGCCCGGTGCACAGCGCGATCGCGCTGGCCGTCTCCTTCATCAACGTCGCCGCCATCTACGTCATGCTGCGCGCCGAGTTCCTGGCCGCCATCCAGATCATCGTCTACGCCGGGGCTATCCTGGTCCTCGTGCTCTTCGTGCTGATGCTGGTGCAGGAGGAGAAGCTGCCGGAGTTCTACGGCGGGCGCCCGGTGCAGCGCGCGGTCGGCTTCATCCTTGGCCTGATCCTTTTGGGCGAGGTCGCGGCCGCGATTCTCTCGCGCAACATCACCGGCCAGATGGGGCCCTGGACCACGCAGGCCGTGCAGTCGGTCGGCGGCAACGTTCAGGCGCTCGGCCAGGTGCTCTACGCCCAGAACGTGCTGCCGATCCAGGCGACGGCGCTGGTGCTGCTGGTCGCCACCATCGGCGCGCTGGTGCTGGCGCGGCCCGATGTCGTCGAGGTGCGCACCGGCTCCGCCCGCGGCATCTTCTCGATCTCGCTCGGCCACCCGCGCGGCAGCGACGATACCGAGCCGGAGGAGATTCCGGCGCTGGAGCCGGGAACCACGCTCTTCAAACCGGAGGCCGGCGACCGCGAGCTGGTGATGGCGCGCGACGGCGAGGAATTCACCGAGCATCCGGCCTGGGGGGAGCGCGAGCGATGAGCCAACTGACCGCCAATCACTTTCTCTTCCTCAGCGCGGCGCTCTTCATCATCGGCATGATGGGGGTGCTGACGCGGCGCAACGTGCTGATCATCTTCATGTCGATCGAGCTGATGACCAACGCGGTCAACATCTCCTTCATCGGCTTCGCCTGGGAGCTGCACTCGATGGTCGGGCAGACCTTCGCGCTCTTCGTCATCGCCGTGGCGGCGGCCGAGGCAGTCGTCGGCCTGGGCATCATCATGGCGCTGGCGCGGCGGGCGGACACGGTGGACGTCGACGCGGTCCACGAGCTGCGCGAGTAGCTGGGAAGGCGCGTAGGAGAAGCGATGGAGCACTGGCTCTTTCTGATCCCGCTGCTGCCGCTGATCGCGGCGGTGGTCAACTTCCTCTTCGGACGCTGGTACCTGCGCCGCGCCGCGGCCTGGATCGCCACCATCGCGGTCGGCATCTCCTTCGTCCTGAGCGTGATCGTCTTCTTCCAGGTGCGGCCCGAAGGGACGGTGCTCAACCAGACGCTCTACACCTGGATCCCGGCGGGCGACTTCCAGATTCCGGCCGGGCTCTTCGTCGATCACCTGACCGCCATCATGCTGCTGGTGGTCACCGGGGTCAGCTTCCTGGTCCACGTCTACTCCTTCGGCTACATGCACGACGACCCCGGCTTCTACCGCTTCTTCTCCTACCTGCCGTTCTTCGTCTTCTCGATGCTCGGGCTGGTGCTGGCCAATAACTACCTCCTTCTCTTCGTCTTCTGGGAGGCCGTCGGCCTCTGCTCCTACCTGCTGATCGGCTTCTGGTACCGGCGGCGCTCGGCGGCGCAGGCGGCCAAGAAGGCCTTCATCGTCAACCGCATCGGCGACGTCGGCTTCACCATCGGCATCATCCTGATCTTCATCCACGTCGGCACGCTAGAGTACGGCGCCGTCTTCGCCTCGCTGGGCAAGGTCAGCGGCGGCATGCTGACCCTGATCGCGCTCCTCCTCTTCGCCGGCGCCATCGGCAAGTCGGCGCAGTTGCCGCTCTTCGTCTGGCTGCCGGACGCCATGGAGGGCCCGACGCCGGTCTCGGCGCTGATCCACGCCGCCACCATGGTCACGGCCGGCATCTTCATGGTGGCGCGCTCGGCGCCGATCTTCGCCGCCTCGACCTCGGCGATGGAGGTGGTGGCGATCGTCGGCGCGGCCACCGCCTTCGTGGCGGCCACCATCGGTGTGACCCAGTTCGACATCAAGAAAGTGATCGCCTACTCGACCGTCAGCCAGCTCGGCTACATGGCCTTCGCGCTCGGCGTGGGCGCCTGGAGCCTGGCGATCTTCCACCTCTTTACCCACGCCTTCTTCAAGGGGCTCCTCTTCCTGGGCGCCGGCAGCGTCATCCACGGCATGCACGACGAGCAGGACATGCGCTACATGGGCGGCCTGCGCAAGTACATGCCGGTCACCTTCTGGACCTTCCTGATCGCCTCGCTGGCCAACGCCGCGGTGGTGCCGTTCTCCGGCTTCTGGAGCAAGGACGCGATCATCGGGTCCGCCTGGACGGCCGGCCACCCCTTCATTGCCATCGTCGGCTGGCTGGCGTCCTTCTTCACCGCGCTCTACATGTTCCGCGCCGTCTTCATGACCTTCACCGGCCGGGAGCGCTTCGACCACGCGGTAGTCCACCCGCACGAGTCGCCCGCCTCGATGAAGTGGCCGATGATCCTGCTGGCGATCCCGGCCGCTATCGCCGGCTTCGTCGGCATCCCCGAGCACAGCTGGATCGGCGGCTTCCTCGATCCAATCTTCGCGCCCGCGGGGATCGTGCACGAGGCGGGCATCTCGACCACCATCCTCTTCAGCGTGATTTCGACGGTCATCGCGCTCGGCGGCATCTGGGTGGCCTACGCCGCCTACGTCTCCGGTGCGCTCAGCCCGCAGCAGTGGGCGGCGCGGCTGGGGCCGGCCTACCGCCTGGCGGCCAACCGCTGGTACGCCGATGAGATCTACGAGTACCTGATCATCCACCCCGCCTACGTGATCTCGATCTGGCTCTGGCGCATCGTCGATGTGGGGATCATCGACGCCATCGTCAACGGCGTGGCCTCCACCATCGCGTGGACCGCGCAGCGCTGGCGCCGGCTGCAGACCGGCCTGGTGACGAACTACGCCATGATCATCGCGCTGGGGATGGTCGTGATCGTCGGCGTCTATCTCGTCGCCGGAAGCACGATCTTCCGGTAGGCGGCAGGAGCGAACGGTGCACAGTCTCCCGATGCTGAGCTTGATCGTCTACGCGCCGCTGGCGGGCGCGCTGGTCATCTTCTTCTGGGCGACCGCCTCGCCGCAGGCCTCCCGCTGGGTGGCCGCGATCGCCTCCGCCGTCTCGCTCATCCTCTCGATCGTGGTGCTGATCGGCTTCGATCGCCACAGCAGCGGCATGCAGTACACCGAGCTGTTCCGCTGGCTGCCGGGCGTCGGCATCGACTACCGTCTGGGTGTCGACGGCATCAGCGTGCTGCTGGTGGCGCTGACCACGCTTCTCTCGCTGATCGCGGTGCTGGCCTCCTGGGAGCCGATCCAGGACCGCGTGCGCGAGTACATGATCACCATGCTGCTCTTGGAAACGGGCATGCTGGGGGTCTTCGTCAGCCTCGACCTCTTCCTCTTCTATATCTTCTGGGAGGTCATGCTGATCCCGATGGCGCTCCTGATCGGCATCTGGGGCAGCGCCAACCGGGTCTACGCGGCGGTCAAGTTCTTCCTCTACACCCTGGCCGGCAGCCTCCTGATGCTGGTCGGCATCGTGGCCACCTACCAGGCCTACTACGACCAGACCGGCATCCACACGCTCAACGTGCTGGAGCTGGCCAAAGGGCACTACAGCAACACGTTCCAGATCCTGACCTTTCTCGCCTTCTTCATCTCCTTCGCCATCAAGGTGCCGATGTGGCCCTTCCACACCTGGCTGCCCGACGCCCACGTCGAGGCGCCGACGGCCGGCTCGGTGATCCTGGCCGGCGTGCTCCTCAAGATGGGGGGCTACGGCATGCTGCGCTTCAACCTGCCGCTCTTCCCCTACGCCACCGAGAAGCTGGCGCCCTACATCGTCGCCCTCTCGGTGATCGCGATCATCTACGGGGCGCTGGTGGCGCTGGTGCAACCGGATCTGAAGAAGCTGGTGGCCTATTCATCGGTCAGCCACATGGGCTTCGTCACGCTCGGCATCTTCGTGCTGAACTCGCAGGGGCTCTACGGCGCCATGATCGTGATGCTCAGCCACGGTTTCCTGACCAGCGCGCTCTTCCTCTGCGTGGGCCACATCTACTACCGCGGGCACACCCGGCTGATCGGCGCCTTCGGCGGGCTGGCGACCAACATGCCGGTCTACGCGTCCTTCTTCATGCTCTTCATGCTCGGCTCGCTCGGCCTCCCCGGCCTGAGCGGCTTCCCCGGTGAGTTCCTATCGATGCTGGGCACCTTCCGCGTCTACCCGGTGGCCGGCGTGATCTCGGTGATCGTGGTGATCCTGGCTGCCTGGTATCTGATGTGGATGTACCAGCGGGTCAACTGGCTGACGGCGCCGGGCGAGCCGGCGGAGGCGCCGCACGCGCCATCCGCTCCGCCCGTGATGGGCGGCTCGGGCGAGGCGGAGGCGGAGGAGCATGGGCACGGACAGGGGCACGGCTTCGTGCCGCCGCAGACCTTCAAGGATCTGAACTGGCTGGAGATCGTGACGCTGGCGCCGCTGGCGGTGCTGACGCTGGTGGTGGGCTTCTACCCCAACAGCGTTATGACCTTCCTGGGCCCGACGCTGCGGGCGCTGCTGGCGCCCTTCGGGGGACATGGGTTCTAGGGGGGACGGGCCGTCATCCCCCCCGGCCCCTCTCCCAGCATTGGGAGAGGGGCCGGGGGTGAGGGCCCGTACGGGATGATGAAGGAGTCGTAGGTGGCGGTAAACCTGGTTCGGCCGGATTGGCTGCTGATCGTCCCCGAGCTGATCGTGCTGGCGACGGCCTTTCTGATCCTGGCCGGCGATGTGCTGCTGCCGTCGCGCCGGCATTTCGCGCTCAGCATCGTGGCCATCGTGGGGCAGGCGCTGGCGCTGGCCTCGCTGCTCCTCATCGACTGGAAGGCCGGCAAGTCGACCTTCACCGGCATGTTCCACGCCGACTACTTCAGCCTCTTCGTCGATATCGTGGTGCTGGCGGCGGGCATCATGTCGGTGCTGATCTCCACCGCCTACGTGGTCGGCCGCGATGAGCCGGGCAACATGCCGCTGCCGGAGTACCTGGCGCTCCTCCTCTTCTCGATCCTGGGCGCGATGCTGGTCGGCGCGGCCGGCGACCTGGTGATGATCTTCATCGGTATCGAGATGAGCTCGCTAGCGGTCTATGCCCTGACCGGTTTCGCGCGCAACCGCACCACCTCGATCGAGGGCGCGCTGAAGTACTTCCTGCTGGGCGCCTTCGCCAGCGCCATTCTGATCTACGGCATGGCCTGGATCTACGGCGTCACCGGCACCACCGGGTTGAGCGCCATCGCGCAGCAACTGCGCCCGATCGTCAGCGGCAGCGGCCCGGTCGATCCCGCGCTGCTGCTGGCGCTGCTCCTGCTGGCGATCGGCCTCGGCTTCAAGATCGCGGCGGTGCCCTTCCACATGTGGACGCCGGACGCCTACCAGGGCGCGCCGACACCGGTCAGCGGCTACATGTCGGTGGTGCCGAAGGTGGCGGGTTTCGCCGCGCTGGCGCGGGTGATGGTCGAGGCGCTGGGGCCGATGAGCCACACCTGGCTGATCCTGATCGAGGTGCTGGCGGTGCTGACCATGGTCTACGGCAACGTGGTGGCGGTGGTCCAGCGCGACGTCAAGCGTATGCTCGGCTACTCCTCGATCGGCCACACCGGCTACATGCTGGTGGCGCTGGCGGCCTTCAGCGGCGGCGGGGTCAACGACCGCAGCGTGGGCAGCCTCCTCTTCTACCTCTTCGCCTACGCCTTCATGAACATCGGCGCCTTCGGCGTCGTCACCTGGCTACAGCACCGCGAGCACGGTGTCGATCTGGACGACTTCTACGGGCTGGCCCTGCGCAGCCCGCTGGCGGCGGTCGCCATGACGATCTTCATGCTCTCGCTGATGGGGATGCCGCCGCTGATCGGCTTCTACGCCAAGTACTACGTCATCCTGGCGGCGATCCAGGCCAACTTGATCTGGCTGGCGGTCGTGGTGGTGTTGATGAGCGCCGTCTCGGCCTTCTTCTACCTGCGGGTGGTGGCCGTGATGTGGTTCAACGAGCCGGTGCGCGCCTGGACGGTGGAGCACACGCCGATGCTCGGCCTCGGGCTGGCGCTGATGGCGATCGGCACCATCGGCTTCGGCCTCTTCTCCGGCCCGGTGCTCGATCTGGCGCAGAACTGGGCGCAGGCCTTCTTCCTACCGGTATAGCGTTCGATCCGATCCCGCCAAGACAGAAGGCCCACCACACAGTTGTGGTGGGCCTCTTCGTGAAGGTGCGAGTGGTTGGTTATCGAGGTTATCGTCGACGCGCGCCGGGCGCGTCAGGGGTCAGGGTTCGCGCGGTGTTACGAGAGAGGGCGAACCTCCTGCGCGCGCGTGCGGCTGGGGTTGCGCGGATCCGGGCCGGGCGTGTACTCGACCTGCTGACCCTCCCGCAGTTCATCGAACGTGCCGTCCTCGACGGCGCTGCTGTGGAAGAAGATGTCCTGGCTGCCGTCATTCGGGGCGATGAAGCCGAAGCCCTTGTCGTCACGAATGGTTTTGATCGTACCCTGTGCCACAGTGGGATCCTTCCGAGTGCCTTCACTTCAATGCAGTGTACCAGATGCTGTCCACCCGCAACACGTCCTTCCGGCCCTCCGCTTCGCAGCATCCCTGCCAAGACCGCTTGGTGCTCCGGCGCGCGCCACCCCTCAACCGATGGCACTCCCAGCCCCTCTCCGGACGGCTCCGTTCGAGCTCCGCGGAGGCGGGAGGTGGTGGCGAATGACGACGATGGAGCGTAGGGCAAGGCGGATCTCTCCACTGCGGTCGGGATGACAGGGTTAATTCGGGGCGGACGACAGGGACAAGCCATTGTCGTCAGCCCTTAGCTCCCCCGGTCATCCCGCGCGCAGTCGAGGGATCCGTGTTCCACGCGCCACCCGGCGTTGTCGATGGGCAGCGCCTCCCCCACGCGGTCAGGTGCGAGCGCGGCGAGGCTGGGGCTGACGACCACGGCGATGCCGCGCTCGGGCGGGGCGGCCAGCAGGTCGCGCAGGCGCCCCGCCTGCTCCGGGGTAAGCTGCTCCAGCATGTGGCGCCAGAGGCGGCCGCTGGGGTCCATCTGGCCCGCCTGGGCCCGGGTCTGGTAGAAGAAGATGGCGGTGAAGCGCGCGGCCTCGCGGTCGGCCAGCCCCAGATGGCCGCGGTAGCCCGGCAACTGCCGCGCGAAGGGGATGATCAGCTCGTCGCCCAGGCGCGTCAGAAAGTCGATCGCCTCGTCCACCCGGTCGGGCTGCAGCAGCAGGATGGTGATCCCGGCGTACATGTCGGCTCCCTGGTCCGAGCAGCCGCCACGCGCGGCTCGCGACTCGTCTGCCGCATTCTCGCACCAATCGTTCCCGCCGCCGCGCGCCCGGTGCTTACCCGCGCCCCGGCGTCGCGTCCACCTCCGGCGCGTTGGCCATGCGGCGGACGACCGACTCCAGCGAGGTCAGCGGCAGGTCGTAGGCGGCCTGCGTCTCCCGCATGTCGAGGGGCGCATCGAACGTCTCCAGCGCGCTGAGCAGCTCGACGATCGGCCGCGGCAGGCCGGGCACCGGCTCGCCCAGCGTCACGCTCTCGACCGGGATCGTGCGCCCGAGCACCCGCTCGTAGGTGGCGATGATGTCGCGCCAGGAGAGCGGCTCTGGACCGCCGACCAGGATCGTCTGATCGAGCGCCCTGGGGTTGCCGATGGTGGCCAGCGTCAGCGCCGCCACGTCGGAGCGCGAGACCCAGGAGTGGTGCCGCTGCCCGCCCGCGACCAGGATCACCGGTCGCTGCTGGGCCACCGCCTGCCCAACGATCATCGGCGCCCAGACCTCCATATAGATGGTCGGCTCCAGGATGGTGTAGGGCATACCGCCAGCGCGCAGGCGCTCCTCGGTGCGCGCCTTGGCCTGCAGGAAGGGCGACGGGCTGATGGGGTCGGCGCCCAGCGCGGAGATGAAGACGAACTGGCCCACCCCGGCCGCGCGGGCGGCGTCGACCAGGCTAGCGTTGCCGTGCAGGTCGACTGCCTCGATCGTGTCGGGCGGCAGGCGCTGCGCCGAGTTGGCGGTCGTGACCACGGTGTCCACGCCGTCCAGCGCCGGGCCGAGCGAGGCGGAATCCTTCAGGTCGCCGAAGACCGGCTCGGCGCCGAGCGCGGCCAGCGGCTGGTAGTTGGAGCCGGGGCGCACCAGCATGCGCACCGCGTCACCGCGTTGGAGCAGGCGCTGGGCGATCTCGCCGCCCAGTTGTCCGGTGGCACCGACGACCAGAATCATGGCCCACCTCCTCCGCGGGCGTCACGTCGGCGGAAGACCCTCCCGGTTCGCCGTCCAATGACGCGTCGACTTCATCCTTTGGGAATCGCTTGACAGTCATTTTCGCGCACGTGGCGCCCGTTGTCTAGTCTCCCGCGGCGGTTTCGACCAGCGGCGCGGGCTGGAAACCGCGCGCGCTCAGCCAGACGGCGGCCAGGGCGAGCGGGGTCAGCAGGCTGATCACCGGGATCAGCGCGCCAGCCGAGAGGCTCGCCAGGATGACGCCGCCGAGGATGCCGCCCAGCGCGGCGCCGGCCTGCCCGGCGGTGTTGGAGAGGCTGAGGACCGCGCCGCGTATCTCCGGCAGGCTGCTCTGCAAGAGGATGTTCAGCGCCACCGAGACGAACGCACCGGCGAAGAAAATGAGGCCGCAAACGAGGAGGATGGCAGCGGCCAGGTTGCTGGTCGCCAGCCCGAAGGCGAGCGCGGCCGCGAACTGGATGACGGAGCCGGCGACGAAGACCCCGCCTGGCCCAATGCGGCGCACGGTGGCCGGCGCCAGGTTGCTGCCGGCGAAATAGGTGACGCCGGCCACGAGAAAGATCCAGCTGTAGCCGCGCAGCGAGACGTGGAAGAGACCGACCCAGATCGCCACGCTGTAGACCAGCGGCGCGGTCCAGACGATGCTGCGGATGAGATTGGCCAGCAGCAGGTAGCTGGTCTCACGGTGGCGCAGCACGAGCCGGTAGCGGGCCAGGTAGTCGGCCAGCAGCGACGGCCGGGCGCCCAGCTCGCGATCCGGCAGGACGGAGGCGCCGGCCACCACCACCGCGAGCGGCACGAGGAGCGAGGCCGCCGCCCATCGCCAGGAGGTCAGCGCCTCGAGCTGGGTCAGGATCGGGATGCCGACCACGGCGGCGATGCCGGTGGCCGAGAGGAGGATGCCGATGCAGCTGTTGCGCTTGTTCAGGTCGGGGAAGGCATCGCTGGCGGCCGCGAAGAGGCAGCCGCCGCTGAACGCGGCGCCGAAGCCGGCCAGGGAGCGCGCCGCCAGCATCAGCGGGAATGACCAGGCGAGCGCGGAGAGGGCCGTGCCGAGGGCGACGACCAGCAGGCCGAGCTGCAAGAGCACTTTCCGCTGGTAACGATCCATCAGCGGCGCGGTCAACAGCCCGGTCATGCCGGCGACCAGGGCATAGACCGTCGCCAGCTGGCCGGCCGCCGACTGCGAGATGTGAAACTCGGCGGCGACCAGCTTCAGGAAGGGTGTCAGCAGATAGACGTTCAGCACCCCGGTGAAGGTGCCGAGTGAGAGCGCCAGGATGATCAGTTGCTCGCGCCGTGTGTAGCCGCCCATGTTCCCCACGTCCTTCCCAACGGGTATCCCGGCACGCGCCTCAGGCCGGCGCGCCCTCTGCCCGATCCACGCGCCGCGCCTGCTCGGGCGCCAGCCAGGCGGAGAGCCGCAGCAGCAGGCCGGCGGCGACGACGCGCGGGCTTCCCACACCCCGCAGCTCATCCGGACCATGAACTGGGAAGCAGTTGGCGCGCTCCACTCGCTCAGCATGGGCGCGGTAGCGGAGGTTCAGGTCGGTCAGGTCGAACATCACGTGCTCCCTTCAGCTGGTTGGTCGGGTTCGATGATTAGAGGATAGGAGCCGTGGCCGCGACGCACATCGAGGGGATTACGCAATCGTAGTGGGAGCCGGTGGGCGGGGAGGCTACGTAACGCTACGTAGCCAGGGAGGGCAGAAGCTACTCGACGAGGCCGTGCTCGACGGCGAAGCGGGTGGCGGCGGCGCGGGAGCCGACGCCGAGCTTGTTGTAGACGCTGCGCAGGTGCTGGCTGACGGTGCGCGGGGAGAGGTAGAGCTTTTCAGCCACCTCGGCGTCGGTCAGCCCCTGCGCCACCAGCCCCAGCACCTCGACCTCCCGTGCCGTCAGCCCGGCGGGATAGGCGGGCTTCGCCGACGAGAGCCGCGCCTCCAGCGCTGCCACCTGATCGAGTGAGGGCGTGGCCTCCAGCGGTTCGCAGATCGCGCGCACCTCGGCCAGCAGCGACCTGGCGTCGCCGGCTTGCCCCTGTGCCGCGCGCAGTTCCGCCAACGCCAGCAGCGTCAACGCCCGCTCGAAGGGCGCGGCACACGCTTCGGCGAGCGCCAGCGCCTGCCGCAAGTGCTCCTCATTCTCGCCGAAGTGGCGCGCCTCCCTCTCGAGCTGGCCCAGAAAGCGGTGGCTGGCGATCAGCGCCAGCGGCTGGCGTGGCTCCGAGGCGAGCGCGAGCGCCTGCTCGGCCCGCTGACGAGTGCGTGTGTGGTCGCCAGCGGCGTGGTGGTATTGCGCCCAGAGGAGGGCGCCTTCCGCCTGACCGAGGAGCGCGCCGGACCACGCCAGCCAGCGGTCGTGGGCTTCCAACCAGGCGTGGGACGTCGAGAGGTCGCCGGCGTCGAGGGCCAGCTCGGCGGCGAGGCGCTGTGCCATGAGAGCGGCCAGCAGGATGGTGTCGCCCGGCTCAGTGTCTGGACCATCCGGCAGCAGACGCCGGATCTGATCCCAGGCGTCAGCAGCCTGTCCCTGGTAGCGGAGCACGCTGGCGACAATCGCCTGACCGAACTGTTCGTGAATGACTGCGCCTGATCGTCCGCGCACGTCTCGCGCCAGAGCCCGTGTCGTATCCCAGCGTCCGTCGAGCAGCGTCAGCGGCAGCTCGGGCCAGTCGCTGGAGAACCCCTGCGGCGCGGTACCTCGCGAGCGCGCGAGCGCGCTTCGCGCCGCAGAGGCGACAAGACGGCGCTGTGGCGGGTCATCCGCGTGAAACGGGAGACGCAGCATGAGTAGCGATGAGAATTGTATCGACATAACCAAATAGTAAATATGCCCGCGTAGGTAATACTGCTCTGCATAGTCGAACATGGGCCGGGCCCTCTCGGGCTGCCCAAGCGTCGCCAGACTGAGCGCGAGACCAATGCCCAGGTTTCCGGGGATGTAGGGAACTCCCTCGCGCCAGATAGGGTCAGTATTCAGCCGTACCGGCGGGGCAGTGCGCTCGAACTCGTCGTAGAACCATTCCGCGACGGCGAGCGCCTCGGCGAGCGGACCGGTGAAGCCGAACATCACCGCTGGGACCGCCATACGATTGCCAAGAATGTCCTGCAAGGATCCGCCGGCGCCGACCAGCGCGAATTCGGCAGCCTGTCGATCAAACGCGGTTGGATCTTCCGCGAGGATCCGTTTGCATTCCTCGAGTGCCGACCGCAGCTCGGCCATCCCGTCGCGCATTTCGCCCTGCAGCCAGCGATTGTAGCCTCGTTCGGCCCCGGCGATGGCGGCGACCGCTCGATCGCCCGCCTGGCGCGCGGCCGCGGCGGCTTCCGCCAAATAGGCTGGCGCCTGACGTGACGAGGAATACCGCTGGAGCATGCCGATTTCGAAGAGGAGGAGATAATACTCACCGGGATTCGCCCCGCGCTGTTGCAACAGGCCGACAGCGGCTTCGAGGCGGCTCGCGGCGATCCGCAAGGCAAAACCGCTCTTGGCTCGGCGCGCTGCTCGCACCAGCCAGTCCGCGGCGCGCTCGTCGCCCGCCTGTTGGAAGTGGTAGGCGACCGCGTCCGCATCAGGGAGCGACGTCGCTTCGAGGGACTCCGCGACTGCGCGATGCCAGAGACGGCGGCGCGGGGCGATCACCTCCTGATAGAGCGCCTCGCGCAGCAGCGCGTGGCGAAAGCGGTAGCTGGCGCCGCCCGCGACCTCCTCGATGAGGAAGGCCGCTTGCCCCTGCTCGATCGCCGCCGCCAGGATGTCGTCGCTTGCCTCGCTCACCTGTTGCCAGAGCGCCAGTGGCACCTCCTGCCCGATGACCGCGGCGACCTGGAGCAGCTCGCGCGTGACCTCGTCGAGCCGGCCCAACCGCGCTTCAATCACCTGCAGCAGGAGCGGTGGAAGGTGGACCTGCCCGAGCTGTCCCAGTTGCCAGCCGTTCTCCGTTCGCACCAACACCCGGCTCTCTTCCAGCATTCGCAGCAGCTCGCCGGCATAGAGCGGGTTCCCCTCGGCGTGCGCGCGCAGGTAGGCGGCCAGCCGGGAAGCGTCTGCTTCCGGTAATTGATAGCGCTGGTCGATCAGGGCGCGGCGGTCTCCCTCGGTCAACCGCTGTAGCTCCAGCCGCGCGGCGCCCGCCTCACGCACGAGGAGCGGCAAGAGGGCATGCAGCGGGTGGCGGCGGGTCAGCTCGTCGCTGCGGTAGGTCGCCAGCAGCAGGATGGGCTGGTGGTGTAGGTCGCGCGCCAGGACGCGTAGGAAGTCGAGGGAGGCGGGATCGGCCCAGTGCAGGTCGTCGAGCACCAGCACGAGCGGACGCCGCGCCGCGACTGCCGCCAAGAAGTCGCTGACGGCGGCGAAGAGTGTCTCCTGGGAGCCGACTTTGGCCAGCTCCGCGGCGTTGTCGACGAAGGCCGGCACGGCTGGGAGGCCGCCGGCCACCGTGCGATAGCGGCGCAGGATCTCCAGCCAGGGGCCGTAGGGCGGGGTGACGCTGAGGTCGAAGGCGTGGCCCCAGAGGACGAGCGCGCCGTCCGCTTGCGCTTGGCGGCTGAGGTCTTCCGCCAGCGTCGTCTTGCCGATGCCGGCTTCGCCGCTGACCAGGATCAGACTGCCCTGGCCGTGCAGCGCCTGCACGAGGTGCTGCCGCAGCAGGTCTTGCTCCTGCTCACGCCCGACGATCGAAACGCCCCCGGTGACTGGCTCCCCCAATGTCACCCTCAGTTTTCGCTGCAGCGGCGTGTAGGGAAGCGAGTATAGCATTGACGCGCGGGTTGCGCTCTTCACCTCCGGCCCGCACGGCGCCGCTCACCCTATCGGCTCCAGTGCGGACCGGGGCCCCTGCGCGAGGGCGTCACCCGGCGCCCGGCCCCGAGCCGGAAGGCGCCAGGCTGGGGCTGGCGCGGCCGTCGCTTGGTCCCGGTCTCCGCGCGACTCCGCGGCTGATGGCGAGGAAGAGGAGGCTGAGCGGTAGGATCAGGCCGAGCGTCGCGTACACGGCCGGGTAGCTGCCGAGCAGCACCAGCGCGCCGCCGGTGACAGCCGTGCCGAGCGCCCAGCCGAACTCAAAGCATCCAGTCTGGAGCGCCATGACGGCGCCCCTGGCCGCGGGCTGGCTATCCAGCAGCAGCACCGTGGTGGAGAGATACAGGGTCGTCATGCCGGCGCTGAGTAGGACCACGAAGGGCAGTAACTGCCACCACGCCCCGCCGACCAGGCTCATGCTGAGGAAGGCGAGCGACTCGACCAGCGCGACCAGCACGAAGACGGTGCGTGCCGACCCGAGTCGTACGAGGAGCGCCAATGTCTCGGCGGCCAGGAGTTGTCCTACGCCGGCTGCCAGGAAGAGGAGGCTCAACGCATTGGCGCTGATGGCAAAGACGGCCGTGGTGTAGGCCCCAAAGTAGACCTGCCAGCCCGCCATGACCAGACAGACGACAATCACGCCCGCCAGCAGCCAGTTGACCTGCCAGTTTTCCAGTGCCTCACGATAGCGGTGGTGGTCTGCTGCTGCAGTGGGGGCGCGCGCCACGACTGTTGGGAGCCAGCTTGTTCCCAGCGTCACCAGCGCGGTGGGCGCCAGCAAGACCGCTATGGCCCAGCGCCAGCCCACGACATTGGACACCTCGGTGATCAGCGGCAGGCCGGCGATCGTCGCGATGCTGAAGGCGGCGCTGACCGTGCCGATGGCGCGATTGCGCTGCCGCTCGTCGACAAAGAGATCGCCGGTGGCCGCCAGGCAGATCCCGCCGATGATCGCGCCGCCGAGTCCCGCCAGCGCCTGGCCGGCGAAGAGCCAGCCGAAGCTGGGCGCCAGGGCCGAGAGACCGATCGCCAGCAGGAGGATCGCGAGTTCGACGCGCAGCACCGCGCGCCGGGGGTAGCGATCGATCACCGGCGCGATAGCCACCGCCAGCAGGCCCGCGATGGCGGCGTGGAGCGTGGCGAGCTGACCGACGGCGGCGTCGGAGACGCCGAACGTCTGCCCGATGCGTGGTATCAGCGGGCTGAGGACGTTGACGTTCAGCCCGCTGACGAAGCAGCTCGCCGCCAGGATCAGCACCGGGAGGTGATGCGCGCGGACACCGCGCGCTTCCGCTGCTTCGCCACGCGCGGCACGGTTCTCCGGGGCCGCCTGTCCCGCCGCGTGACGCCCCATGTGGGGTAGCGCGATGGTGTGGCCCCGCCCGCCCGAGACGATCCTGTGCGACATCGGGTTCCCCGATTCCCTTCCCTGCGCCGGCCGCAGGCGATTTCAGCGGCGACTCCGAGCGACCGTGATGCTCCAGCGATTGAGAGCGGCAGTGTAGCGTACATCCTGAGTGATACGCAATCGGATGGCGCCGGATGCCGCGGAGAGCGCACCGGCGAGCGCCAACGGTGCGGATAATGACGAACCGAGCGCGATGTCGAGCCGTGCGCGTGCCCGCTCCCATACGCCGCGCCAGCGCGCAATACACCGACACACGCGTCGTGTTTAATCAGCGCGTCCAGTCCTGGGCCAGTTCGTTACTCTGGTGGAGGAGATGGCGAGGTGAGCGGGGCGAGCGCACAGGAGACCACGGGCGCGACGGCCGACCTGTCGGCGGTCATCGTCGCCTGGAACACGCGCGACCTCTTGCTCGCCTGCCTGGCCTCGCTGGAGCGCGAGGCGGCGCGCGCGGGGCTGGCGCTTGAGACGATCGTGGTCGACAACGCCTCGACCGACGGCACGGCCGCGGCGGTCCGCGCCGCCTTTCCCGGTGTGCGCCTGCTCGCACAGCGCGAGAACCGCGGCTTCGCGGCGGCCAGCAACCTGGGCATCCGCGCGACCGGCGGGCGGGCCGTGCTGCTGCTCAACCCCGATACCGAGCTGCAACCCGGCTCCCTCGGCGCGCTCTGGCGGGCGCTGCACGCCATGCCGCACGTCGGGCTGGTCGGAGCGCTGCTGCTCAACCCGGACGGCAGCCTGCAGTCGGCCGGCTACCGCTTCCCCGGCCTGGCCCAGCAAGTCCTCGACTTCTTCCCGCTTCATCCCCGGCTGGCTGGTTCACGCCTCAACGGTCGCTTCTCCTCCGGCGACGGCCGGACGCCCTTCGCCGTCGATCACCCGCTGGGCGCCTGCATGCTGCTGCGGCGGGAGGCGATCGACGAGGTGGGCCCGCTCGACGAGGGCTACTTCATGTACAGCGAGGAGATCGACTGGTGCCGGCGGCTGAAGGCGGCGGGCTGGACGATCCTGACCGCGCCCGCCGCGCGCGTCGTCCACCACGGCGGCCGGAGCACCGGCCAGGTATCGCGGGCCATGCTGGTCGAGCTGCACCGCAGCCGGGCGCGCTACTTCCGGCGGCACAACCCGCGCGTCCTCGGCCCGAGCGCCTGGCTGGCCCGTGCGGCGGCGCGGCGCGATCCCCTGCGCGCGGAGGCGCTGCGCGAGGCGGCGCGGCTCTACCGGGAGGCGGCGGAAGTCGATGGCTGAGCGGCTGCCGCTGGCGACGGTGGTGCTGACGCGCGACGAGGAGCGTCACCTGCCGGAGTGCCTGGGGAGCGTGGCCGGGCTGGGCCGGCGCGTGCTGGTGCTCGACTCCGGCAGCCAGGACGCCACCCCGCAGATCGCGCGGCACCTGGGCGCCGAGCTGGTCGAGCGCCCCTTCAGCGGCTACGCCAGCCAGCGCAACGCCGCGCTGGCGCTGGTCGACGCCGAGTGGGTCCTCTTCCTCGACGCCGACGAGCGGCTGACGGCCTCGCTGCGCGCCGAGATCGCCGCGGCCATCCGCGCCGCGCCGCCCGAGGTCGCCGGCTACTGGATCCCCCGGCGCAACTGGATCCGCGGGCGCGAACTGCGCGGCGGCGGCTGGTGGCCGGATCATCAACTGCGCCTGCTGCGGCGCGCGCGGGCGCGCTACCGCCCGGGACGCGAGGTGCACGAGGTGGCCGAGCTGGACGGCGAGAGCCGCAGGCTCAGCCAGCCGCTGCTGCACCTCAACTACGACACGCTGGGCGAGTTCCGCCACAAGCAAGCCAGCTACACCGCTCTGCGCGCCGCCGGGCTGGCGGCCTCCGGCGCGCGTCCCCGGGCGCGCAGCTATCTGGGCCAGCCGGCGCGCGAGTTCGCGCGCCGCTTCGTGTGGCTGGGCGGCTTTCGCGACGGCTGGCTGGGCCTGGTGCTGGCGCTCCTGATGGCCTGGTACGAGCTGCGCACCTGGCTGCTGGTGCGGCGCCTGGCGGGGGCGCTCCCCACCGCCGAGCCGGCCGCGCTCGACCGAGCCGTGCTCGCTCCGGCCGAGCTGGATCTCAGCCTGGTCGTCGTCAGCTACAACGTGCGCGAGTTGCTGCTCGACTGCCTGGCCTCGATCGAGGCCTCGCTGGCCGGTTCGGGGCGACGCTGCGAGGTGATCGTGGTCGACAACGCCTCGCCGGACGGCAGCGCCGCCGCCGTGCGCCGCCGCTTCCCCGAGGTGCGCGTGGTCAGCCGCGCGGCCAACGCCGGCTTCGCCGCCGCCAGCAACGACGGGATTCGCGCCGCGCGGGGCCGGGTCATCGCGCTGCTCAACCCCGACACGACCGTCGTCGGCGACGCCCTCGGCACGCTGGCCGATTTCCTGGCGGCCAACCCCGGCGTCGGCGTGGCCGGGCCGCGACTGGTCTACCCCAACGGCGCCACCCAGCCGAGCCGGCGCCGCTTCCCCACCCGCCTGACCGGCTTCCTGGAGAGCACCATCATCCAGGACTACTGGCACGACAACCGCATCCTGCGCCGCTATTACCTGGCCGACCGCGACGACGCCGAGACGCAGGAGGTTGACTGGCTGGTCGGCGCCTGCCTGGTGGCGCGGCGCGAGGCGATCGCGCAGGCCGGCCTCTTCGACGAGCGCTTCTTCATGTACTCCGAAGAGGTCGACTGGTGCTACCGGGTGCGGGCTACCGGCTGGCGCATCGCCTACGTGCCCCAGGCGGTGATCGTGCACCACGAGGGCGCCAGCAGCCGGCAGGATCTCCCCGCGCGCCGCATCGTGTTCGACACCAGCAAGGTGCTCCTCTACGAGCGGCTCCACGGCCGTGCCACCGCTCGCGCGCTGCGCGCCTTCCTGCTGGCCAGCTACGCCCTGCGACTGGGGATCGAGGGCGGCAAAGGGCTGGTGGGGCACAAGCGCCCGCTGCGGCGCGAGCGCGTGCGGCTCTACCTGGCGGCGCTGCGCAGTCGCCTGCGGCCGGGCGGTGCGCCATGAGCCGCGTCCTCTTCCTCAGCGGCGAATACCCGCCGATGCGCGGCGGCATCGGCGACTACACCGCGCGCTTGCGCGCCTCCCTGGCCGAGACCGGCTGGGAGAGCTGGGTGCTGACCTCGGCCGCGGCGCGCGGCGAGGACCGCCAGGTGCTTCCCTGGGTCGAGCGCTGGGACTGGTCGCTCGCCGGGCAAGTACGCGAGGTGGCGGCCGAGATCGGCGCCGAGCTGATTCACCTGCAATACCAGGCCGGCGCCTTCGCCATGCACCCGGCGCTGAACCTGCTGCCGCTGGCGCTCGCGCGTCGCGGCGGCCCGCCGCTCGTGACGACCTTCCACGACCTGCTGCCGCCCTACCTCTTCCCCAAGGCGGGGCGGCTGCGGGGCGGCGCGATCCAACTGCTGGCGCGCGGCAGCCGCGCGCTGGTCGTGACCAACGAGGCCGACCGGCGGCGCCTGGCCCGCTCGCGCCGCCTGGCCCGGCGGCTGGCGCGCATCCCGATCGGCAGCAACCTGCCCGAGGCGCCACCGCGCGACCGTGCGGCCACGCGCGAGCGGCTGGGCATCCCACCCGGCCCGGCGCTCGGCTTCTTCGGCTTCCTGACGGCCGACAAGGGGTTCGAGCTGCTGCTGGCGGCCATACACCGGCTGCCGGAGCCGCGCCCGGCGCTGGTGGTGCTGGGCGGCGGGCTGGGCGCCACCGACGCCGCCAACGGTCCCTACCTGACGCAGTTGCTGGCCGCGCAGCAGCATGGGGAGGACCGGGTGATCTGGACCGGTCACCTGCCGCCGGCCGAGGCCGCCGCCGCGCTCGCCGCGCTCGACCTGGTCGTGCTCCCCTTCGCGCGCGGGGCCAGCCTGCGCCGCGGCACGCTGATCGCCGCGCTGCGCGCCGGCCTGCCGGTGATCACGACCGACCCGGCGCCGGGCGAGTCGCTGGAGCCCTTCGCCGGGGGCCGCAGCCTCTGGCTGGTGCCGCAGCACGACCCGGACGCGCTAGCCAGCGCGATCCGCACGCTGCTGGCCGACGACGTGCTGCGCGAGCGGCTGGGCCGCCAGGCGCGCGAGGAGAGCGCCCCCTTCGACTGGCGGGAGATCGCGGCGCGGCACGTGGCGCTCTACGAGCGGCTGCCGCGGTGAGTGGCCCAACGGCTGTCTTGGGTGCCGCGTGGCGACGGATTGCTCCACTTCGGTCGTGATGACAGGGTAAGTAAGAGGCTGACGAGCGAGACATGCTCCGTCGTTCGTCCCTCCTTTAACCTGTCATCCCGAGCGCAGTCGAGGGATCCGTCGCCACGCGGCACAAAAATGTCGTCGTTTACCGCCACCCGTTGCCCGCGCTGGCTCGTCGGGAACGCTCGTGGCCCATCGAGCACGTTGGGTGTCGCCTGGGGCTTGGAGCCCTCGACTGCGCTCGGGATGACAGCGGGAGTAAGGGCAGACGACGATGAGTGTCGTCCCGAAGGGCCGGTTCTTACCCGATCAGCCTGAACTTCTCCAGCCCGTGTAAACGGCCGAATGTCCATGCACCGACATGACATAACTACTCACCATTCTCACGCATCGCCCAATCCGCACGGATTGAGCGAGCAGCGAGTTGCGCGCCGACCAATACCGTTTACAATGTACCGCCAGCGATGTGATCGCGCCGCCTTTGGTCGCGCGCAGTCAGGGAGCACTCGGCTGGTCACATCCGGATCGCCGTATGCCTGTTGGTTGCGGCGATCGCATGGGGGAATGCCACCGGCGCGTGCCGGCAACGGGAAGGGGGGGCAACCGACAGCGAGCACGCTTGCCGTCTCGTGTTGTGTGGATTAGGGGGACCTCATGCGTAAGCTACTGGCGATCGTGGCGACCCTCGTGTTGGCGGCGCTGCCGCTGGCGGGCGTCGCCGCCGCGACCTCCGACCAGCAGGCGGCCATGGCGGCCGCTCAACCCCAAGCGGGCTGCACCTACTTCCAGGAGACCCAGCACAACCTCTGCGCCGGCTTC
>DASSHC010000393.1:0-2380 GCA_035693105.1 Thermomicrobiaceae bacterium | reverse complement strand
CCGCGCATGGAGTCGATCGCGCTCCTGGCGGGGCTGGCCGCGCGCACGCGGCACGTCCGGCTCGGCCCGGCCTGCATGGCCAGCTTCACCCTGCGCGATCCCGTGCAGTTGGCCTACCAGTGGGCCAGCCTCGACCTGCTGGCCGAGGGGCGCACCGTGCTGGTGGCCTGCACCGGCATCGTGCCGCAGGCCGGCTACGACATCGAGACCGCCGTCTACGGGGTGGACAACAAGGCGCGCGTCGAGCGCCTGACCGAGTGGATCACCATCCTCAAGCGGCTCTGGACCGAGGACAACGTCAGCCACCGGGGCCGGCACTACCAGTTCGAGGGCGTCACCATCGAGCCCAAGCCGGCTGCCAAGCCGCGCCCGCCGATCTGGATCGCCAACAATGCCAGCGGCAGCCGCGAGCTGATCGAGCGCACCCACCGCCGCGTGGCGCGCCACGCCGACGGCTGGCAGACCTCACGCTCCGACCCCGAGGACGTGGCCTGGCGCATCGAGGATATCCGGCAAAAGACGCTGGACGCCGGGCGTGATCCACAGTCGATCGAGACGCACCTCTACCACAACATCAACGTCAACGAGGACCGCGACGCCGCGCTCAGGGAGAGCAAGGAGTTCCTCGACATCTACTATACCGAGGACTACCCGCTGGACTTCGTCGACAGCTGGGTCGCCACCGGCTCGCCCCAGCAGTGCATCGAGCACCTCAAGGTCTATGAGGCGATGGGATTCGACGAGGTCACGCTGCGCTGCACCAGTTGGAACCAGCTCGGCCAGCTCCAGCGGGTCATCGAAGAGGTCCTGCCGGCGTTCGGGTAGGGGTGGTGGCTAACGACAGCGTAGGGATCCGTCGCCACGCGGCACGCAACGTCCTCGCTGGGCAGCGCTCCTCACGCACGGACTCTCAGTCGTCGGGCGGGAACTCGGGCTGCGCGGCAGCGGCGGGGATCGCCGGCGTGGCGGCGTGCGCTGTCTGACGCCGCTCGGCCACCAGATCGGCGTCGGGCGCGATGTCGCGGAACCACCAGTAGTACAGCCCGGCGTTGATCAGCAGGCAGGCCGCCGCCGCCACGAAGGGCAGCTCCAGTTCGCCGGCGTTGAAGAGGTAGCCCGAGATGGTCGGCGAGGCCGAGGCCGGCAGGCGCCGCGACACGCCGCTGATCCCCGCCGCGCTGCCCCGAGCGCCCGGCTCGATGATCCCCATGGTGTAGCTCTGCCGCACCGGCATCGCCATCTGCGAGCTGATCATGCGCGCCCCGTAGAGCACCGCCGCCAGCAGGTAGACCGGCGAGAAGGGGAGCGCCAGCGTCAGCACCACGCCGGCCAGGCGCGAGCCGGTGATCACCAGCACATCGCCGACGCGCGACGCGAGCCGTACCGCCCAGAGCGCGGCCAGCGCGGTCAGCGCCGAGCTGATGCTGATCACCGGGCCGATGGCGCCGGGAGAGACGCCGTAGCGAATGTGCATCCAGTAGGGGATGAGCCCGGCCATGAAGCCCAGCCCGAAGCCGTTGATCGCACCGGCCAGCGAGATCTGGCCGATACGCTGGCGCGTCTGCTTGCGCTGCGCCCGCGCCGCCGCGTTCTGCCGCCGCGGCTCCTTCGGCCGGTTCACGTCGGTGATCGGCCAGAGGACGACCATGGAGAGGAAGCCGGCCAGCGCCACCCCGAGAAAGAGCGGGCGATAGGAGGCCAGCATCGAGAGGTGCGCTGACGCGCGCAGCCACTCGGGGATGCCGGCCAGCAGCGCGCCGACCGCCGCCATCGAGGTGCCGACGACGCTGTTGGCGGCGAAGACGCGCCGCCGCGTGTCGCCGGCCGCCTTCTCCGAGATCAGCGCCTGCTCGGCCGGCGCGAAGGCGCCCGCCTGTCCGCCGCCCCCACCGCCGCGCCCCATGCCGCCCAGCGCGCTGATGGCGATCAGGATCCAGGGGATGGTGGTCAGGCTGAAGATGATGCCGGAGGCAAAGAGGAGGAAGCTGTAGATCAGCAGGAAGGGGCGCCGGCCCAGGCGGTCGCTGCTGACGCCGATGACCAGGGTGAGTAGGGAACTGGCGATGCCGACGATGGTCAGCGTCAGGCCGATCAGCCAGGCGGCGAAACCGATCTGGCTGAGGTAGATGGTGAAGACGACCATGACGTAGCCCTGCACCAGGCTGCGCAGGCCGCGCACGGCGACCAGCCGGCGCAGATCCCCCGGCGGCGCCCACTCGTCCAGCCGCGCGACCGCGGACGACAGCATAGACTCTCCCACCAACCGAGCACCGGCCGCGGCCCGCCACCGCGCCCAGCAATATATTGATGCTCAATATACTTCACGGGGATGACGAAAACAACGGCTTCCGACCTGTTATAACACTGTGCCGGGGTATGG
>DASSHC010000392.1:0-3689 GCA_035693105.1 Thermomicrobiaceae bacterium | reverse complement strand
CCTGGCCGAGGATGTCTTCTTTGGCGGGCTGGGCCGTCCGCAGTCCGAGGTCACCTGGCGTATCTACCCCGACTTCCAGAAGCTGACCGTGGCCCAGCTCTCCGGGCTGCTGGGCAACGTCAACGCACTCTCGGCGCGGCTCAACCAGGGCCGCGGCCCCAACAACAACGTCCAGGTGCACTCCGACCTGGCCGACATCCTGCGCGCGGCGCAGCGCTCGCTCCTGGTCAGCCGCAGCGGCGTGCTGGTCGTGACGGTGCAACTGGCGCTGCTGGCCGGCTACGCGCTGCTGCTGACCGCCGGGCTACTGGTCGACGGACGGCGGGTGGAGACCGGGCTGCTCTACTCGCGCGGCGCCGGGGCGGGCCAGATCGCCTTCCTCTCGCTGCTGGAGGCGGTGCTGATCGCGCTCCCCGCCGCGCTGGTGGCGCCCTGGCTGGCCGCGCTCTCGCTCCACGTCATGAACCACATCGGCCCGCTGGCCGCGATCTCGCTCCCCCTCAAGCCGGAGGTCGGGCGCGCCTCCTACCTGCTGGCGCTGCTCGCCGCGCTCGGCTGCGTCATCGCGCTCACCATCCCCGCGCGCCAGTCGGCGCAGGCGCTGGTGCAGGCGCGGGCGGCCCGCGGGCGGCAGCGGCGCCAGGGGGTGGCGCAGCGCGCCGGGATCGACGTGGTGCTGCTGCTGGCCGCCGCGCTCGGCTACTGGCAATTGCGGCGCTACGGCGCGCCGATCACCGAGACGGTGCAGGGCAAGCTCGGGCTCGACCCTTTCCTGATCGCGGCGCCCGCCCTCGGACTGCTGGCCGGTGCGGTGGCCGCGCTGCGCGTCATCCCGCTGCTGGCGCGGCTGGTCGATCAGCTCGCCGCCCGCCGCCGCGGGCTGGTCCCGGCGCTCGGGGGTTGGCAACTGGCACGCCGGCCGCTGCGCTACACCCGCTCGGCGCTCCTCTTGACCATGGCGATCGCCATCGGCCTCTTCGCGCTGGCCTACAGCGCCACCTGGGGCCTCTCCCAGGGCGACCAGGCCAACTACCAGGTCGGCGCCGACCTGCGCGTGCAACCCGATCAGCGTACCGGCATCGCTATCCCGGCCCTCGACCGCGACCCGGCCTATCGCCAGCTGGCGCCGGTCGAGGAGACCATGCCGGTGGTGCGCGACAGCTTCGAGATCTCGCGCGCGGCCGGCGATGCGCAGCTACTGGCGCTCGACAGCGCCGCCGCACCCGGGGTGGTGCGCCTGCGGCCCGACCTGGCCGGCGGCTCGCTGGCGGAGCTGATGGGACGGCTCAAGGCGGCGCGGCCGGCACTGCCGGCGATCGCGCTGCCGGGGCAGCCCCAGGCGCTGGCGCTCGACCTGCGCATCACGCTCGATCCGCTGCCGCCCGGCACGACCCTCCCGCGCGGCGAGAGCGCGCCGGTGCCCTGGCTCTCCCTGATCGTGCAGGACCAGCACGGCATGCCCTTCCGCGTCACCGTCGGCGCCATCAAGACCGACGGCACGACCCAGCATGTGGTGGTGCCGCTGGCGCTGCGCACCGACGACGGGCGCGTGCTCGGCCCCGGCGCGCCGCTCTCGCTGGTCGATATCGAGCTGAGCCTGCAAGCCTCGCGCGTGATCCACAGCGGGACGGTCGTGCTCAGCGGGCTGGCGGCCAGCAATCAACTCGATGGCGGCAACGGGACGCCGGTAGCGCTGCCGCCCGGCGCCGACGCCCACACCTTCGGCTGGAGCATGCAGCAGTATGGACTGGCCGAGGCGGCCACGGCCGCGGCCGCGAGCCAGCAGCCGTCCGGCGGCGCGGCGGTGCGCTTCACCACCGGCCGGGTGCGCGGCAACAGTAGCTACCCGCTGACGCTGAAGCTGGCCGCGCCGCCGATCACGCAGACCAGCATGCCGGCGCTGGTCAGCCAGTCGTTCCTGGACAAGACCGCTTCCAAGGTCGGCGACACGCTGCAGCTCGATCTCGCCGGGGCGCGGCGCGATGTCCAGATCGCCGGCGCGCTGCGCGACTTCCCCACCGCCGATCCGACACAGCCGGTGGTGGTGGTCGATCTGCCGACGCTGGCCATCCTGCGCTACGAGACCGACGGCAACATCCCCGAGCCGGAGGAGCACTGGCTGGCGGTGCAGCCGGGGCAGGAGACGGCGGTCGCCGATGCCCTGCGCGCCGCGCCCTACTTCAGCGTCGCCGTCAGCGATCGGCTGGACCGGGGCGAGACCCTGCGCTCCGACCCGGTGGCGCTGGGGATCATCGGCGCGCTCTCGCTCGGTTTCGTGGCCGCGGCGCTCTTCGCGGCGGTCGGCTTCGCGGTCAGCGCGGCGGTCTCGGCCCGCGAGCGCCTGCGCGAGTTCGCCCTGCTGCGCGCGTTGGGCCTCTCCGGGGGCCAGCTCTCGGGCTGGCTGACGCTGGAGAGCGGCCTCCTGATCGCGATCAGCCTGGTGGGCGGCACCATCCTCGGCTTCCTGCTGGCGCAGTTGATCCTGCCGCTCCTCTCGCTCAACCAGCAGGCGGCCCGCGCCATGCCGCCGGCCACCGTGGTCGTGCCCTGGCTCCAGGTCGCGATCATCGAAGCCAGCACCCTGGTCGTCCTGGCGCTGGTGGTGGCGGTGCTGGCGCTGGCGCTGCGCCGGCTCGGCCTCGGCGGCTCGCTGCGGTTGGGAGAGGAGTAGCCGGTGGCCCGCACGCTCGGCGTCCGGCGCGCCTACGTCCGCACCGCCCCGGCGGCGGTCGCGCTGCTGCTGCGCCGTTTGCGGGTCGAGTTGGCGCTGGCCGCCACCGTGATCGGCGTGGTGCTGCTCACCAGCGGCGTCTTCAGCTCCTTCCCGCGCCTCTACAACCGCCTCTCCGACGACGGCCTGCGCTACGCCATCGCCCACGCCAACGTCTTCGAGCGCAACATCGTGATGTACCACGGCGCGCGCGTCGCGCCCGGCCCGAGCGACCCCTTCAGCGGGGTCGACGCGGCCGGCGCCCAGTTCCAACAGGGTCTGGCGCCCTCGATTCGCCAGGTGATCGGCCACCGCGACTTCGTGGTCGACGCGCCGGAGTACCGCTTCCCCGAGCCGCCCGGCCCGCCGCCGGCTCTGGAGCGTCACGTCCTGCTGCGCTACCAGAGCGGGGTCGCGGACCACACCGCCATCGTCCAGGGGCGCGCCCCGGCTGTGACCAGCCAGCGCTACACGCCGCCCGGTGGCGGGGCGCCTGTGCCGGTGATGGAGGCGGCGCTCTCGCAGCAGACCGCCGAGGCGCTGCAGATCAAGCTGGGCGATTTCGTGGAGCTGGAGTCGGACCCCAACGAGCCGCTGTCGCGCTTCGGCAACTCGCCGCCGAACCTGGCGATCCACGTGGTCGGCTATCTCCAGGTCAAAGATCCCGACGACGACTACTGGTTCTCCGACGTGCGCTTCGACCCGCCCAGCGTCTACGACGATGGCAACCAGACGCAGGTCTATGCCACCGCGCTCTTCGCCCCGGCCGCCTATCAAGACCTGCTGAACGACGTCAGCCCGTCGCTGCTCGGCTACACCTACCGCTACGAGGTCGCGCCGGCGAGCTTCAACGCCGGGCAGCTCGGCACGCTGGCCGGCGACCTGAAGCAGCTCGACGCCAAGTACCCGCCCGCCTTCCTCAGCCGCCCGACCGACATCGCGGTCAGCACCCAGCTGACCAACATCCTCAAGCGCTTCT
>DASSHC010000391.1:0-8172 GCA_035693105.1 Thermomicrobiaceae bacterium | reverse complement strand
CCGAGATGTGGTAGCGCTCCATCACCGCCAGCGCGTCGCGCACCTGGTCCTCGGGCTGAAGCGTCACCGGCTCGACGATCATGCCCGACTCGCTGCGCTTGACCTTGTCGACCTCAGCCACCTGATCCTCGATCGACAGGTTGCGGTGGAGGATGCCCAGGCCGCCCTCGCGGGCCATGGCGATCGCCATGCGCCCCTCGGTGACGGTATCCATGGCGGCGGAGACGATGGGGATGTTCAGGGAGATATTGCGGGTCAGGCGAGCGCGGGTGTCGGCGTCTTTCGGCAGGACGTCCGAGGCGGCGGGAACCAGCAGGACATCATCAAAGGTCAGGCCGACGCCGAGGATCTTCTCCTCGGACTGCTCATCGAGCAGCCCGGTGCTCTGGACGATGGTACGATGCGGATTGTCGATGATCGTCATCGTCTCACCTCTTTCTTTCCGTTCCCCTTCACGGGTGGCCACGGTCACACAGACAACGACGATAGGGCTAGGTCCATGGCTCGCGGCGCCGGGTCACGGTCAGCAGCGGGGGCTCCGCCGGCGTCCGCAACCCAAGCCGGGCCGCGATCTCCTGGCTCGCGTCCCGGTAGGCGCTGGCCGCACGCGATGCGCCATCGTATTCGAAGATGGTCTGCCCATAACTCGGGGCCTCGGCCAGGCGCACGGTGCGCGGGATGACGCTCTCCAGCGTGCGGCTGGGGAAGAAGCGCTGCACATCCTCGACCACCTGAGCCGAGAGGCGGGTGCGGGCGTCGAACATGGTCATCACCACCGCCAGCACGTCGAGCGGCGGGTTGAGCCGCCGCTTGACCAGGTCGATGGTGTTGATCAACTGCATCAGCCCTTCCAGGGCCAGGTACTCGCACTGAATCGGGACGACCACCTCGTCGGCGGCGGTCAGGGCGTTGACCGTGAGCAGGCCGAGCGAGGGGGGGCAGTCGATGACCACCACGTCGTAGCGCCCCGCCTCCAGCTCCAGCGCCTCGCGCAGGCGGAACTCGCGCCGCCGCAGCCCGACCAGCTCGACCTCGGCCGCGGCCAGCTCGCCGTTGGCCGGCAGCAGATCGAGCCGGGGCCGCACGCCGCTGATGCGGCAGGCGGCGATCGGCTGACCGTCGATCAGCACCTCGTAGGTGGAGCGCTCCACCGTGTTCTTCTCGACGCCGAGGCTGCTGGTGGCGTTGCCCTGGGGATCGATGTCGATCAGGAGTACCCGGTGGCCCTGACTGGCAAGCTCGGCCGCCAGGTTGACAGCCGTAGTCGTCTTCCCGACGCCGCCCTTTTGATTTGCCAGTACCAGCGTGCGTGCCAAGCGCCGCTCCGTCGCCTCCGAGTTAATTGGCTAATTCTACCCTCTGGCCACTGTCCGGACAAGAGTCCGACGGTCCCAAGCCCCGCTGGAGAGGGCCGCGCTGCTCCCTGTATGAAGCCGTGTCGACGAACGCCACCACGCTAATCGCCCGCTTGGTCACGTGCGGACAAGAGGTTGCGCCAGTCGGGCCGCAGCGGGCTGACGGCCAGTTCCTCGATCGCAAAGCGCACGACCGCAGCCAGCGAGACGTAGCCCGAGGGGACGTGCAGCTTGCTGAGAAAGCGCTCCCCGAGTGTGCTCGGTCCCGCCAGTGCCTGACCGAGGTGCAGGTGGGGACGGTGCACCGCGCCCGCGCCGGACGGGTTCCAGTGAAAGCTGAAGAGCTCGGCTCCCTGAGCGTCCTGCAGCAGATAGAGATAGGCGCTGGTGATCGCGCGCCAGGGAGCAGGCCCGGCCACATCCTGGGTGAGACGATACTGCTGGGCGACCGTGAAGTTGAGCTTGAGCGGGCCACGGAGCGGGGCAGGGTTGCCACCGTTGAGCACGATGGCGTGTGGCTCATCCGTCGACAGCACGGGGTTGCCGACCACCGTCAGGCGGCCCTGCACGACGCAAGAGAGCACGTCCCAGAGGTGCTGCCGGTAGGTCTCGACGGCCTCGCGGGGCGTTCGATCGGGCATCGGCGCGTTTAGCGGGCGCGGGCGAAGGGGAGGAGCATGGCGAGGAGCTGAACCTCGGGCCGCTCTGGCTCTTCGATCTCTCCGGCTTCCCAGCGGCGCACGAACTCGGCGCCGCTCATCCGTACATAGCGGCGGGCCTGGCCATCAAAGAACCGGCGTGCCTCCTCGGCGGAGAGCTCTTCCAGGGGGGGCGCCTGATGGCTGATCTCGGTTGTCATGACGCTCCTCCTCTCGATCGCCAAGCTTAACCCTTCGAACGACCGGTCGCAAGCGCTCGGCCAGGGGCTGATCGTCCCGCAGATGCGGGCCCTTCTCCGCGCCTACCCGAGTTGGAGCTCGATGAAGCGGTGCCCCTCCAGCTCGATCGTCTCGCCGGATTGGACCGGCAGCGGCTGCCGGAAGAGCGGGCCGCCGGAGACGAAGGTGTGGTACTCGCCCTGCTCGCCGCAGAGGTCGACAGCGGGCTCGGCCTCGATCGCCCGGATCAGCTCGAGATCGAGCCTCGCGCCGAGCCACTCGGGCCGGGCGCGAGCCAGGTCGATGCTGACGATGCGGGCCAGGTAGCCGCGCGCCACGAACTCGCGGATCAGGTCGCTGGGCGCCGCGCCCCAGAGCGGCTCGGCATGGGCGAAGCCGCGCCCGCTCGTGCGCTCCTCGTACCAGGCACGGATGTCGGCCAGGTGGATGTTGCCGAACATGATCCCGCCGATGCCCTCCGCGCGAAGCTGGTCGAGCAGGCGCAGGAAGACGGTCTCGTAGTCGTCGGGGTGGGTATGGGCGGCCACCAACGGCAGGCCGAGCGCCCGGGCCTGCGCCACGATCAACTCACGGCGCACGCCGTGGAAGCGCACGCGGCCGCTGCTCCCCTCGTAGATGTTGAACAGGCAGGCGACGTCGAGCCCGGCGCGGCGGGCGCGATCGAGCGCCAGCGTCGAGTCCTTGCCCCCGCTCCAGCTCAAGGCGTAGCGCACGCTCGTCTCCTCTCTCAGCTGCCGTCCTCCAGCAAGCGCTCGACCGCGGCGCGGGTGGGCAGCGCCGGGATCGCGCCGCGGCGAGTAGTGGTCAGCGCGCCGGCGGCGTTGCCGAGCCGCACGGCTCGCGCGATCGCGTCGGGGTCGAGGCGCAGGCCAGCCTCCAGCAGCCCGGCCAGCAGCCCGGCGACGAAGCTGTCGCCGGCGCCGGTGGTGTCGACCGCCGTCACCGGGAAGCCCGGCGCCCCGCCACTCGCCGTGGCGCTGAACCAGGCCGCGCCGGCCGCGCCGCGTGTCACCGTCACGAGCTGAAACCGCGGCTGCCAGAGGGCGCGCACGCCGGCCGCGATGTCCGACTCGCCGGTCAGGAAGACCAGTTCCTCGGCGCTCAGCTTGACGAGCTGCGTCCGTGCCAGCCCCAGCCCGATGCCCTCGCGCGCCGCCGCGGCCGAGGGCCAGAGCGGCAGGCGCAGGTTGGGGTCGTAGGAGATGAGCGCGCCGGCATCCGCGGCCGCCGCTACCGCCGCCAAGGTTGAGGCGCGGCTCGGCTCGTGGCTCAGGCTGATCGAGCCGAAGTGGAAGACGCGGGGCGCGGCGGCGTACGCGAGATCAGCCGGGCCGGCGCGCCAGCGCATGTCGGCGCTGGGGTGGCGATAGAAGAGGAAGTCGCGCTCGCCGCCGGCGCGCAGCGACACGAAGGCCAGCGCGGTGCGCGCCTCGGGGCTGAAGCGCAACCCGCCGGTATCGACCCCGTTCTCGGTCAGCACGCCGGCCAGGAAGCGCCCGAAGTCGTCGTCGCCGACCTGGCCCAGGAAGCCGGTAAAGTGCCCCAGCCGCGCCAGCCCGACCGCGACGTTGGCCGGTGCCCCGCCAGCCGCCTTCTCGAAGGCGGGCGCCTGAACCAGCGTCGCGCCGGGCACGCTGGCGACGAAATCGACCAGCAACTCGCCGCAGGTTACGACGTCCATGGGCTGGCCTTTCCTGGGTTACAGCCCGTAAGATGGTGGTGGAGCGCGGTGCTGACCTGTCGGTTGCTTCTCATCGAGTTGGCTCTCATGTAAGGCGAATCGCGGATGGTTCACGAGCCAAAGATCATACACGTGCATCGAGGTAGCGAACTCGACCGCGTGCTCGCGGAGGCCGACCAGGCGCCCATCGAGCTTGAGCGCGACGGCGAGCGGTACCGCCTCAGTCGCATCAAAACGGTCGTGGCCGAGGATATCTGGGCAGGCTACGATCCTGAGGCGGCGCTCGCCGGGATGCGTGCCGCGGCGGGATCTTGGAGCAACGTCGACGTGGACGCTCTCAAAGATCAGATCTACCGTGCACGGGACGAGGGCTCACGTCCGCTCGATTGTCCGTGAGCTACCTTATCGACACTCGCCTGACCTTAGCCGCACAGTGCTGCTCCAGTCATGCCTTGGATGAAGACGCGGATCGAACCTTCGGTGGCTCCGCATAACGATTATCCGCATTTGCCCCACTCTTTCAGAGCGTTTGGCGAATTTCGTGAGGCTTGCGTGCCGCTCGTCGCGCGGGGTTAATACCACCGCGCTAACAAAACGAAGCCCACGAAAGGGGCTGAGATTGGCTACTACGCGATTCCACGGACGGCGCAATCCCAGCGTCGGGCTTCCAGGCAACAGCCGCAATCACGGTTTGCGGTAGCTGGCTGACGCTGGGCTACGACGAAACCAGCGCTCAGCCCCTTCAGTGGGCTTCGTTTTGTTCGCGCGGTTGGCTTTAGCCCGAACGGAGCCGCGCGACGAGCGGCGCGGCGGCTCTGGGAAATGAGACAAACCTTCTCCGCACCCTGCACATCCCAGCCGATCCAATCACCCCTTGACCGCGCCGGCCGTCAGGCCGGCCAGGATCTTCCGTTGGAAGACGAGCGTCAGCACGACCAGCGGGATGACGACCACGATCGTGGCCGCCATGATGTCGCCCCAGGGGATCTCGAAGCCGCTGCCCGAGGCGGTCGACGATTGGAAGCTGTAGAGCGCCAGCGTCACGGTGTAGTTGGTCGGCGTCTGCAGGAACGAGAGGGCGTAGAGGAACTCGTTCCAGGCGGCGATGAAGGCCAGCAGCCCGGTCGTCACCATGCCGGGCACCGCCAGCGGTAGCAGCACCTTATAGAAGATCTGGAAGGGCGTGGCGCCGTCGACGTAGGCGGCCTCCTCCAGCTCGCGCGGCATCGCCTGGTAGAAGGTGGTCAGCACCCAGACGGTGAAGGGGAGGGTGAAGAGGAGGTACGTGATGATCAGCGCCCAGAGCGTGTTGTAGAGGTGAAAGCGGCTGACCATGTCATAGAGCGAGCCGAGCACCGCGATCTGCGGGAACATCGTCATCGAGAGCACGATGTAGAGCACCAGCGAGCGGCCGTGGAAGGTGAAGCGCCCCAGCGCGTAGGCCGCGAAGGAGCCGATCGCCAGCGAGATCAGCGTCACCGAGCCAGCCACGATGGCCGAGTTGAGCAGGGCGTGGACGAAGACGGGGTTCTTGAAGACGTCGCGGTAGTGCCCCAGCGTCGGGCTCTTGGGGATGTACTGCAGCGGCGTGGTGAAGAGGGCGTTGTCGGGCATCAGCGAGGAGCGCAGCGCCCAGAGGAAGGGGAAGATCAGGTAGATCAGGACCAGCAGCACCACCAGGTAGAAGAGGATGTTGCCGATCAGGCTGCGGGATTTCTGCGACTCGGTCATCACGCACGCTCCACTCTCAGCGCCGTCACGTAGATGACTACGAAGATGCCGATGATCACGAAGATGGCGATGCTGATGGCGCTCCCGTAGCCGATGTCGGCGAAGTTGACGATGTTCTGTTGATCGTAGATCGCCATCGTCATCGTGTCGGCCCGGCTGCCGAACATAGTGTAGAAGACGTCGAAGACGCGCAGCGCGTCGAGCGTGCGGAAGATGAGCGTGACCAGGATGGCGGGCACCAGCAGCGGCAGCGTGATGCGGAAGAACCGCTGGATGGCGTTGGCGCCGTCGACATCGGCCGCCTCGTAGATGTCGCTGGGGATCACCTGCAGGCCGGCCAGCAGGAGCAGGGCCACGAACGGCGTCGTCTTCCAGATATCGACCGCCGCGATCGAGGCCAGCGAGGTGGAGGGCTGGGCGATCCAGGCGACATTGTGGTCGAGGATGCCGACGCGCTTGAACATGTCGTTGAAGACGCCGTAGACGTCGTTGTACATCCACTTCCACATCTCGGCCGAGATGACCGTCGGCACCGCCCAGGGGACGAGCATGGCGGCGCGCATCGCGCCGCGCCCCTGGAAGTGCGAGTTGACCACCAGCGCGATCAGCATCCCGAGGATGAACTCGAAGATGACCGTGATGACGGTGAACTCGACCGTGACCCAGATCGCGTGGCGGAAGGCGGAGTCGTGGATCAGGAACTGGTAGTTCTTCAGCCCGACCCACTTGGTGGGCTGGACGCTGGCCAGGCGCGCGTTGGTGAAGCTGTAGTAGATGGTCTGGATCAGCGGAATGAGCGCGATCAGCGCCACGACTAACAGGGTGGGGATCAGGAGAAGCCAGGCGGTGCGCGTCTGGCTTCTGGCCAGGCTGCTTCGCTCTTTGGGCGGCCCGCCTGGCGCCGGCGTCTCGAGCGCCGGTGTGCCCTGCGTCGTCACGCCGTCCATGACCATCTCCCCCCGCTATCCCGCCGCCGGTGCGCCCATCGTACCCTGAATCGGTGGAAATGGAGAGTGGGGCAGGCTGGGCCGTCGTCCCCAACGCCGGGGTTCCCTCATCCCCAATCCCTTCTCCCATGCGTGGGAGAAGGGGAGCAAGTAACGTCTACGTCTTGATGCTCCCTCGCCCCCGCAGGACTCCGTCCGGAGAGGGCTGGGGTGAGGGCTCCCCGTCGGGTGAGGGCCCGTGCCTACATCTAGCCCGCCGCGCGCGTCATCTGCTGCGCCATGTTCGGCACGACGCTGCTGGCATCCTGGCCGTTGAGGATCGAGTTGACCCCCTGGAAGAAGTAGGTCGAGAACTGGTTGTACTTGTCGCCCAGCGGACCGGATGGCCGCGGCACGCGCTCGACGCTCGCCATCGGCTTGAGGAAGGGCATCGCCTGCAGCACCGCCGCGCTGTCGGCCACGCTGGGGATGGTCGGCACGTACGAGCCAACCACCGCGCGCCAGGTCTCAACGTCGGGGCTGGTCATGTAGCGCACGAACTCGACCGAGGCGTCCGGCGACTTGGAGTAGGCCGAGACGCCCAGCGCCCAGCCGCCGATCGTGCCGACGTTCTTCTGCCCCGACTGCGCCGGCAGCGGCGTTACATCGAACTTCCCCTTGATCGGCGAGTCGGCCGCTTGGCCCTCGTTGTAGGCGTATGGCCAGTTGCGCATGAAGGCCGAGTTGCCGCCCTGGAAGACGTTGCGGGCGTCCTCCTCCTTGTAGGAGGTCACCCCCTTGGGCGCGATGGTGCCGATCCAGCCACGGGCCTTGTTCAGCATGGCGACCGCCTGCGGATTGTTGACCGTCACCTTGCCGTCCTCGTAGAGCGTGCCGCCGCCGGTGGAGGCCAGCCACTCCAGGGCGTCGCAGGTGAGGCCCTCGTAGGCCGCGCCCTGGAAGACGAAGCCGACGAAGTTGGAGTTGGCGGCCTTCTCGCCATCGACGATCTTCTTGGCCATGCTCTCCAGATCGTCCCAGGTGGCCGGTGGGTCGGAGTAGCCGTACTTCTGCAAGAGGTCGGTGCGGTAGAAGAGCATGCCGAAGTCGCTGAACCAGGGCATGGCGACCAGCTTGCCGTTGACGGTGTCGTTGGCGACGATCGTGTCGTAGTGCTGCTTGGCCAGGTCGCCGAGCGCGGACGACAGATCGTGCAGGTGCGGGGCGAAGGCGCCCGGCCAGACCACGTCGAGCATCATCACGTCCATGTCGGACGACTTGCCCTGGAAGAAGCGCAGGTACTGGGCGTAGGTATCGTCCGAGCTCTGCGGGTGCGGCACGACGTTGATCTCGATGCCGGTGTCCTTGGTGAACTGGGTGGCGAGCACCATGTCGATGTCGTGCCCGGCGCCGACCGAGTCACCATAGTAGGTGATCTTCTGCCCGCTGTACTTCTTGCCCAATTCCGGCTGGGGCACGGCCGGGGCGTGGTTCTTGTCGTAGGCGACGGTTCCGCCGGGCGTACCGGTGGCGCTGGGGCTGGCCGAGACGACCGGGCTGGCCGCCGTGGTCGCCGCCGG
>DASSHC010000390.1:0-7713 GCA_035693105.1 Thermomicrobiaceae bacterium | reverse complement strand
CGGGGCACATCACTTTCGGCGACCCCGATTTCCTCAACGGCCCGACGCATGCCCTGCGGGTCTGCCGCGCGCTGCACGAAGAGTTCCCGGCGCTCACCTTCGACATCACCACGCGCATCGAGCACATCCTGGAGCATCCTACGGTCGTGGCCGAGCTAGGCATGCTCGGCTGTCGCTTCGCCGTTTCGGCGGTGGAGTCGGTCAGTCCACTGGTGCTGGAGCGGCTGGAGAAGGGGCACACCAAGGAGGACGTGGTCGCGGCGCTGGCGGTGCTGGACGAGGCCGGCATCGCGATGCGCCCCTCGCTCCTCCCCTTCACCCCCTGGACGACGCTGGCTGATTACCGGGAACTGCTGGAGTTCATCGACGCGCAGGATCTCGTCGCGCACGTCGACCCGGTGCACCTCTCGATCCGCCTGTTGGTGCCGCCCGGCTCGGCGCTGCTCGACCGCGCGGAGACCCAGCGCTGGCTCGGCCCGCTGGACGCCGCCAACTACACTTACACCTGGGCCAACCCCGACCCGCGCGTCGACGCGCTGCAGCGCCAGATCGCAGGCGTTGTCGAAGCCGCCGCGCGCGACGACGAGGATGTCTACCAGACGTTCTCCACCGTCCGCGCCCTCACTCACCAGGCCGCCGTCCTGCCCGGCCCCGGCCCGGCCCGGCCCCACGGCCGTCGCCCCCCGCCACCCCGCCTCAGCGAATCGTGGTTCTGCTGAGCAGAGCCCACCGCGGATCAGTTGGATCCGCTGCGGCAGTAACGAAGGCAATTCAGCGCGACCGGCTTCCGTGGACCCGCCTTGCCCATGACGCCCGAGAATGGATTTCTCGGGCTGAGTCCACGAAGCCCACTGAAGGGGCTGCGCTTCCGCGCTCCGCGCACCGCGACAACCTGGAACGTGGGCAATAGGCAGCGTTTGGGGAGATCCTTCGGCTGCGGCCTCAGGATGACAGGGAAATGAGCAGCCGCCACCCCTGTCATCCTGAGCCGCAGCGAAGGATCTCTTCTCGGCATCGGGCGCCACCAAACCGGCATCCGGCAGGCCAACCGCAGCAACAACAAGGCGCACTCAGCCCCTCTGGTGGGCTTCGCGGGCTCAGCCCGGGAATTCGATTCCGGACGGAGCCGGGCGTCGAGCGGCTCGCAGATCCCAAAGAATGCGACAAACCCTTTATCGCCCCGCGCGTCGGATCGCGCGGATGTTCGACGGGACGTCACTCGCCCTCACGCACGGAGACCCCGGCCCCTCTCCCAGCATTGGCTCGAACGGAGCCGTGCGTGAGGGCTCGGTTCCCTCAGTCCGCCTCGCCCACCAGCACCGGGGCCTCGCCGCGCTTGGCGCGGCGGCGGATGACCATGGTGGCGGCGGCGTCGCGGTCGGGGATGGCCAGGGCCAGGCCGGCGCCGATCAGGGCCAGCACGGCGGACATCAGGAAGGCGGCGTAGTAGGCGCCGAGGTGCGCGTGCGCCAGCCCGTCGGCGCCGATGCGCGTCGGGCCGACCGCCGCCAGCACCGTGCTGACCAGCGCGATCCCGGTCGCCGCGCCGATCTGCCGCTGCACGCTGGAGAGCGTGGCCGCGCGGCCGGTGGCGGCGCGCGAGATGGTGGCGAAGGCGGCCGCCTGCGAGGGCAGGAAGACGCAGGCCATGCCCACGCCGATCAGAAACATCAGCAGGCGCACGATCCAGTCGCTGGTGCCCAGGCCGACGGTGCAGAGGAGCGCCATCATGGTCGCCACCCAGACCAGCCCGCCGCACATCAGCCGCCGCGGCCCGATGCGCGGGTAGAGCCAGGCGACCACCTGGGTCGAACTGACCACGCCCAGCGCCTCGGGGAAGGTCGTCAGGCCGGAGGAGAGCGGCGAGGCGCCGCGCGCCACCTGCAGGAAGAGCGGCACCAGGAAGAGGATGCCCAGGAAGCCGGCCGAGGCGAAGAGCGAGGTCATGGTGCAACTGCGGAAGAGCCGGTCCTTGAGCACGCTGAGCTGCACCATCGGCGCGGCCACCCGCAGCTCGACGATCACGAAGGCCAGCAGGATCAGCGCTCCCGCCAGGCCGGTGCCGAGCACCAGCGGCGCGGTCCAGCCCTTGGTCGATCCCTCACTGAGCGCGTACATCAGCGAGGCGAAGCCGCTGCCGGCTAAGAGGAACCCGGCCAGATCGAAGCCGCCGGCCGCCGGCTCGCGATGCTCCTTGAGGAAGAGGCTGCCGAAGAGGAAGGCGGTGACGCCGACCGGAATGTTGACGAAGAAGGCCCAGTGCCAGGAGAGCTTCTCGATGATGAAGCCGCCCAGGATCGGGCCGGAGGCCGGGCCGAGGATCGTCACCAGCATCAGGATGCGCCCGACCTGCACGCGCTCCTCCGGCGGGAAGGTGCGGTAGAGCATCGCCATGCCGACCGGGGTGAGCATGCCGCCGCCCATCCCCTGCAGTGCGCGGAAGATGATCAGCTGGCCGAAGCTGCCGGAGAGGCCGCAGAGCGCCGAGGCCGTGGTGAAGATGGCCAGCGCCAGCAGGAAGATGCGCTTGGTGCCGAAGCGGTCGCCGAGCCAGCCGGAGGCGGGGATGAAGACTGCCAGGCTGACGATGTAGCTGACCACGACCGCGTCGATGGCCGAGGGGGAGACGTTGAACTGGCGGCTGAGGGTGGCCAGCGCGACCGTGACGATGGTCGAGTCGATCGAGTTCATCAGCATGCCGCAGACGTAAACGATCGCGACCACGATCCGTTGGTCGAAGTGACGACGAGGCACCCAGTTCCCTCCCCAAAGACCAATTATGACGTCTGGATGCGGTAGGGGCAGACCTCTGTGTCTGCCCTGTTCCCCTATTACCGGCCCTCACCGCAGCCGCCCACGTTGCCCTAGTTCTCCATGTTGCCGAGGCGTATGGGCAACAGGGCAGACACGGCTCCATTCGAGGTCTGCCCCTACCAGTGTGACCGTGAATCTTACCGTGTCAATTCATCGGTTGTCGCACCGCCTGGGAACGCCTGGTCAGCAGCCGCCCCCGCTCTCCTCGGCGTCCTCGGGCAGCTCGACCCATTCGGTGGCCCAGGCGCCGATGGCGGCCATGACCGACTCCAGCGCCCGCCCCTTGTCGGTCAGTTGGTACTCGACCCGCACCGGCATCTCGGGGATGACCGTGCGGGTGACGATCGCCTCGGACTCCAGCTCGCGCAGCCGCTCCGAGAGGAGGCGGTCGCTCAGTCCGGGGACGGCGCAGGTGATATCGGTGAAGCGGGTGGCGCCGTCGAGCAGCGCGCGCAGGATGGCGCCGGTCCAGCGGCGGCCGATCAGCTCCACGGCGTAGTGAAAGCGCGGGCAGATGGCGGCCTGGGCGTGAGCTGCGGCGCGGGCTGGATTGTCGGTCTGCATCGCGGCCTCCTTCTGCTCCAATTCTAATCTTCCGTAAGCCGCTTGACAACCGTGAGCACTAGGTCTATAGTCACTTACCAGAGATTAGGACCGTACCCGACGGAACCGTCTGATCGGGTGTCGCCTGGAAAGGGTAAAGCATGTCAAGCAGCAGCGCCGCGCGGGCCACCAGCGGTACCGGCATCAGCACGTGGATCATCGACCCGGTCCACTCCAGCGTCGAATTCAGCGTCAAGCACATGATGATCGCGACGGTCAAGGGTCAGTTCTCGCAGGTCGAGGGCTTGATCCGCTTCGACCCGGCCAGCCACGAGACCGCCGAGGTCGACGCCAAAATCGACACCACCAGCGTCACCACCTTCAACGAGGGACGCGACAACCACTTGCGCACCAACGACTTCTTCAACGCCGAGGCGTTCCGCTACATCACCTTCACCAGCAGCAGCGTGGAGAAGGCCGGCGCGGACCGCTACAAGGTGCACGGCGATCTCACCATCCGCGACGTCACCAAGCCGGTGGTGCTCGACACCGAGTTCGACGGCCAGATCGTCGACGCCTACGGCCAGGACCGCGCGGCGTTCACCGCGACCACCGAGATCAACCGGCGCGACTTCGGCGTCAACTGGAACGCGGCGCTGGAGAGCGGCGGCGTGGTCGTCAGCGACAAGGTCAAGATCACGCTGCACATCGCGGCCGTGCGCCAGGAGTAGCGTCGCCCCAGCGAGCGTGGCACGCTCCGCGCTGAGTGAGTGCCACGCTCGGGCCGCGGCCCGGCAAGCGTGCCCGCATCGCACCCGGGCGAGACCCTGGGTGAGGATTGAAACAAGGAGAGCCTCATGACCGCACCCGCACCCACCCCGACACCCACGGCCATCGACCCGGCGACGATGGTCGGGCTGCCGGCGCTGACCGTCTCCGACCTGGAGCGCTCGCTGGTCTACTACACCGAGGCGATCGGCTTCGAGCTGCTGCGCCGTGGTGAGGGCGAGGCCGTCCTCGGCGTGGCCGGGCAGCCGCTGCTGGTGCTCGTCGAGCAGCCGGGGGCCAAGCCCTGGCCGCGTGGCGGCCGGAGCTACACCGGCCTCTACCACTTCGCCATCCTGCTCCCCACGCGCGCCGACCTCGGGCGCTGGCTGCGCCACTGGCTGGAGCTAGGCATGCCCTTCGGCCAGGGCGATCACCTGGTCAGCGAGGCGCTCTACCTGGAAGACCCGGACATGCACGGCATCGAGGTCTACCGCGACCGCCCACGTGAGGAGTGGACCTGGGTGGATGGGCAGGTGCGGATGGCGGTCGACCCGGTCGACGTGCGCGGCCTGCTGGCCGAGGCCGAGCGCGCCGGGGAGCCCTGGCGCGGGCTGCCGCCGGGCACGCGCATCGGGCACGTGCATCTGCAGGTGGGCGACATCCGCCAGGCGGCCGACTTCTACCACCGCATCCTCGGCTTCGACATCGTGGCCAACATGCCGAGCGCGCTCTTCGTCTCGGCCGGCGGCTACCACCACCACCTCGGCCTGAACACCTGGCACAGTCTTCACGCCGGCCCGGCGCCGGCGGATTCCGTGCGCCTGCGCTCCTTCACGGTCGAGCTGCCCAGCGAGGCCGCGCGCCAGGCCATTCTCCAGCGACTCGATGCCGCCGGGGTGCCCCATCAGCGCATCGGCGAGGCCGTCGCGGTCGAGGATCCCTGGGGGAACACCGTCCTGCTGCGCGTCGGGCCGACGCCGCTGGCGGAGGCGTAACGCGCCCTCACCCCCGGCCCAGAGCGCCCTCACCCCCGTCCCCTCTCCCCTGCGGGGGCGAGGGGAGGTGGCCAAAGACAGGGATCGAGCATACGAATACTCCCCCTATGGCCAATCCTCCTCGATGGGCAGCGCCCCTCTACCGCGCACGGGAGAGGGGACGGGGGCGAGGGCCGGTGCTACAATCGCCCCGAGCCGGGTGAACGGAAGGACGGGACGCGATGGGGATCTGGCGCAGTGATGTGGTCGGCAGCCTGCTGCGGCCGGGCTATCTCAAGGAGGCCAGGAAGCGGCACGAGGCGGGCGAGCTGGACGAGGCCGCCTTCAAGCGGGTCGAGGACCGCGCCGTCGACGCCGCCGTCGCCCTGCAGGAGGGCGTCGGGCTCGACGTGGTCACCGACGGCGAGCTGCGCCGCTACGCCTTCTTCGGCCATCTGATCGACGCGGTCGAGGGCTTCGACAAGCTCGGCGGCTGGGCCATCCCCTTCCGCGACGAGCAGGGGAACGAGCTGGTCTACCCGCGCCCGGTGGTCGTCTCGCGCCTGCGCCGGCGCCGCCCGCTGGCCGGCGAGGAGTTCGCCTATCTGCGTGGCCGCGCCGACCGCCCGGTGAAAGTCACGCTGATCAGCGCGCAGCAGGCCGCCGCCTACTACGACCCCGAGAAGTCCAAAGGCGCCTACCCCACCATCGATGCCTACCTGGCCGACGTGGTCGACATCCTGCGCGCCGAGGTCGACGAGCTGATCCGGCTCGGCTGCCGCTACATCCAGATCGACGCGCCGCAGTATGCCGCGCTGCTCGACCCGCAGATCCGCGAGGGCTACCGCCAGCGCGGCAACGACCCCGACACGCTGTTGGCGCGCTGCATCGAGCTCGACAACGCCGTCATCGGCCAGCACCCCGGCGTGGTCTTCGGCATCCATCTCTGCCGCGGCAACAACCAGAGCCGCTTCTACGCCAGCGGCGGCTACGAGCCGGTGGCGCAGGTCTTCGAGCGCACCCGCTTCCAGCGCTTCCTCTTGGAGTACGACGACGAGCGCTCGGGCGACTTCGCCCCGCTGCGCCACGTGCCGGACGACCGCGTGGTAGTGCTCGGGCTGGTGACGACCAAGAAGCCGGAGCTGGAGAGCAAGGAACTGCTCAAGCAGCGCATCCACGAGGCCGCTCAATATATCCCGCTGGAGCGGCTGGCGCTCAGCCCCCAGTGCGGCTTCGCCTCGACCGAGGAGGGCAACCGCGTGACGCCGGCCGACCAGGAGGCCAAGCTCTGGCTGGTGGCCGAGACGGCGCGCGAGGTCTGGGGTAGCGCCTGAGCGAAGGAGCGCGGCTGATGCCGATGCGGACCCATGTGGCGATCATCGGCGCCGGCCCGGCCGGGCTGGTGCTGGCGCAGTTGCTAGCGCGCGCGGGGATCGAGGCGGTCGTGCTGGAGGATCGCGAGCGCGCCTACGTCGAGCAGCGCGTGCGCGCCGGGGTGCTGGAGCAGGGCACGGTCGATCTGCTGGACGAGCTGGGTCTCGCCGCGCGCCTGCACCGCGAGGGACTGGTGCACCGCGGCATCGAGCTGCGCTTCGAGGGCCGCGGCCACCGCATCCCGCTCAGCGACCTGACCGGCGGGCGCGCCATCACCATCTACGGCCAGCAGGAGGTGGTCAAGGATCTGATCCAGGCCCGGCTCGATACCGGCGGCGAGATCCTCTTCGAGGTCTCCGACGTCAGCCTGCATGGCCTCGACTCGGACGCGCCGGCCGTGCGCTTCCGCCACCGGGGCGAGGACCTAGAGCTGCGCTGCGACATCGTCGCCGGCTGCGACGGCTTCCACGGCGTCAGCCGCGATGCCATCCCGCCCGGCGTGCTCACCGTCTACGAAAACGAGTACCCCTTCGCCTGGCTCGGCATCCTGGCGGCGGTGGCGCCCTCGACCGATGAGCTGATCTACGCCTCGCACGAGCGCGGCTTCGCGCTGCACAGCCTGCGCTCGCCCGCGATCAGCCGCCTCTACCTGCAGGTCGAGCCGGACGAGCGCATCGAGGAGTGGCCGGACGAGCGCATCTGGGACGAGCTGCAGGCGCGCTTCGCCAGCGACGACGGCTGGACGCTCCAGCGCGGGCCGGTGCTGGAGAAGGGGATCACGGCCATGCGCAGCTTCGTGGTCGAGCCGATGCAGTACGGCCGCCTCTACCTGGCCGGCGACGCGGCGCACATCGTGCCGGCCACCGGCGCCAAGGGGCTCAACCTGGCGGTGGCCGACGTGCGCCTGCTGGCCGAGGCGCTGGCCGCTTGGTTCCACCACGGCCGGACGGAGCTGCTGGACGCCTACTCGGCCACCGCGCTGCGCCGCGTCTGGCGCGCCCAGCACTTCTCCTGGTGGATGACCTCGATGCTCCACCGTCTGCACGGCCGCGACGAGGTCTTCCAGCGCCGCCTGCAGCTCTCGCAGCTCCACTACACCTGCACCTCCCCCGCCGCCGCCACCTCGTTGGCCGAGAATTATGTCGGCTTGGGGCGGATTTGATGGCTGATGGCAGATTGCGGCCTTCATCCAGGGCTGACGCTGTCCGGCGACCGCGCGGGGTTGAAACCACCGCGCTAG
>DASSHC010000389.1:0-12480 GCA_035693105.1 Thermomicrobiaceae bacterium | reverse complement strand
CGGCGTCCGTGGCGTCGCTCGTGGCGGCGCTCGTGGCGGCGCGCGTGGCGTCGCTCGTGGCGGCGTACGTGGCGGCGCGCGTGGCGTCGCTCGTGGCGGCGTCCGTGGCGTCGCGCGTGGCGGCGCTCGTGGCGGCGTACGTGGCGGCGTCCGTGGCGTCGCTCGTGGCGTCGCGCGTGGCGTCGCGCGTGGCGGCGCTCGTGGCGGCGACCGTGGCGTCGCGCGTGGCGTCGCTCGTGGCGGCGCTCGTGGCGGCGCGCGTGGCGTCGCTCGTGGCGGCGCTCGTGGCGGCGTACGTGGCGGCGTCGATCTTCGTTGTCTTCTTTGCCTCCGGAGAGGGCAGAAGGTCTAGGGTCATCGCCCGGTGCATGCCGTGGCGCACGACAAAGGCGACCGCTGGTGCGATGGCCGACCGCAGGTCGGACTCGCTAAGCGGTCGGCGGAACAGGCGCACGTGCTGGTCGGGGTTGTCCCGCAGGTAGTGCACGCCCGAGGCCACCGACGCCGCGATGGCAGCTCCGATGGGGCTCGCGCAGAACACGATGCGCTCGGGCGGGTCGAGATTGGCGGCGGCGTGCAGGCCGTTCACCGCCGCCTTCATGGCGTCGCGGTCGGCGTCGTCCATGGGTATCGTGTTGAGCGCGTTGGCGATCCACTTGTCCGCCCACGGCTTGAGTTGCTTCCGGTGTGCCGGGGTCAGCTCGTACAGCTTCCGGCGTTTCGCAGTGGTGGCCATGGCGACTAGTCCTCCACCGCGCGGTCGGAGCCATCGCCGCGCTCGCGCAACGGGCGCACCTCGTAGTACCCGGGGTTCTTGGCGGTGCCGCTGAGGGTCACCGTGCGGTGGCCGCCGGGCCGGTGATGCGTGATCTCACGCTTCCCGGTCACCTTGATCAGGAACCGGCGGCCCTCGCGGCGCGCCAGCACCTTGCCGGCCAGCGTGTGCGGATGGCCGCTGCTGTCGCCGGCGAAGGTGAGCGAAGGGAACTCTTCCAGCTTCCCGTTGATGGTCTCCAGCTTCTCGATAACCAGATCTCCCTGACGCGCGTGCAATTGCATAATGAACCTCGCAGTTTGGACGTTAACGGACGTACGGACTGACTTAGGCGGCGGCGCGAGAGCGCGCGGCACCGGCGACCATCAGCTCGGCGGCGCCAAGGGCGCGGCGCAGCTGGCGGGCGGTTCTGATCTCGCCACGGCGGATCTGCCGGGCGAGTTGTCCACCATGGACACGGGCCAGGGCGGTCGCCGCTTCAGCCTCGGCCCGGGTCATCCCCAGGGCCATGCGAGCGGCGACGTAGTCCACCTGGCGGCTCACGGTGAGCCTCGCAGGTTCAGCGTTTCGGTTGTGCGGTCAGCGAGTGCCCAGGGACAGAATCGAACTGTCCACACAAGGATTTTCAGTCCTTTGGCACGCTGACCGCGCGGATGGTTTTCCATGGCGCGGTCCTTTCGGTTGAAGCTCGGAACCCCTGGCCCCCCCTCCCCGCGCGGTCACGCGTGGATGCGACCCCATGTCGTGCGGAGCACGAAGAGAAGGCCAGGAATGCCGAGCGGAGTTTCATGGGGTCGCATCTCGTTGATGCTCCCGAAAGCGTAAGCCGTCAAACCGTTTGTTACACCTACAGGACACCACGTGTAGTATGCGAAACAACAGTCTTAGTGGTTTCGCGTAGTTAATTCACGTAGCGTATCGCGTCGTAATCGACTCGCTACCTGATTGCAGGACGCTACGCGCGGACCTACGCCGCGGGGAATGCCCGGCGTTTCGCCGCTTCGTTTGCGCCTGCCAGTCCCAGGCGCGCCGCCTCGGCCTCCAACTCGGCGCGCTCCACGGCGCTCACGCGATAGGAGATCGCCCGCGTCGATTTGCTCCCCGTGGAGACCGGTCGCCCGGCACCACGGGGGTTGCGCTTGCTCTTCCTAGCCACGTTCCTCCCGCGGCTCGTCGGCGAGGCTGGAGCCGTCCTCGCGCACCAGACCGAGCGTCTGCTCCAGCGCATCCAGCTCCTCGCCGGCCTCGCTCACGGCGTCCTCGATTGCTCCGAGGCGGCGCCGCAGTTTGCGGATGGTCTCGACGCTGGCGCTGGCAGCAGCGGCGGCCTTGCGGTGACGGGCGGCCATTACGCCCCCTCCGTCCGCCACTGCGATTCGTCCTCACGCGGATCGCGGACGAGGTTGGCGGAATTGGCGCGCTTCAGGGCCGCCTTCGCAGCGTCGCGATAATCGGTCCACGACCAGTCTCTGCCGGAACTGTCGACCTCGAACGCCTCCGTAAACCAGGAGTCGTCCCAGGCTGCGCCGGGGCCAGTTTCGCCGAGATACGTCGAAACGGAATCTTCAGCGGCGCGGGTGACGTCGGCGGCCATGGCTACACCGCCTCCGCGATCACGACATCGAGCTCCGACCCGTTCCCGTCGCCGGTCCAGTCCGCAGCCCACCCCCTCGGCAGGTCGGCCTGCACGGCAGCCAGCGCCGCATCGCACTCGGCGCAGTGGTCGGCGTCTCCCGCGTGGTCGGCGTGGTCTACGCTCGTGTGACCACGGCCGCCACGCCACGTCAGCGAGTAGCCGCCAGCCTCCGTCAGTCCGCGTGCCTGGTATGCAGGCTCGGCCGCAAGCCGCGAGGAGTAGATCGCCACCGCGGCTCTCTCAAGGTCGTCGACACGCAGGGCCTCACGGTGACCGGTCCAGATCACGTCGCCGTCCTCCTGGACGTGTCCTAGGTCCAGGCTGTCACCGCGGCCAGCCACCAGCCAGTCGCCCGCCTCAATCTCGATGCCATCGCTCGTCGTCGCAATCACGTTCGTCATGGTGTCCCTCCAGGGTATCCAGTCTCGGGTGCCCTCGGCTCCCACCGAGGCGTCCCAACCAACAAATACAGACTACTCGACCGGATAATTGGTGTCTACACCTTTGTTGTCGAGCTATGTCGCTTGTGACGCGAAGCGCAATTACCGTACGCCGTGTTCGGTATCGATGTCAGGACGGCCGCGCGGTGGGCGGCGGCGGGGGCGGATCGTCGAGCAGCTGCACGCCGCGGTCGATGCCGGCGGGCGTGATGTGGCGGTAGGTCTGGCGCAGCATCTTCGGCGAGTGGTGGCCGAGCCATTCGACCTGGAACCGCTCGGTGGTTCCCTTGTCCTCGAGCAGCGTGGCGCAGCTGTGGCGCAGACCGATGGGCGAGATCAGCGGCACGCCCGCGCGGTGGCAAAGGGCCTTCAGGGGCCGATTGGGATGGCCCATGTTCCGCGTCGCCACCAGGTCGCGTGGGTGCGGCTGCAGGTCATCGTGCCGGCGGCGCAGGAAGTCCAGCAGGCCCGACGGCACCGGCAGTGTCTCCGGTTGCTTCTTGCCCTTCGTGCAGCGGCGGACCCAGGTGCCACGAACGAGGTCCAGATCACACCAGCGGAACCGGTTGAGGTCGGCCGTGTGCAGTCCGAACCAGAAGCCGAGCGCGACCCAGGTGCGGAAGTCCTGGTCGTCGCACTCCTGGTCAGCGCGCCGCCACTCTTCCAGCGTCCAGAAGGCATCCTTGGGCCGGCTGTCGGTTTTGATGACCGGCCAGGGCGGAACCTCCTTCAGCCATCCCTGGCGCTTGGCCTCGGCCATCGCCATGTGCAGGGTGGACAGCCGCTTGCGGATGGTCTCGCGCGCCAGGCCGCGGGCCTGCTCACGGACGTAGTAGTCCTTCAGCTCGGGGTAGCCGATGCTGCTGAGTTCGCGATCGCCGAAGTGAGTGAGCAGGTAGCGCGCGAAGGTCGCGTGCATGTGCCGCGTGGCCCGGGAACACTCCAGGCCATACTGCAGCAGCCATGTGAGGGCGTGCCGCAGCGATCCGGTCGTCTCCAATGACGGGAGCTCGAGCTGGACGGGCATCGGGGACGTTCAGAGTACGCGCCAGAAATTTGACTAACTAGATGTCGCGGTTTCGTGACATAGTCGAACCGCTGTACGAGTAGCCATCCCCGGGCACACCACCCTACAGGGGAGCTCTTCAGCCTGGCCGATTCTGGCCGCTGCGCATGAAGCGCCGGATCGCTTCCTCGACGGCATCCCATCGTTCCGTCGCCACGCAGAGCTTGCGAGCGGATGCCAGCAGCACCTGCAGGTGCCGCACGCGCGCGGCCAGCGCTGCCAGCGGCATCGTCGACGGCCGCGCGCCGTAATGGCGCTCCATCCACTCGCGCAGGTTCACGCCGCCACCTGGGCGCGATCGCAGCGCCTCAGCCGGCGTTCCCAGCAGGGCGTGCACCACTCGCCTGGCCGCGGGCTGTCGTCGAGCTGGGCGGCAGCCTCGACCATCTCCCAGGCCGCCATGCCCTCGTCGCTATCGAGCAGCACCGGATGCGGGTCACTGTCCAATGCGCCGTCGCGCACGTAGTAGATCTCTCGGACGAACGACGGGCATCCCAGGGCCGACGCGGCAGCTATCGCTAGCGCCGTGAGCTGCAGATTCTCAGCCGGCGGTGACACCGGGTATCGCCCTGTCTTCCAGTCGCGCACCACGGCCACGCCAAAGACGTCCGCCACGACGTCGGCGCGGCCGGCTGTCAGCAGGCGCCCGTTGCCCTGGCCTACGCCGGGCGCCGCCACATAAACGTGCGGCTCAGGCTCGACCACCGGGCAGTATCCCCCGCCGGGGGACAGCCCCAGTGCCAGCTCGAAGTGTGCACCCAGAGGCGGCGCCCAGGTCATCGCCAGCAGTTCGACCCAGCCGCGCACCTCGTCGTCGAGCAGGCCGGCGAGCACGCCGCCCAGGTCGCCCGTCTTCGCCCACAGCTCGACGGCGCTGTGAAACGCCGTGCCCTTGTCCAGCGCCTGCTGCTGGCGCTCGCTCTTGGGCGCGATCTTGGACAACGCGCGCGGGTACCCACAGTACCGCTGCAGCTGGGACGCGGACGTCACCGGTACACCGAGCGGCCGTGCGTTAGCGACGCGACGACGTCCAGGTTGCACCGCTTGCAGGTAAGAGCCCGCCCGCGCGGTAGTCGCTTCGCCTCCTCCCATTCGGGCAGCCGGTGCCCGAAGATCCGGCACCACAGGCGCCGCATCACGACACCTTGCCGTCGGCCTTCAGACGCTCGTACGCCGCGCCGTAGGCCGTGTTGTTGTCGTCGCTGTTCGCGTCGTCGGTAGACGCCGCCAGCAGCAGCACCAGTGCGCTCGCGGCCTGGTCCTTGGTGAGATTCTCGGCTTTCGACGTGCCGAACAGGTTGTTGAGCCAGCTGCGGGCGCGCGGCGCCGCCCAGCGCATCTTCTTGACCTGGGTGCGCAGCAGCTCGACGTCGCCCGCGGATGCCACCTCGCCGGTGTCGGGAGAAACGGCGGCTTGCCCGCCAGCACCAGCTGTCTCCGGAGCGCTGGCCTCCCCTTGTCCGACGGACAGACCCAATTCGGACGCGTCGGATGGAGTCTCTTTCAGCTCGGCGGCGAGCTTCTGCGCGGTGGCGTCGAGGGCCGCAGCCGTCGGCCCCACGTTGCGGCCTGCCACGGGATCGGGGGCGCGGTTCGGCTTGTCGAGCTTCTTGAAGACGTAGCCGGCCTTCTTGTTGCCCTTGGCCTCCTCCCACGTCTTCGAGCACCATTTGGCCTGCCAGGCGCCGCGCCACTCGGGATCCCACAACTCCGTGGCCATCCCCAAGTCCTTGCAGCACCTGGTGAGCGCATCGGTGCGGGCGCCCTCCAGCGACGAGGCGTAGGACATGCCGAAACGGGTTTCGCACTCGCCGAACGCCTCGGACACGAACCGGCCGAGGATGTACAGCGCGCCGTGGTACACCACGATCTCGCCCATGGTGCGCGCCGGGCCGCGCGGCAGCAGCGCCCAGGCCCCGGCGCCGAAGGCGCGCGTGAGCTGGCGGCGGTACCAGACGCCGGGGAGGTACACGATGCCGTTCGGCTTCGTCTCCACCTCTTCCGGCTTCACGGCCTCGCCCAGGATCTTGGCGGCATCGGGCGGGAACGGCGCCGACGCCGCGCCCTCGAAGCCCTGCGCGTACTGCGGGACCGGCGCCGCCGGCGGTGAGGCAGCAGGCGCCAGCGCCTTTCCGTTCGTCTGGGTCGGTATAAGCTCGGTGCTCATGTTGATGGTTTCCCTTCCTGCGTTCGTGGTCCCTCGATAGCGCCCAAGATCCGCTCCCCGAGCATCGCCAGCGCCACGACGTCGCTCTTTGGCCACACGTCCAGGGCGTCGCTCAGCAACTTCGCGACGGCCGCCGTGATGCGCAGGCGCTCAACGGCGATCGCCGCCGCCTCACTGATGCGCACGCGCTCCGCGATCAGAGCGGACATCTCCTGCACGGTCACGGGCACACCGGCACGCACTCGACGTAGTCGATCACGCCCTCGGCCGGCGCCGTCGCCACGAGGCACCAGGACACGCCCACCGGCGCACTGACGCCGTTCTCTTCGCCCTTGGCCTTGCACAGCGCCAGCTGTCCGCCGGTGCCGGGGCACACGTCCGCCTGGACGACCAGTCCGGCCGGGCAGACGCTGGCGCCGCTCGCGCTCTCGACGCTACCCTGCCCCTCGACCGCATCGCACCCGGTCACCAGCGCGGCGACCACCACACAGATCAGCAACAGCTTCGTCATGGTCATCCCTCCTCGGTTTCGTCGTCGTTCGCTTCGCGCTGGGCATGCTCGGCGCGTTCCTCGTCGCCGAAGTCGCGGTAGTACGCCCAGGCGTCCTCGGGCTCCCAGCCGTAGCCGCCGGGGATCACCACTCCACCTCGAAGGTGACCATGTCGGCGTCGCGCTCCGCTCGGCGCCCGCGGATCAGCTCGACCATCGATTCCGGCCGCGCCAGCTCGGCCATCCTCTCGGCCGGAATCTGGGTGGTCCGGTCGTCGTCCTGTTCAACCTCGGGCGCCGCGTCGTCTCGCATGCCTAGTTGATACGCTACAGACGACACGCGCGCAATGGGGGTCGGGCGATTTTTACGCTACGCGCAATTACCGTACGCCATGTGCGGCATCAGCCGTCGATGCGCGGCCAGTCGCCGAGCGGAATGCCGTACTTCGCTTCCAGCTTCTGTGCGATCGACCGAGGGATCGGCCGATTTCCCGCGCTTCCCGCGGCGGCGAACCAGCTCGAGACCCGGGACCGCGACTCGCCCAGCTCGCGCGCCAGGCCGGCTACGGTGACGTTCTTCTCGTACAGCTTGCGCTGCAGCTCGCGCCAGGAGCGCGTAGCGGCTCGCTTGGTATACGCCGACAGACCGTCCTGATTGACATCCACAGGTGATACGATACGCTGACGTGACGATGCTTGCAAGCCGTCGCCACGCTTCGCCGCCTCGTCCAACGTCTCGGCATAGTCGATCAGCCGCCGGGCCTCAGCCCGCGCGCGAGCGGCCTCAGCCCGCAACTCCTTCGGTGTCACGGCTGCCCATCGTGCGGTGCCTTGGCTGCATCGTCAAGGTGGCCGCGTGACGGCGCAGTTGTGGATTGCGGGGCCGATGCCGGGCCTGAACGAGCTGATCGCGGCGGCCAAGGGCAGCGGCGGGCGGGGCGCCGGCTACGCGCGCCTCAAGCGCGCCTGGACCGATACGGTGTGGGCCCTGGCCAAATCCGCCCGGCTGCCCACCTTCGCGCGGCCGGTGACGATGCACTTCCAGTGGTGCGAGCTGCACCAGCGCCGCGACCCAGACAACATCGCCGCCGGGGGCCGCAAGCTGGTGAACGATGGCCTCGTGAAGGCCGGCGTTCTTCAGGGTGACGGCTGGCGCTGGATCACGTCGTGGTCCGACGCCTGGACCGTGGACGCGCGGCGCCCCGGCGTCCTGGTGACGATCGCCGAAGTGCCGCCGTTCTGATTACCGTACACGGCGTACGGAAACTCATGGCCAGCGGGTGGCCAGCCAAGCCGCCACGGCAGCGATCGCGACGGCCCCCGAGGCAATGATGGCCGCGTACTTGACGATCGGGGACTGCGCCGCCGGCGGCGGCAGCTCGTCCAGCCGTATGGCCGGCATGTCGATGATGGTGTCGGCGAAGTCGGGGTGCCGAGCCATCTGCATCGTCAGGGCAGCGACGTGACCGCGGACAACTCCAGCGGCCTCGCCTGCGACGGTGCTGAGGACTTCGAGCCGCTCCGAGAGGCGAAAGAGGAGGCTTCTTCGCTCAGCGACGCTACATCGCGAGAGAGCATCCTCAATTTCTCCAATACGCTTTGCGATCGCCCAAAGTTCCACCCGCAGTTCGTGGGCGAACTCGCGCGGGTAGTCGATGCGGTCGGTTGTGCCGTCACCATTCACGCGACCTCCGCTCTGGGCAGCTCGGCGGCGACCGCCGCCGCCAGCGTGGCGTGCGGTGCTCGATACTCGACGTGCCCTGAGTCCCAGATCGGCCCCTTGGACGTCTGGATGATGAACTTCGTCCCGTCGGGGTGATACGCCAGCGACCGCAGACCCATGGCCGTGGCTTCCTCATACAGCGCGCGCCAGAACGGTTCCGACGCCGCCGACTGGTCGAAGTTGGGGCCGCCGTCTTTCTTGCGCTGCCGCAGGTCGGCCGCGCGCCTGAGCATGTGCCAGTCGACCTTCATGCCCTTGGCGGCGCGCCCAGCAGCAACGGCAGCAGCAACGTCGGCCGCGGTCCCGAGCGTGCGCCCCACGTAGACGTCGAAGCCGCGAGCGGCCATGCGCTGAATGACGCGCTCTACGCGCCAGAGCGCCTCGGGGTGCAGCAGCGCCAGCCGGTCGAGCTCAGCGGTGGTCATTTGGCCGCCGCCTTGGCCCGGGCGTATGCCTGAACCGCGTTGGCGTTCGACGCCGCCATTCCCGCCGCCAGTCCACGCATCGCCTCCCGCCCTGGCAACTCCTTGTCGTCCTTGTGCTTGCCGAGCAGTTCCTGGGCTTCCTCGGCCAGCATCTTGGCCACCTCGGGATGGTCGTCGATGTACTCGATAATCAGGCCCAGGGTGGCGATAATCTCGGCGATCATTGCCAGCACCGGCGGTAGGTGCGCGAGCACGACCACAGGACGGGGCAGCGGATGCCCAGCGCCTGGTCGATGACCGCCGCCCAGAGAATGCCGAGGCGAATCATAGGCCGCGCTCCTGCAGCAGGCGGTTGGCCTGGTCCACCTCGCCGCCCGGCTGCCACTCTGGCGCCTCGTGGTTCCGGTCGCCCAGGATCAGCAGCGCGTCTGCCGTGCGCGGCGTGTACCGCAGCAACTCGAGGGCGTCACGGATCTTCTTCGCGTGCTCGTCCTCGTGGGCCAGCGTTGTATCTGACCACCGCTGCCCCGTGATCGTGCTGTTCGGGTTGACGTGTTGCCCGCCGTCGAATGCCACGTGCACGGCCAGCGGCGAGGCCGTGCAGCCCTCGCGGCAGCCGACCGACGTGCACTCGAACCCAGGCTTTCCGCTGTTCGGATCAGTGCATGAGAGCTCGTCGCCTTCGACGACGTAGACCAATGGGCTCGCGTCGGTGCGGTGGTAGGCGGTGCGCCAGATCAGCGCCTGCGCGTCGGCGAGGCCGGGCTTGTCGCCCACCTTGCCGGGCAGCGGCTTCACAATCGAGCAGGCGGCGCAGAAGCCACCGAGCAGAATCAACCAGCGGAGACGGCGGATGTAGCTCTTCATGGATCACCTCCGAAAGCGGTCGAGCAGTGCGCGGGCGAGAGCGGGAGACGCGACGGTGGTCAGCACCAGTAGCGCCCAGTCGGCGGACTCGGGGCGGTGCCAGGCGACGGCGACGGCGCAGATCGATACGACCGCGCCGCGCGCGACATCGGGCCAGCCGGCCGGCGCGATCACGCCAGGAAGGGCAATCGCGGGCGTTTCACCGGTGACAGGCGACGTATTTGACGATTCCGACAAGGAGCAACCCCATTGCCGCCAGTTCCCAGGCGGCGGTTCGAAGTGAGCGACGGAGTGTTGTCATGGCTTCACGTAGGGCAAGAGAGATGCGATCCAGAGTTGGCCCATCTTCTGGTAGCCGGTTGGTGTCGGATGAACGCCGTCCTCTAGGAGATCAGCGGTCGTCATGTTCGCGAACTGGTCCACGATCGCGACGTTGTAGCCGCGCGTCCGACGGAGCGCGATTTGCGCCTTGATCTCGCTGTTGATGGTCGTCGACGCGTTCGCGACCTGAGGGGGGCGCGTCGCCACCAGCACAATTGCCTTGGGCGCGAGCACGACGATCTGATCCACAACCGCGCCCACGTCCTGGCCACCCTGGACGTTGTTCGCGTCGTTGGTACCGAGCGACACTAGAAAGATGTCCGGCGGCTTGGGCGTCACGCCAACGTAGGTCGCCACGCCGGCCGCCTTCCACGACGCTGCCGACGACCCCGGGAACCCGCAGCTGCCCGTCCCGCAGTTCGTCACCGGCGGCGTCAGGAGCGCGTTGGGCGTGTACCCGACGAAATCCGAATTGGTCCGGCGCGCCTTCACGGCCGCGAACAGCGGCACCTTCCAGCCGCCATTGGTGCCCTGGGTGATGCTGTCGCCGAGCGGGCACACCTGCAGCTGCTCGGCTGGGCTTACCGGGCAGTTCGTGAACGGTGTGATGCTGGCGAATGGCACGCAGGCTACTCCGTGATCAGCAGCGCGTGGCCGAACGAGTAGGAGCGAGCGCCGCCGCCTGCGCCGTTCAGCATTTGCAGATGGGCCATGCAGGCAACGTTACTGGCGCCGACGAACGTCTTGGCCGCCTCGAAGTCCATCGATCCGTAAATATTCCCCGCCCCATCGCAGTACTGGCGCCCCAGGTGGATGCCGCCGAGGTCGATGTTTACCGACGACAGCACCCCCGTCGTGACGCCCGCCTGCTCGTGGAAGAAGCCGAACTTGGTCGTGCTGCCGGCCGCGCCGCCGAACATGCCCATGTACACGCCACCAGTTGTGGCCAGCGAGGCATCATAGAGGCCGAGACGCAGCGTGGAGTCAGCATTGACGGCGGACTCCAGGGCGAACAGGAAGAGGGAGTACCACTTTTTGTGGGTGACGTCAGTGACCAGCACCTGTCGCTGGTTGTTGTGGCAGCTCGCGTTCGAGCCCGCTCCCGCTGCGGTGGTGAGCTGGAACCATCCACCTTGCCCGCGCGATGACTGCGCCAGCGTGCCGCCGACCGCGCTGAACGTCGAGTTCGCGGCGCCCGGCTGATTGTTGAACGGCTCCTCGACGACCACCTGTGGCCGAGTGAGTCCCAGGAGAGCGATCGCGTCCGCAACGGCGTAGTTGCGCAGGTCTCCGACGTCGCTAACACCCAGGAGCCCGCGCGCCGACGCTTGATCCGCCGTCGTGAGCCAACTGCGTCCGAATGCGGACGCGTCGACGATGTTGGCCGATGCCACCTTCATTCGGCCGATGGTGCGAGTCGGCATGACTATGCCCCCTTCCCGACAAAGAACACCTTGAGCGCGCCGAACCCGCTGGCTGGTGTGTACGAGATGCGAAGCGCGCCCTGTTCGACGAACCCCAGCCGCAGCGACAGCTTCTGACCGCTGCCCGCGACGCTCGCGATCGCGGGGTCACCAGCGTCGATGATGTCCGTCCACTGTCCGTCCGCGATGCGCGGCGTGGTGCCGGCTCCGATGCCGCTCCAGTCGTTCGACGTCTCCATGAGCCACGAGCCGGCCGCGGCGCCGGCGGCGGGGACGTAGATGAACGCCGAGGCCAGCGACACCTGTGCCAGATCCACGGGCTTGCCGACGATCACGCCGGTTTGCGCATCGGCGTTGCCGGCGCCACCGACGGGCGTGAAGGTCAGGCGCAGGTACGCGTACCCGAGCGTCGTGATCGCCACCGTAGAGTTTTGCAGCGTCCCGGTGGGCAGCGTCGGCGGCGCGATCAGGTTGGCGCGATCGACGACGTTGACCTTGGTGGCCGCCTCGTCGTTCGACAGCTCCACCTTCCACGATCCGTCGGCGGTGCCCGTGGTCGTGAAGGTGAACGTCACCGAATCGGTGTTTTTCACCTTGATCCACGCCGAGACCTTGGGCGTGACGCCCAAGATCGCCCCGCTCACCGGGCTGGCGGTGGCGCTCTCGAAGTCGAGCAGGTTGCCGCGGTTGAACTTGTTAGACATCGTCGATCTCCTTTACCCAGCCTTGCCGTGGCGAATGGTGTCCTGCTGCTCAGCCGGCGTCGGCACCGGCGGTTTCCCCGTGAACTGGCCGCCCTTGGGCTTGCCGTCGGCGTCCGTCGTCTCTTCCGCGAACACGTGCGCGGCGTCGCGGCCGAACAAGATGCCCAGCACGCCGTCGGCCCACGCCGGCAGCGGCGGCCCGGCCGTGGCCATTTCCCGTACAGCCTGTGCGTAAATGGCGTCGTACGCCTCGGGCCGGCCCTCCTTGAGGGCGTCACGTTCCAGCGTGTCGAGCGTTCCCGAGACCAGCAGCGCGCGCCCGCGTTCGAGCGGCTGCTCCAACACGGCAACCATGCGGTCGAGGCGGTCCTGCTGCACGATCGATAGCGGCAGCGGCTGAAGCCATCGGTCGAACTGCTCGGTGGGCAGATGCGCCAGCAGG
>DASSHC010000388.1:0-20416 GCA_035693105.1 Thermomicrobiaceae bacterium | reverse complement strand
CCGAACGGTAGACACCGTCGCCGTGCGTAACGTTGCCGCGGATGCAGGCCTCGCCCATGCCGGCGTAGACCACGTTGCGGTCGGAGGGCGCCACGGCCAGCGCTCCGACCGAGGCGGTCTTGAGGTAGCCGTCCGAGACGTTGCGCCACGACTGCCCGGCGTCCTCGGTCTTCCAGATGCCCCCGGCGCAGGCGCCGAAGTAGCCGGTCAGCGGATCGACCGGGTCGCCGGCCACCGCCACCACGCGCCCACCGCGAAACGGCCCCACCAGGCGCCAGTGCGCCAGGCCCGCGATCTCCGAAGCGCCCACGTTCCCTCCTTCGCTCTGCACTCGCGTCGCAGACGCCGCCTCGCGGGCTGCGCCCCGGCCATGATAGCGCCGAGCCGGGAACCGGCAAGGCGTGGGGCGGCGTACACCCGACGCGTCGTGCCGCTTGGCGCGCGGGGCTCAAGCCGCCGCGCTAGATTTCTACGAAAGCCTGCTGAAGCAGGCTGAGGATTGATATTTAGCCTGTTTCAACAGGCTTCGTCTGCTAGCGCTGCGGCTTTAGCCCAGCGCGCCCCCGGCGGCGGAACTCCAGGATAATTACGCAAACGCCATCAACCCCGCGCGGCCCCGCGGCTACGAGCCGCTCGGTCGGAAGCAAACCCCCCCACACGCAAAAAGCCCCTCGCCCCCGCAGGGGAGAGGGGTTGAGGTGAGAGCCGCTACGCCTGCTTGGTCGCCTGGCCCTCGATGGTGATCTTCAGCCGGTCGGCCACCAGCCAGCCGCCGGACTCCAGGGCCACGTTCCAGGTCAGGCCCCACTCCTTGCGGCTGATGCTCGTCTCGGCGCTGAAGCCGACGACCTCCTGGCCGTAGGGATTCTTGCCCACGCCGTTGATCTCGGTGTCCAACTCGACCTCGCGCGTGGTGCCGCGCACCGTCAGATCGCCGTAGACCTTGGCGTGGTCCTTGCCCTTTGACTCCACCCGCGTGCTCTTGAAGGTGATGGTGGGGAACTGCTCGACGTCGAGGAAGTCACCCGAGCGCAGGTGGGTGTCGCGGTCGTCGCTGCCGGTGTTGACGCTCTTGGCCTGGATCGTCACATCGACCGCGACATCCTTCAGATCGTCGAGCGAGCCGGTGATCTGCCCCTGAAAGTCGGTGAAGCGCCCCTTGACCGTGGTCACCATCATATGCTTGACCGCGAATTCGACCAGGGTGTGCGCCGGATCGATCTTCCAGATGGTTCGCGTTCGCTGCTGGGTCGTCGCCATCGCGCTGGCCTCCCATTCTCTTTCTCTCGTTTGTCGTCGCTCCGGTTGCCGGGCAACCTCCTCCAAGTCATGCAGCTAGCGTTCCACGAATAATACACCTGTGCCGATTCTGTCACGTCGACGCGATCCGTCCGGCTTGCGTGAGCGAGGCGTTCTGGCAGAATGGGCGGGACGTGATCGGGATGCCGGGAGGAGCGAGCGATGGAGCGGGTGGCGATCAGCGTGGGCGCGTACCGCTTCGTGGCGCGCTTCGAGGAGGCGGCTGCCCCCAAGACCTGCGCCGCCTTCCGGGGCGTGCTCCCCTTCGCCAGCCGGCTGATCCAGGCGCGCTGGAGCGGCGAGGCGGGCTGGATCCCGCTCGGCGACTACCAGCTTGGCGTCGGCTTCGAAAACGCCACCAGCTACCCCGCGCCCGGCCAGATCCTCTTCTACCCCGGCGGCTACAGCGAGACCGAGATCCTCTTCCCCTACGGGCCGACCTGCTTCGCCAGCCAGCTCGGCCAGCTGGCCGGCAACCACTTCCTGACGATTGTCGAGGGCAGCGAGCAGCTCACCGAGCTGCGCCGCGTCCTCCCCTACGACGGCGCCCAGCCGATCCGCTTCGAGGCGCTGACCAGCACGTAGCGCACGGCACCGCTCTTGCATCGCCACGGTGCGCGCGTCGAGCTGGCGCGCGACTGGGAGGTAGACGATGCCGGCTATTTTTCTCTTGGTGATCGTGATCATCCTCGCCATCGTCGGCTTGGTCCGTTGGTCGACCAGCCGCAAGGAGAAGTCGCCCGAGATCCACGACCACCCGATCGACCGCGACTCATCCTTCTAGCGCCACGCGCCCACGCGTACGGGCGAGCCCGCCGAGCGTCGCGCGTTGACATTCGCCGGTGATGCGCATACTGTAGAGCCACCGAATGTCCGATTCGCACCCCGCGGCTGAGGCGGACTTGCGGTTCCGCTTCCCGGCGAAAAGAGGTCGACGCCATGGCAGGGCTCTCCTACGCGCACGGCGCCAGCAGCACCCCGCTCCTGGGCGAGACGATCGGCGAGAATCTGCGGCGCACGGTCGAGCGCTTCGGCCCGCGCGCGGCGCTGATCGTCCCCCACCAGGACTACCGCGCCAGCTATCGCGACTTCTGGGATCAGACGGGACTGGCCGCCCGCGGCCTGATGGCGCGCGGCGTCCAGGCCGGCGACCGGGTCGGCATCTGGTCGCCCAATCGCTTCGAGTGGGTGGTGCTGCAGTACGCCACCGCGCGCATGGGCGCCATCCTGGTCAACATCAACCCCGCCTATAAGGCGACCGAGCTGGAGTACGCGCTCAAGCAGTCGGGCGTCAGCCTGCTGGTGCTGGCGCGGGGTTTCCGCAGCACCGACTACACCGCGCTGGTCGACGAGGTGCGCCCGCGCCTACCCGAGCTACGCCAGACGCTGGTGCTCGACGACGCGTGGGACGCTCTCCTGGCCGCCGCGGCCGAGGTGCCGGAGGCGGATCTGGCCGCGCGCGAGCAGGAGCTTCAGTTCGACGACCCGATCAACATCCAGTACACCTCGGGCACCACCGGCTTCCCCAAGGGCGCCACCCTCTCGCACCACAACATCCTCAACAACGGCTTCTTTATTGGCGAAACTCTGCGATACACGGAAAATGATCGTGTAGCGATTCCTGTGCCGTTCTACCATTGTTTCGGCATGGTGTTAGGTAACCTGGCCTGCACCACCCACGGCGCCTGCATGGTCATCCCCGGCGAAGCCTACGACCCGATCGCCTGCCTGGAGACGGTGCAGGCCGAGCGCTGCACCGCGCTCTACGGTGTGCCGACGATGTTCATCGGCGAGCTGGACCACCCGCGCTTCGGCGAGTTCGACCTGAGCACCCTGCGCACCGGCATCATGGCCGGCTCACCCTGCCCGGTCGAGGTGATGAAGCGGGTGCAGTCGCGCATGAACATGGGCGAGGTGACCATCGCCTACGGCATGACCGAGACCTCGCCGGTCTCGACCCAGACCAGCACCGACGACCCCTTCGATAAGCGGGTCGAGACGGTCGGGCGCGTGCACCCGCACGTCGAGGTCAAGATCGTCGATCCCGAGGGGCGCATCGTGCCGCGCGGCGAGCCGGGCGAGCTCTGCACCCGAGGCTACTGCGTCATGCTCGGCTACTGGAACAACGAGGAGGCCACTCGCGAGGCGATCGACGCCGCCCGCTGGATGCACACCGGCGATCTGGCGACCATGGACGACGACGGCTACGTCAATATCGTCGGCCGCATCAAGGACATGATCATTCGCGGCGGCGAGAACGTCTACCCGCGCGAAGTGGAGGAGTTTCTCTACACGCACCCCGCCGTGGCCGATGTGCAAGTCATCGGCGTGCCCAGCGCGCGCTACGGCGAGGAGGTCATGGCCTGGGTGCGGCCGCGCGAGGGCGCCGCTCTCAGCGGCGACGAGCTGACCGAGTACTGCCGCGGCAAGATCGCGACCTACAAGATTCCCCGCTACTGGAAGTTCGTCGACGGCTTCCCCATGACCGTCACCGGCAAGATCCAGAAGTTCATCATGCGGGAGCAGGCCGTCGAGGAGTTGGGTCTCCAGGCGGCCGCCGGCCAGCGCACGGCGTGATCGGGGCACGGCGGCCTCGTCATGACGCGGGTCAGGGCCACGAAGGAGGGGTCTGAGATGCCACGCTATCTGATTCTCGCCTCCTACAACGAGAGCGGCATGCAGGCGCTCGCCAGCCATCCGCAGGATCGCATTGCGAGCGCTCGAGATCTGGTGGCCCAGCATGGCGGCACGCTGCTGTCGCTCGACTTCGCGCTCGGCGAGCACGACATTGTCGTCTTCGCCGAAGCGCCGGACGACGTGACGGCCGCGGCCCTGTCACTTGCCTTTCAGAAGCCCGGGCACCTGAGGAATGTCACGACCACGCGTCTTCTCTCGTCCGACGAGATGATGCAGGCTATGCACAGGGCCAGCGGCACGCAGTATCAGGGACCGCGCCGGGGGTAGGCGACGCGGGCCAGCCCCACCCCTGACGCACGCCGAGCGCTCGCCTAATCCAGCCGGCCGCGGCGCTCACTCGCCGCGGCTACTTCTCCCCTCCGCCAGGCGTTATTCGTTGCGTGACACCGAAACGAATAACGCCTGGCATTCCTTTTGCCCAGTCACTCGTGGCGCCTCGGGCGCCGGAGGTCAGCCGTAGCGACCCATCGCGGGACTCGCGGCCCGGCATTGAGTTAGACGAAAGTCCGCTTCACGCGCTCGCCTCTGGATGAGATACCCGAGTTAGGCGCCGAACGTACACGGGTGTCCGGAGGCATTGATGTCGGAGCAGGCGGTCGTCATTGGCAACGTCGCGATCCCCAAGCGGCGCTTCACGCGGCGCCGCGGGCTGCGCGGCCTGCTGACCTATCTCCCCTTCGGCGTCGTCGGCCTCGCCGCCGGCCGCTTCGGGCAGCCCTACCTCGATGGGCAACTGCTGCTGCTCACCTTTCCGATCACCATCTTCCTCGCCGTCGCGATCCATGAGCTGGGCCATCTCGCCGCGGCGCGCACGCAGGGCTTCACCATCTACGTCTTCGCGGTCGGCCCGCTCTGTCTGGCCCGTCGAGACGGCCGCTGGCGGCTGAGCCGCGGCGCCGGGAAGGGGATCGGCGGCTTTGTCGTCTCCGCCCCGCGCCACGCGCACGACTATCGCCGGCGTCGGGCGGTGGTCGTCGTCGCCGGCGCCGTGGCCAATATCACGGTCGGCCTCGTCCTCGTCCTCGTCGCGCGGGACGTCCGCTTTCTGCTGACGCTGGCCGAGGTCTCGCTCCTGACCGGCCTGGTGCAGGCGGTGCCCTTTTCCTATGGCGGGTCGCCCAGCGACGGCCGCACGTTCCTGCGCCTCCTTCGCGGCGGCCGGCGCGGAGCGCTGTACGAGCTGGTCGGCGAAATCAACTGCCGGGTGCTGGCGGGCGAGCGGCCGCGCGAGTGGGACCGCGCGCTCATTCACGCCATGACCGCTATCCCGACCGAGTTGCACCCCGATCCGGCCGCCTTCTCCTACGCCTACCTGCACTACTTCGACGCCGGTGACCTCCAGTCAGCCGAACGCAATCTCGAACGGGCGGTGGAGGTGGCACTGGCACGCGCCCCCGCCAGCGCCGCGAGCTGCGTCGCCTCGCTGGCCTACTTCCACGCCTATCGCGGAGAGCAGATCGAGGCGTGCCGCGAGGCGCTCGACCTGCTGCGCGACTTCGGCCTCAAGCCCGACGTGCTGCAGCGGCTGGAAGCTGCCGTCAGCCTGGCGGCGGGCGAGCACGAGGTCGGACGAGCACAGGCGCAGGCCGCGCTCGACCAACTCGACAAGTCATGGCTCCCTGGACTGGCGCGCGCCGACCGCGACTGGCTGGAGAACCTCCTGGCCGAGTCGGAGGCAGCAGACGCCGCCACGGCCACGTCGTTCCGCCCCACGCGGGCACAAACGCTCGCCGCGTAGCTCGGGCCGCGTTCGCCGTTGACGGCGCCGTGGCTTCGGCCAGCCCAGGCCAGCGCTGCTCGCCGGCACCAGCGGGTCTCGCCGAGCGACAACGCACAACGCTCAACGCGCCCAACTGATAACCAGGCGCCTTTGTTCAAGACGCATCTGGCATCGACCATGCGGGGTCAAGGGTGGGATTACCCGAACCGCGCCCCGGAGCCCGGCACTCCAGCGTGACGCACCAGCAGCCTGCCGGGGGAGGAGCATCACATGCCTGGAATGGGTGGCGGCATCTCGCTCGGCAAGATCTTCGGCATCGAGATCCGCATCGACTGGAGTTGGCTCCTCATCTTCCTGCTGATCACCTGGAACGTCTATGTCGTCCTGCCGCAGCTCAACAACACCTGGAGCCGCGGCTTTACCCTCATCCTGGCGATCATCGCCTCCATCCTCTTCTTCCTCTCGGTGCTGGCGCACGAGCTGGCCCACTCGCTGATGGCCAAGGCCCGGGGGATCAATGTCAGCAGCATTACCCTCTTTCTCTTCGGCGGCGTCTCGAACATCACCCGCGAGCCGCCGACACCGGGCGTCGAGTTCGCCATCGCCATCGTCGGCCCGCTGACCAGCATCGTGCTCGGCATCATCTTCATCGTGCTGGCCAACGTCAGCTACGCGGCGGTCGCCCACCCGCTGCGCGATTTACACCAGATCGGCCCCGCGACCGCCATCTTCCTCTGGCTCGGCCCGGTCAACCTGATCCTCGGCGTCTTCAATCTCGTTCCCGGCTTCCCGCTCGACGGCGGCCGCGTGCTGCGTTCGGCTCTCTGGGCGGCCACCGACAATCTCAAGAAAGCCACCCGCTGGGCCTCCTGGGTGGGCGACGCCATCGGCTGGCTCTTCATCGTCATGGGCGTCTACATGGTCTTCGGCGGCTCGATCCCCTTCTTCGGCACCGGCCTGATCGGCGGCCTCTGGATCGCCTTCATCGGCTGGTTCCTGCACAACGCCGCCCAGGCCAGCTACCAGCAGGTCGTCATCACCGACATTCTCAAGGGCGTACCGGTGACGCGGATCATGCGCACCAACGTCCCGACCGTGCCGGAGGACGCCCACGTCGGCCAGCTCGTCGACCTGATGATGCACAGCGACGAGCACTCCTTCCCGGTGATGCGCGGCGACGAGCTGGTCGGCCTGATCGCCCTCGACGACGTCCGCCGGGTGCCGCGCGACGAGTGGGAGACGACCCCCGTGCGCCAGATCATGACGCCGGTCGACAAGCTGGCCGTCGCCTCGCCGCGCGAGGACGCCAACGATGTCTTCACCGAGCTGGCGACGAAGGATGTCAACCAACTCCCCGTGGTGCAGGACGGCAAGCTGGTCGGCATGGTGCGCCGCGGCGACCTCATGCGCTTCCTGCAGCTGCACCAGGAGGGTGCGCGCGCCTGAGGAGCGGGCTCCCTCAGTCTGCCGCCGAACGCGCCAGGAAGAAGTTGAGCGACGAGTAGTGATCTTCCCACAGATGAAGGGCGGTGCCGACCACGATCGCGGCCTTGTTGTACTCGCCCATCCAGGGGTAGCGGCCCGCCTCGAAGAGCTCGGCGTCGGAGAACGCCGCGATGGCCGCCTCCAGCCGGTCGAAGGTGGCGCGCGAGTCGGCAAGGATCTCGGCGACCGGGCGGTCGTGGTTGGCCTGGTAGAACTGCTGGTTGATCTGGTCGGTGGCTCCCTCGGCCTCCTCGTCGAGCCCGCCGCTCCAGGGCGGGGTGGGAGGCCGGTTCTCGGCGGCGGCCTCCATGCGCGCCACCGACCACCAGCGCCAGCCGGTCAGGTGGGCGATCACGTCCTTGAGCGTCCAGTGGTCCAGCGCGCCCGGCACCTCCATCCGGCCCGGCCCCGCCTCGGCCACCAGCCGCTCCAGATCGGCGCGCATGCGCCAGAGGATCGCCAGCAGTTCCTGCTTCGTGGTTGGTTCAGGTCGCGACATTATTTCAACTCCAATGCGTGCAGCGCGGCGGCGGCGATGGCCTCGGCGTCGATCTCGGTCACGTGGTAGAGGTCGGCACGAGCGCCCGATTGGCCGAACTCGTCGAAGCCGAGCGAGATGACCGGTGCGCCGTAGACCCCGCCGAGGAAGGCGAGCGCGTGCGAGGCCGCGTCGTGCACGGTCACGATCGGCGCCCGGCGCTCTTCCGGCAGGATCAGCCGCTGGAAGAGGGCCGACTGCGGCGTCTCGGCGCGATGCACGCCCTGGCGGCGCAGCTCGCGCAGCGCGCGGTAGAGCCGGCTGGGGCTGGTGACGGCGATCACGTTGGCCGCGATCTCCTCCTCGGCCAGCCGCGCCGCCGCCGCGACCGCCTCCGGCACCATCGCCCCGGCGGTCACGAGCTGCACTACCTGGCTGGCCGGCAGCTGCGGCGTCGTCTCGCGGCGGTCGACCAGGCGGTAGCCGCCCTCCAGCACCTGGCGGCGCAGCTCCGCCTCGCCCAGCCGCGCCAGCGCCGGCTCCAGCAGCGTCTGATCGATCGGCTTGGTCGAGAGGCGCAGGTAGCTGGCGAGGCCGTGCTCGCGGTCGCAGCACTGGCGCAGCGCCTCCAGCAGCACCCACTCGGTCTCACTGGCGAAGCAGGGCTCGAAGCTGATCAGGCCCGGCAGCTCGATCCCCAGCGAGGCGGTCACGCTCGACTGATGGGCGCCGCCCTCCGGGCTCAGGCTCATGCCCGAGGGTGTGCCGGCGAAGACCATCTTGCTGCCGACGTAGAGGCTGTAGATCAGCGAGTCGAGCCCGCGGCAGATGAAGGGGTCGTAGACGGTGCCGACCGGCAAGAGGTGCTGGCCGACCAACTCGTAGCTCAGGCCGAGCTGGCCGAGCGCCATGAAGAGGTTCATCTCGGAGATGCCCAGCTCGATGTGCCGGCCCGCCGGACCCTGGCGCCAGCGCAGCACGCGCGGCCCCTCGCCCTCGTAGTCGGGCTGTTCGCTCGGGGCGAAGATTCCCGCCCGGTTGATCCAGCCGCCGAGGTGGGTGGAGGTCGCCACGTCGGGCGCGACCGTCACCAGGCGCTCGCCGGCCTGCGGCAACTCGCCCACACGCGGCAGGATGCGGCCCAGCGCCTCCTGAGTCGAGGTGCTGTTCGGGTGGCGCACGCCGATCGCCTCGGGGATGCTCGCGGCCGCCACCGGCGGCGCGACGGGCTCCTGACTCCGGCTCAGCCGCTCGCGCGCCGCCGCGATCAGTCGGCCCTCCGCCGAATCGGCCGCGAAGCCGGCCCACTCGTCCTCGGCCGGCACGCCGAGTCGCTCGCGCAGTTGCACCATCTGCTCATTGGTCAGGAGCGCCGAGTGGTTGAGCGGGTCGCCGGCGATCGGCAGGCCCCAGCCCTTGATGGTGTAGGCGAAGAGGACGCTGGGACGCTTCGGCTCGGCCTCGGTCGCCTCCAGGCAGCGCAGCAGCTCGACCAGGTCGTGCCCGCCGAGGTCGCCGATCACCCCCGGCAGCGCTTCGTCGGGGATCGGCGCCAGCGCCTGGGCCAGTTCCTCGCGCCCCAGGTCGGTCCCGTCGATCAGCCGGGCGCGCAGCGCCGCGCCGTCGAGCCGGATCAGCGCCTGGTACTCCTCGTTGCTCATCTCGTCGATGCGGCGGCGCAGCGCGGCCCCGCCCGGCGCGGCGAAGACCGCTCGCAGCCGGTGGCCGTACTTGGCCTCGACGACCTGCCAGCCAGCCGCCTGGAAGAGCGCCTTCAGCCGGGCCGCGCGCACCCCGGGCACGACCCGGTCGAGACTCTGGCGGTTGAGGTCGACGATCCAGAGGGCGTTGCCTAGCCCGCTCAGCGCCTCCTCGGCCACCGCCTCCCAGACGTTGCCCTCGTCCAGCTCGGCGTCGCCCAGCACGGCCACGAAGCGATCGGAGTTGACCGCGCCCACGCCGAAGTGGGCCCGGCTGTACTGGTGCGCCAGCGCGGCGAAGAGCGGCGCCACCGCGCCCAGCCCGACCGAGCCGGTGGAGAAATCGACCGGCTCGGGGTCTTTCGTGCGGCTGGGGTAGGCCTGGAGACCCTTGTAGGCGCGTAAGGTGGGCAGGTAGTCGCGGTCGAGGTTGCCCAGGAGATATTGCACCGCGTGGAAGGCGGGCGAGGCGTGCGGCTTGATCGAGACGCGGTCGCCGGCCCGCAGATAATGGAAGTAGAGCGCGGTCAGGATGGTGACGATCGAGGCGGAGGAGGCCTGATGTCCGCCCACCTTGGTCTTGTCCGGGTTCGGACGCAGGTGGTTGGCGTGGTGGACGATGTTGGTCGCCAGCCAGAGGATACGCCGCTGGATCGCGTCGAGCGCGGCCAGCTGATCCGGGCTGGCGCTAGAAATGTCAGGCTCCTCCGTCCGGATTGCTTGCTGCGCCACTGTGATCCCCCTCTTCCGCGGCTCGCTCCATTCGACACCCCAAGATTGACACTCCGGCGTGCGAATGTCTAGCCGCGGGGCAGGGCGCCCAACGCTCAGCAGAGGAGGAGCGAGCCGGGCAGCGTGTCGCGAGACGCATGCAGCTCGTCGAGGGTGCGGGCGTGGGAGCCGGACGCCAGCCGGGCGACCGCCTCCGCGGCGGCTACCCAGGCGTAGCCCTCGGGTGCCCAGGCGCGCGGATCGCCCGCCGCCTCGACGCGGAAGAAGCTCTCCAGCCGGTCGACGTAGCGTCGCGTCGCCGGGTCCGGCGCGTACGACCAGACGGAGGAGAGATAGCTCAGACGCGTGTGGGCCAGGCCGAGGACATCGAGCGCGCGGCTCAGCGCGACCTCGGCCGGCTCGCCCGGCGGCGGGGTGATCTGGGGCAGGGAGTACCCGGCGGGTGTCTGCTCCACCAGCACGTACCCATCGATCAGCAGGACGGCGCAGGCATGCTGGCGCGCTCCCGCGAGGGCGCTGGTCAGCGTGGCATGCTCGGTCGCGTGGGTCATGGTGCCTCCCGCTTGCCGCTGAGTCCTGGCTCAGCCGCTCTGCTCGTCCTTGTGTCGTGCGTAATGGCGCTTCGCCTTGGCGCGGTTGCCGCAATCGTCCATCGAACACCAGCGGCGGCGCCCGCCCTTGCTGGTATCCACGAAGAGCCAACCGCAGCGCTCCCCGTCGCACTCGTGCACTCGCGCCAGCCGCGGCGAGGTCAACAGCTCCGTCGCGGCTCGGATCACCGGCCAGAGCGGCCGGTCGAGCTGCACGCCCGGCTCCCAGGACCAGGCGAAGGGAGCCTCCTCGTCCGCCTTCGCGCGGACCAGCCGCGCGTGGGGCAGCGCGCGCGCGATCGCCGCGTTCAGCCGCGCCAGATCGCCCTGGGCCGGCTCCTGCCCGCGCGCCAGCGCGGCGAAGACGTGGTGGATCACCTCGCGTAGCTCGACCGCAGCCATCACGACCAGCTCCGCCGCAGCCGGCCGGCGCCCCGCCTCAGCCGCCAGCGCGTCGCGCTCGGCGGGGCCGATGATTCCGGCGTGGCTCGACCAGGCGAGGAGCCGCTCATAACTCTTAAGTCGCTCGTTGTACGGAACGTTACCGTCCCAGGGAACGGTGTTGGCGAAGTCGAGCGCCGCGTCGCCCCCTACCAGCTTGAGTTGATCGATCGGGGTACCGGTCTCAGCCGTCACCATCCCGCGCTCCTTCTAACCGATTCTAAAGCATTGACGGGTTAGATGCAACCTGTTATAACCAGTATACCAGAGTTATCTGGTTTTGGACAGCCGCTCCCGCGCTGCCGGGTGCGGCGCGCCCCAAGGAAGGGGAGTAGCTCATGAGTTACGCCACGACCCCACCCACGGATGTGCCGGCACGCGTCGAGACATCGTGGGACGCGCTGCATGCGGCGATCGCCGGGCTGACGCCGGAGCAGTTGGAGGCGATCCGCGACACCGGCGGCTGGTCGATCAAGGACCACCTGGCGCATGTAGCCGCCTGGGAGGCGAGCCTGCTGGCGCTGCTGACCGGCGGCTCGCGGCTGGCCGCGCTCGACCTGCGCGAGGACGAATTCGACCTGGACGACTTCGAGACGATCAACGCCGCGCTGCAGCAGCGCTCCGCCCAGGTGCCCGCCGCCCAGGTGCTGGCGCACGCACACGCGTCGCACGAGCAGTTGGTAGCCGCGCTCGCGGCCCTGGGTGAGCAGGGGCTTTCCCGGCCCTACGCCGACTTCCAGCCGGAAGCGACGGAGAACCGCGACCGCCCGGTGCGCGACTGGGTCGGCGGCAACACCTACGAGCACTACGACGAGCACCGCGCCACGATCGCGGCCCTGCTGGAGGCGGCCGCGCGCTGATCGAGCTCCCTGACCGGATGGACGGGCGCGACCGTCATTCCGGCCAGGGAGGCGTAACCCCGGCGAGAGACAACGACTTTTCATGACGGCGGGCGCATTGGGCGCCCGCCGTAGCACGAGTTCGAGGCCGCGCGAGACGGCTTCGGGATAGAGGGGAAGCACGTGACGATGGGACTCGTGTCACTCCAGCGGGTGGCGCGCACCGGGCTGGGGTTGGCGTTCGCCATCAGCCTGTTCGCCGGCGCGGCCGGCGCCAGCGCGGGCGATGCCGCGGGAGGAAAGCTCTTCGCCGGGAGCACGCCGCGCACCGACGGCACCACGGTCGTCTACGAGACGATGGCCAGCGGCGACTGGAGCGTCGCCGGCACCAGGCTGGCCGATCGCCAGCAGTTCCCGCTCTCGCCCGGCGGGAGCGGAGCGATGTACGCCGACGTCGAGGGCGACGTCGCGGTCTGGCAGGAGAACCGCGCCCACGGCGACTTCGACATCGTCGGCAAGCGCTTCGACAGCAACACTCCCTTTACCATCGCCGACAGCGCCCGCAACGAGGTCTATCCGGCGCTCTCGGATGGCTGGGTGGCCTTCGTCAGCATGCCGCACATCTTCGCCGAGACGGAGACGCCGGAGCTGCAGGTGCGCAGCGTGGTGACGCTGGACGAGGCGATCACGCTCGACCGCGCGCCGTTCACCGGCGGGCCGAGCAGCGGCTTCTTGCGCCCGGCGATCAGCGGCAAGCGGGTGGCCTGGGTGCGCCTGGAGCAGACCGGGCCGCATCTGGTGCACTGGCAACTGAAGACCCAGCGGCTAGGTGAGGCCGCGGCCACGGTCGTCGCCGAGGCGGATCTCGACATCGGCGGCCCGCTCGGCGCGCTCGCCACGCCGTCGGTCGATCTCTCGGGCGACATCCTGGTCTACAGCGCCGACCTGCGGCTGACGGTGGTCAACCTGGCCAGCGGCGAGCGCCACGAGATCGCCTCGGCCCAGGAGGCCGGCTACCACCCGGCGCAGAACCCGACCACCGATGGGCGCTACGTCTTCTGGCAGGACTACCACGGCGCCGGCGACACCGGCACCCTGATCGACATGCTCCAGCGCGGCACGCTGACCGCCGACATCGGCGGCTACGACCTGCTGACCGGCAGCCGCTTCGCGGCGGTCGCCGGGCAGGGCTACAACGCCGACCCCTACGCCCGCAACGGCCTGCTGACCTTCGCGCGCAAGGAGACGGTCGGCCAGGGCGAGTCACAGGTCTACGCCCTGCCGGTCGCCAGCCTGCTGCCGAGCGCGGCGCAGGGCGACCCGCGCGACCCGGACGTCTCCTACTTCCCCGAGACCGGCCACTGGCTGGGCGGTGAGATCCGCGACTTCTGGAAGCTCTCCGGCGGGCTGCCGGTCTTCGGCTACCCGCTGACGGCGGAGTTCGACGAGGGCGGCTTCACGGCGCAGTACTTCGAGCGCCAGCGCTTCGAGTTGCACCCCGAGCACGCCGGCACGCCCTACGCGGTCGAGCTGGGCCTGCTGGGGGTGGAGGACGCCGCCAAGCGCGGGCTGCTCGATACGGCGGCCTTCCAGCGGCTAGCGGAAGACGCGCCGCGTACGGCCCCCTGCCAGTACTTCGCGGCCACCGGCCACACGCTCTGCGCCACCTTCCTCAACTTCTGGCAGACGCACGGGCTGGAGTTCGGTGACCCGGGTGTCTCCGCGCGCGAGTCGCTGGCCCTCTTCGGCTACCCGATCAGCGAGCCCTTCACCGACCCGGATACCGGTCTGACGGTGCAGTACTTCGAGCGCGCGCGCTTCGAGTGGCACCCAGAGAACAGCGCACCCTACAACTTGCTGCTCGGCCGTCTCGGCTTCGACCGTCTGAGCGAGCGCGGCTGGTAGCGAACGGCGCCGCGACCTTGGCACGCGCCCGACCATAATGGCGATCGGGCGCGTGCCGACCCTCACACTGGCGACTGGGGGGTAAGTGTGAGGGCACTGTCACTGTCGCCGGCGCCAGCGCCAGCGCAGGATAGCTCCAGGGCCACGAGATGAACCCGAGTTAGCCGTCGTGGCAGCCCGCGTGAGGCTGCCGGAAGAGAGAGCCGGATCATGGTCTGCGAGCTGGCGCGGGAGAGGGTGGAGCGGGTCGAGCCGCTCGGGCAACGCTGGGCGCTGGCGACCGGCGAGGAGTTCCAGGTCGCCGCGGCCAAGCGCGACCCGGCGGCCTTCGCGCCGCTCTACGAGCGCTACGTCGATGCCATCTACCGTTACGCCTACCGGCGCGTCGGCAGCCACGCCGACGCCGAGGACGTGACGGCGCAGACCTTCCAGAAGGCGCTGGCGGCGCTGCCCGGCTACCAGTGGCGCGGCGTGCCCTTCGGCGCCTGGCTCTTCCGCATCGCCGCCAATGTCATCGCCCAGCGCGGCCGGCGCGGCAGCCGCGAGGTGCTGGTCGACGATCTGAGCTATCACCTCGACCGCAACGACCACAACATCGCGGCGAGCGACGACGACCCGGCGCGGCTCTTCGAGGCCCGCGCCGAGGCCGGCGAGTTGCTGGCCGCTATCCGGCGCCTGCCGCTCGACCAGCAGCGCGTGCTGGTGCTCAAGTTCGCCCGCGGGCTGAGCAACCGTGAGATCGGCGAGGCGCTCGGCCGCAGCGAGGGCGCGGTCAAACAGCTCACGCACCGGGCAGTCCGCACCCTGCGGGAGCTGCTGGTGACGCAGGGCGCGGGGGTGACGGGGTGAACCTGTTGCGTCGGTGCCCGTCGGCGCGCGGGGCTAAAGCCACCGCGCTAGATCTTCACGGAAGCCTGCTGAAGCAGGCTGAGAACGTTTCAACTCCCAGCCTGCTTGAGCAGGCTTCGTCTCCTAGCGCGGTGGTTTTAACCCCGCGCGATGCCGCGGTAACCGCCGAACGCATTCGCCAGCCTCCATCCCCCCGCCACCCCACACGCCGTCCGGCCGCGAAGGCATACAATCCCTAGCCGGGACAGTCGCGTGGCGCGGAAGGGGCAGCATGCCGGTCATCGAGGAGAAGCTGGTCGTCACGCCGGACGGCGCTGAGATCGCCTACGAGGTGCGCGAGGAGCGGCCCGGGCTGCTGCCGATCCTGGCGCTGCACGGGGTGCTGGTCGGCACCTCCAACTGGGTGCATCAGATGCTGCGCCTGCCGCAGTTCCACTGGATCGCCCCCTCCTTCCGCGGCCACGGCCGCAGCGCCCCTCCCGGTTCGCCCCCCGAGATCGAGCAGGCGGCGCTCGACGCGCTGGCGGTCCTCGACGCCGAGGCGGTCGAGCAGGCCGTCGTGCTCGGCAACTCGCTGGGCGCGACGGTCGGGCTGGCGCTCGGCCTGCTGCGCCCGGAGCGGGTGCTGGCGCTGGTGCTGGCCGAGCCTTCCATCCCCCAGCTCCTCTCGGACCACGCCGGGGAGCGGCTGACGAAGCAGGCGGCGCGCGCCCAGCAATTCCTCGACGCGGGCGAGATCGACGCGGCGCTCGACATCTTCCTGACGCCGCGCATCGGCGCCGACTGGCGCAACAAAGTGGGCCGGCGGCGGCTGGCCGAGTGGCGCCACAACGTGCTGGCCACCCCGGCCTGGTTCGAGGCGGTCAACGCCTTCAACCCCGGCCCCGGCCCGCTGGCCGCGCTCGACATCCCGACCCTGATCGTCTACGGCGCCGAGACCCAGCGTACCTACCGCCAGCTGACCGAGGCGGTGGCCGAGGCGCTCCCCGGCGCCAGGCTCGCCGTCGTGCCCGACGCCGGGCACGGCTCGCCCGCCGACAATCCCGAGGCCTTCAACGCGCTGCTGCTCGATTTCCTACGGGGCCTGGGGCTGGCCTAGCCGGCGCTGCGATGCGTCGCGTCCCACGCACCGCACCCGGTTGCGCATCGTGCCGCCTCATGCCATGCTGATGCCCCTATTCCCCGTGCGATGTCCGAAGGGAGAGCGGATATGGAGATCACGCCCGCGGCAGATCTGGTCGCCGAGGCCAAGTCGCGCATTCAAAACCTGACGCCGGAGCAGGTGCACGAAGAGCTGAACGGCGGCGATGCCGTGCTGCTCGACATTCGCGAGGGGACCGAGCGCGAGGAGAGCGGCGCGATCCCCGGGTCGGTGCATGCCTCGCGCGGGATGCTCGAGTTCTACGCCGATCCCAGCAGCCCCTATCATCGAGCGGAGTTCGAGCCGAATCGGCGCATCATCCTGCACTGCGCCTCCGGCGGGCGCTCGGCTCTGGCCGCCGACCAGCTTCAGCGCATGGGCTATCGCAACGTGGCCCATCTCGACGGCGGCCTGCGCGCCTGGCAGGAGAAGGGGCTGCCGGTCGACCAGGGATAGCGCGCCGGCGCAGGCGACGGTCGCTAGCCGGCGACAACGCTTTCTACCGCTCCACGTTGGATCCCTCGACTGCGCTCGGGATGACTGAGAAAGCGGGTGGCGGGCGACGACGATCGACGTCATCGCCCGCCACAATTCCCCCCTGTGTCATCCCACGCGGAGTCGCGCGATCCGCGCTCAGTCGCGCGGCGCGTGCGTGGGCACGATCAGGCAGTCGACCACCGTGGCGCCCTGGCCGGCGCCGAAGACGATCAGCGGGTTGATGTCGATCTCTTCGACCTCGTCGCGCAGATCCACGCAGAGCTGGGCGAAGCGCGTCAGCACGTCAGTCACGGCGTCGATGTCCGCCGCGCCCTGGCCGCGCGCGCCCTGGCCGGTCAGCACCGGCGCCGCCCGCAGGCGCGTCAGCATCGAGCGGGCGTCGCGCTCGCGCAGCGGCGGGATGCCGAGCGTCACGTCTTTCAGCGTCTCGACGAAGATGCCGCCCAGCCCGAAGGCCACCGCCGGACCGAAGCTGGGGTCCTGCGTCATGCCCAGGATCAGTTCGTGGCCGCGCCCGACCTGCTCCTGCACCAGCACCCCCGTCAGTTCGGCCTGGGGGTTGTAGCGCCGGGCGTTCTCCATGATCGTCGTGAAGCCCCGGCGCACGGAGTCCTCGTCGCGCAGGTCGAGCAGCACGCCCCCGGCGTCGGTCTTGTGGCTGATGTCGGGCGACTCGATCTTGAGCACCACCGGGTAGCCGATGGCGCCCGCGGCATCGACCGCCTCCTCGGCGCTGCGCGCCAGCCGCTCCTGCGTGACCGGCAGCCCGTAGAGCGCCAGCACCTCTTTGGCCGCGCGCTCGACCAGCGGCTGCCCGGCCGCCGCGCGCACCAGCGCGCGCGCCTCTTCGGCCCGCGCGCTCGGCTCGGCGGCGAGTGTGCCCGCTCCTTCCCAGTCGCGCTGGAACTCGGCGTAGTTGACCAGGGCTCGCACGGCCTTCAGGCCGTGTTCGGCCCCCTGCAGGATGGGCACACCGTCGACCGCGGTCATCGGCTCGGCCGGCTCGGCGTCGAACAAGCGCATTGAGATCTCACCGGGAACCATTGCCAGCGCCAAGAAAACCTTGTCGGGGTACTGCTGGGAGAGCTTGGTGAACACCTGACCGACCGACTGGGTCTGGTCCATGACGGTCGGGAAGGCCTGACCGGAGATGATGACGTGGATGTTGGGATCCTCGGCCAGCGCGGTATAGCACCCTTCGAGCACGCCGGGCATGCTGCCCGCCTGGCCGGTGTAGTCGAGCGGGTTGCCGGCGGTGCCGTAGGGCGGGATGACCGCCTCGATCTTGGCGATCGTCTCCGGCTGCAGGGGCGGGAAATCGGCTCCCACATCGCTGGCAATGTCGGCCATCACGCCGGCGGTACCGCCCGAGGCGACCGCCAGCGAGGCGCCGCGCCCCTTGGGCCGCTTGCGGCTGTGGAAGATGGCCAGCGTCTCGGTCATCTCTTCCAGACTGAAGACGCGGGTAATGCCGTACTGCCGCATGACCGCGTCGGCCACGCCATCGGAGCCGACCAGCGAGCCGGTGTGGGCCAGGGCCGCCCGGCGCGCGGTCTCCGAGCGCCCGACCTTGAGGATCACGATCGGCTTGCCGCGGTCGGCCGCCTCGCCGGCCGCGCGGAGGAACGCCTCCGGGCGGCGGAACTGCTCGACGAAGCAGCCGATGACCTGGGTCTCGTCGTCGTCGACGTAGTACTGCACCATGTCGGCCAGGTCGATGTCGGCCTCGTTGCCCAGCGTGACCACGTAGCTGTAGCCGAGGCCGCGGGCGCGCTGGGGGATGACCAGGCTGTAAGCCACCAGCCCGCTCTGCAGCGCCAGCGCGATCGGCCCGCGGTGCGGAAGCTGGTACTGGCCGGAACTGGCGACCATCTTGTTCGGCACGCTGACGTTGCCCAGGCAGTTCGGCCCGACCACGCGGATGCCGGTGCGCTGGGCAAATGCGCGGATGGCGCGCTGCCGCTCAGGGCCGCTCTCGTCCTCCTGCTTCTCGGCGAAGCCGCTGGTGATGATGTTGACCGCCTTGACGCCGACGCGCTCGCAGGAGTCGAGCACGTCGAACACCATCCGGCTCGGCACCACCACGATGGCCAGGTCGGCCCCGCCGGGGATCGACTCCAGCGTGGGGTAGGCCGGCAGGCCCATGACCTCCTCGTAGTTGGGGTTGACCGGGAAGACCTCGCCCTCGTAGCCGCAGGTGACGATGCGCCGCTGGATGCTGTTGGCGAAGCCGCGATTGGGCGAGGCGCCGACGATAGCGATGCGCTTGGGATGGAGCAGCCCGCGCATGGCCCCCGCAAAGCTCGTCCGCTCCGCCGTTCCCCGGCTCTCCCCCATCTCCGCCGACTGCATGCCGCTTCCTCTCTATGCTTGGCGGGCGGGATCGATGCCGCCCGCCGGCCAGCTAGAAGTAGACCCGGCTCAGTGTCTCGGCCACGCAGGCCGGTTTCTCCTCGCCCTCGATCTCGACCGTCTGCTGCCGGGTGATCTGCACCGCCCGGTTGTCGATCTCCTCGACGTTCAGCAGCTTCGAGCGCTGGCGCACGCGCTTGCCGACGCGCACCGGCGCCGGGAAGCGCACCCGGTTCAGCCCGTAGTTGACCGTCAGGCGCCCGCCCAGATCGACCTTGATCCCCTGGCTGCCCCGGCCCAGCAGCCCGCCCATCGAGAGGGTGAGAAAGCCGTGGGCGACGGTGCCGCCGAAGAAGGTTTCCTTCGCGCGCTCGGGATCGACGTGGATGTATTGGTGATCGCCGGTGACCTCGGCGAAGAGGTCGACCCGCTCCTGGGTGATCTCGAACCAGGGGCCGAGGGTCAGGTCCTGGCCGATCAGCTCGTTGAGCTCGGCGACCGTGCGCACCACCCGCGCGGGCGGCGCGCCCTCGATGCGCTCCTGGCCGGCGACCTCGCTCATGACACCCCCTTCCACTGAAGCGCTAGCCGGCGTTGCCCCGGCTGGCCGCCGCCTGCTGCAGCTCGATGCGGTCGGTGCGCACCTCCTTGGGCAGCCCGAGCACACGCTCGCCCAGGATGTTCTTCTGGATCTCCGAGGTGCCGGCGGCGATGGTGCCGCCGCGCGAGCGAGCGAAGGCGAAAGCCCAGCTCCCCGGCTCGCCGAACTTCGCGCCCGGCTCCAGCGCCAGCTCGTCCGGCTCGCCCTCGATCAACTGCCCGTAGGGTCCGAGGATCTCCTGCGTCGTCTCCTGGATGCGCTTGTCCAGCTCGGAGTAGTGGAGCTTGGCGATCGAGGACTCCGGCCCCGGCCGCTGGCCTTGCTCCAGGCGCGAGAGGATGCGCAGCGCCTCGTAGCGCAGCACCTCGATCTCGGCGTAGATGTGCCCCAGCTTCTGGCGCACCAGCGGATCCGACAGGGCCGGCTTGCCGTTCCGCTCCAGGGCGCTGACCACCTCGACCAGCCGCGTGAAGCGCGTCTGGTGGTTGGTGACCCGGCTGAGCGCGTTGCCGCCGCGCTCGTAGGAGAGGGTCGTCTGGGCGATACGCCAGCCGGCGTGCAGATCGCCGACCAGGTTCTCGGCCGGCATGGTGACATTGGTGAAGAAGACCTCGTTGAACTCGGCGCCGCCAGTCAGTTGCTTCAGCGGCCTCACCTGGACGCCGGGGTGGTGCATGTCGATCAGGATGCAGGAGATGCCGAGATGCTTGGGCGCGTCGGGGTCGGTGCGCGCCAGCATCATGCCCCAGTCGGCGTGGTGGGCGCTGCTGGTCCAGATCTTCTGGCCATTGATCACGAACTTGTCGCCGACCAGCTCGGCGCGAGTGCGCAGGCTGGCCAGGTCGGAGCCGGAGTTGGGCTCCGAGTAGAGCTGGCACCAGATCTCCTCGGCCGAGAGGATGTTCTTGAGGTAGCGGCGCTTCTGCTCTTCCGTGCCGTGGTGGATGATGGTCGGGCCGATCAGGCCGATGCCCAGGCCATTGACGCTGGAGGGCGCGTTGACCCGCGCCATCTCCTCGCCGAGGATGGCCTGCTCCATCGGCCGGGCATCGCGTCCGCCGTATTCGACCGGCCAGCCCATGCCGACGT
>DASSHC010000387.1:0-12675 GCA_035693105.1 Thermomicrobiaceae bacterium | reverse complement strand
GCCGGGGCGCGATGGTCGGGCTGGTCGTGCTGATCGTGCTGGTGCTGGTCGCGATCTTCGGCCCGACCATCGCGCCCTTCGACCCCTACAAGACCGATCCGACCCACTACCTCTTCAGCCCCGGCTCGCCCTATATCTTCGGCACCGACCAGTACGGGCGCGACGTCTTCACGCGCGTCCTCTACGGCGCGCGTATCTCGCTGGTCATCGGGCTGATCTCGGTCGGGATCGCCTCGGTCATCGGCGTGACGGTGGGGCTGGTCGCCGGCTACTACGGCCGCTGGGTCGACAGCCTGCTGATGCGCGTCATCGACGTCATGCTGGCCTTCCCCGGCATCCTGCTGGCGCTGGCGATCGTCAGTATCCTGGGGCCGAGCATCCGCAACGTGATGATCGCGGTCGGCATCTCGTCGGTGCCGGTCTACGCCCGGCTAACGCGCGGCTCCGTCCTCTCGGCCCGCGAGGAGCTCTACGTCGACGCCGCGCGGGTCATCGGCGTGCCCAACCGCCTGATCCTGGTGCGGCACCTCCTGCCCAACGTGATCGCGCCGATCATCGTGACCGCCACGCTCGGCACCGGCTCGGCCATCCTGGCCGCCGCCGCGCTCTCGTTCCTCGGGCTGGGCGCCCAGCCGCCCCAGGCCGAGTGGGGACGGATGCTGAGCGACGGGCGGCAATTTCTGCGCAACCAGTGGTGGATCGCCACCTTCCCCGGCCTGGCGATCATGGTCACCGTGCTGGCGATGAACCTCCTGGGAGATGGACTCCGCGACGCGCTGGATCCGCGGCTGAAGACGTAGGAAGGGCCCTCACCCCAGCCCCTCTCCGGACGGAGCCCTGCGGGGGCGAGGGGAGGTGGCTGAAAACGGGGGGAAGACTCAGAAACGCTCCCCTACCGCAATATCTTCTCGATGGGCAGCGCCCCTCGCCCGCGCACGGGAGAGGGGCTGGGGTGAGGGCCTTACGGATGAGGCCGGCTACCTCTCAGTGCGTCTCAGCCGGTGAGCGGCGGCTCGGCGGCAAGTGGGTGCGGCCGGCCTGCGAGCCGCCGTTGACCCCGATCACCTCGCCGCTGACCCAGGAAGCCTCGGGCGAGCAGACCCAGGCCACCGCGTTGGCGATGTCCTGCGGGTCGCCGGTGCGCCCCAGCGGGATGCCGTTGAGCAGCGCGCCGACGTAGGGATTGGCGTCCTCCGGCACCGGCTTGCTCATCACCTCGTCGAGGATCAGCCCCGGCGCCACCGCCACGACCCGGATGCCGTAGGGGCCGAGCTCGATGGCCAGCACCTTGGTGAACATATTCAGCGCAGCCTTCGAGCCGCAGTAGTGCGAGCCGCCGGTGCGCGCCGAGGAGCCGGCGCCCGAGCTGATGTTGACGATGACCCCCTGGATACCCCGGTCGACCATCTGGTGCGCGATGGCGCGCGTCAGCAGGAAGGGCGCGCGCAGGTTGACGTTGTAGACGCGGTCCCACTCGGCGGTGTCCATCTCGATCACCGGGCAATTGGGGAAGATGCCGGCGCAGTTGACCAGCACGTCGATCTCCCCGGCCGCCGCGATCGCCTCCCCGGCCAGCCGCTCGATGTCGGCGTCGCTGGTCAGGTCGGCCACCACTGGCGTCACCGTGCCGCCCGCCTGGGTCGCCTGCTCCACCGTGCGGCGCAGCCGCGCCTCATCGGCGTCGCTCGCCACCACGCGGTCGCCCATCCCGGCGAAGGTACGCACGATGGCGGCGCCGATCCGCCCACCCGTCCCGGTCACCAGCACGCCTCGTCCAGCCATTGATTGCCTCCCTTCAAGCGCTTGCTCTCATCCCGCAGCCGCCGGGGAGCCCTCATCCCCCCGCCCCTTCTCCGGACGGAGCCGTGCGCGGGCGAAGGGGAGCTCGATCCGGCTGATCCTCCGTAGCCCCTCTCCCAACGCATTGGGAGAGGGGTTGGGGTGAGGGCTCCCCGTTGGGGTGAGGGCCCCCGAGTGAGGGCCAGCGTCCCACACCAGCAGGCGCCATGCAAGCCGCGCAGAGCGGTTGACGTGCGCCCCGCGCTGCCCGATGATGCGGCTACCAAACACGAGCAGGCCGGAGACGAGAGAGGCGAGCGCGATGCTGGCAATCACCAACGGCAGGGTCTACACCATGGCCGGTCCGAGCGTCGAGCGCGGGACGGTTTTGATCGACGGCGGCAAGATCCTCGAGGCCGGCGAGCGCGTGACCGTGCCGAGCAGCGCCGAGGTGATCGATGCCGCCGGCAAGGTGGTCATGCCCGGCTTCGTCGAGTCGCACTCGCACGTCGGCATCTGGGGCGACAGCGTCGGCTGGGAGGGCCGCGACTTCAACGAGACCAGCGAGCCGATCACCCCCCACATGCGCGCCAGCGACGGCTTCAATCCGCGTGACCCCGCCGTCAAGGACGTGCTGGCGGCCGGGATCACGACCTTCATCACCGGGGCCGGCAGCGCCAACCTGATCGGCGGCGAGTGGGCGGCGCTCAAGCCGGTCGGCGCCATCGTCGACGAGATGATCCTGCGCGAGCCCTGCGGGCTGAAGATGGCGCTGGGCGAGAACCCCAAGCGCGTCTACGGCGACCAGAAGAAGAGCCCGATCACGCGCATGGGCCAGGCGGCGCTGATCCGCGAGGCCTTCCTCAAGGCGCAGAAGTACGCCCGCGCCATGGAGCGGGCCGAGCGCGAGGGAGGCGAGCCGCCCGACCGCGACCTGCGGCTGGAGCCGCTGGTGCGCGCCATGCGCCGCGAAGAGCGCACGCGCGTTCACGCCTACACCGTGCAGGACATCACCAACGCCGTCCACCTGGCGCGGGAGTTCGGCCTGGATCTGGTGATCGAGCACGCCTTCGAGGCGCACCTGATCGCCGACTACCTGGCGCGCGAGGGGGTCAAGGTCAGCATCGGCCCCTTCCACCTGGGGCGACAGAAGAAGGAGATGGAGGCGATGAGCTTCGCCGCGCCGGGCATTCTGGCGCGGGCCGGCGTCACCGTCGCCATCCACATGGATACCACCGGCAGCACCGCCCTCCTGCCGATCTTCGCCGGGCTGGCGGTGCGCGCCGGCATGGACGAGCAGGACGCGCTCCAGGCGATCACGCTCAACGCGGCGCGCGTGGCCGGCGTAGACGACCGGGTCGGCAGCCTGGCGCCGGGCAAGGACGCCGACGTGATCGTGCTCTCCGGCCACCCATTCGACCTGATGAGCCAGGTCGAGCGCGTCGTGATCAACGGTAAGACGGCCTACACCCACCCCCAGGCCCAGGCGTAACCCCTTTCTCCGTCCCCCTTCTCCCGCGCACGGGAGAAGGGCTGGGGATGAGGGCTCCCCGTGGGGGTGAGGGCCCGAGCAACAGCGAAAGGGAAACCGATGGCGAAAGCGGTCAGCGCGGTTGTCGATGAGGTCTCGGGCGAGGAGCTGATGCGCCACGAGCGCAACATCGCCCAGTACATCCGGCTCTCCGGCTCCCCGGCCGAGGCCAAAGCCTTCGACTACATCCAGGGGCAGCTCGAGCAGTTCGGCTACACCGTCCACCGCTACCAGTGCGAGGCGCTGATCGGCTACCCCGAGCACGCCCGCCTCCAGGTCACGCTCGCGGGCGGCGAGCCGGTCGACGTGGCCTGCAACGGCTACTCGCTTAGCCCGGCCACCGGTGACGAGGGCGTGACCGGCGAGCTGGTCTACATCGGCGCGGGGCACGCCGTCGACTACATCGGCAAGGACGTGGACGGCAAGATCGTCATCAGCGACGGCCTGGCGATGCCGGACAAGGCGCTGGAGGCCCAACGCCACGGCGCCGCCGGCGCCATCCACATCAACGACGAGCACATCCACGAGATGTGCATCTCGCCGGTCTGGGGCACCGCCATTCCCGAGACCGCCGACCTGCTGCCGACCGTGCCCGCCGTGGCCGTGCGCCGGCCGGATGGCGAGCGGCTCAAGGCGGCGCTGGCGGCCGGTGCGGTGACGGCGCGGCTGACCACGCAGCCCTACCGCGCCTGGACCTTGATCCCCACGCTGACCGCCGAGCTGCCCGGCCAGCGCGAAGATACCTTCGTGATGTTCAGCGGCCACGTCGACTCCTGGCACTACGGCGCCATGGACAACGGCACGGCCAACTCGACGCAACTGGAGGTCGCCCGCATCCTGGCCCAGCACCGCGACGAGCTGCGCCGCGGAGTGCGCTTCTGCTTCTGGTCCGGCCACTCGCACGGGCGCTACGCCAGTTCGTCCTGGTACGCCGACGCCTTCTGGCACGACCTGCACGAGCGCTGCGTCTGCCACGTCAATATCGACTCGGTCGGCGCGATCGACGCCATCATCCTCTCCGAGGCGCCGACCATGGCCGAGACGCTCGGCTTCGCGCGCGAAGTTCTCGGCGATCAGCTCGGCATCCAGCTCGACTACAAGCGGATGAGCCGCTCCAGCGATCAGTCCTTCTGGGGCCACGGCATCCCCTCCTGCCTGGCCGCGCTCTCGGAGCAATCGGCCGAGAACGACGAATCGGAGACCTTCAAGGCGCTCTCCTCGCTCCTGGGCGGCGGGGCCAAGGGCGCCGGGCTCGGCTGGTGGTGGCACACCACCGAGGACCTACTCGACAAGATCAACGTCGACTTCCTGGTGCGCGACTGCCGCGTCTACGCCGAGACGGTCTATCAGCTTTGCACCCGCGAGCGGCTCCCCTTCGACTACGCCGCTGCCGCCGACGAGATCGCCGACGCGCTCGACCGCTACCAGGCGCGCGCCGGCGGCGCCTTCAGCCTGACGGCGGCGCGCGAGTTGGCGGGCGAGCTGGCGCAACGCCTGCGCGCGCTCGATCTCGACGCGGCCGGCGCCGCCCGCGCCAACACGCTGCTGATGCGGCTCGGCCGCATCCTGATCCCGGTCAACTACACCTGGCACGGCCCCTTCGAGCAGGACCTGGCGCTCGGCACGCGCCCGCTGCCCGGGCTGGCCGGGGTGGACGAGATCGGCACGCTCGACAAGACGAGCGATGACTACCGTTTCCTGCGCACCCGCCTGACGCGGGAGCGCAACCGCGTGGAGCACGCATTGCGCGCGGCGCTGGCCGAGGTGCGCGCCTTCCAGCAGCCCGCCGGCTGAGCGGGCCGTGGCAACCGAGCGGCGGAAGTGTTGTCCTGGTACGCAGCGAAAGGAATCAGGATCATGGACTACATCCTCTTCGCGCTCCCGATCCTGCCCGGCAAGAGCGAGCAGGCCCGCCGGTTCCTGCATGAGCTGGAGCACCAGCGCAAAGCGCAGTACGCCGCCTCCGAGCGGAAGCTCAACATCCCCGAAGAGGTCTGGGCCCTGCAGCAGCTCCCCTCGGGCGACGCCTACGTGGTGTATTTCAAGAGCCAGGACATCTCCCAGGCCTTTCAGACCTTCGCCCAGTCGCGGGATGAGTTCGATGTCTGGTTCAAGCAGCAGGTGAAGGAGACGAGCGGGCTCGACCTCAACACCCCGCCCGCCGCCGCCCCGAGCGAGGTCGTATCGGTCTACAGCGCCTGAGGGGAGACGCGGGCGAAGGGAATACCCAGCGAGGACGTTGGGTGCCGTGTGAGGGCGGATCCTTCGACTGCGCTCAGAGGATGACAGGGTAGGGAATGACGCGGACGACAACGCTGTGCGTCGTTCGGTAAGGCACATCCCTTTCCCTGTCATTCCGAGCGCAGTCGAGGGATCCAACGCGGAGCGGCAGCCAACGTTGTCGTTCGCCACCGCCCCTACCCCCGAATCCTGCCGGCCGGACGGCTTCCGAATCGCGCCCGCTTCGCTTATCCTTCCCGCGGCGGTCTCCGCCCTGCCTGGGCTACCCTGTCGGCACGGGTACGGCGGAAGGACCCGGTGTCTGCTGCGCGGCGAATTGGCACCGGCGCGCCGACGACGCGCTCCGGCTGCCCGAAGTCAATCGAGGAGGATAGGAATGCATCGAGACGGTGAACGACGCGGCATGACCCGGCGCGCGCTGCTGCGACGTTGGCTCGCGCTCGGAGTCGGCGCATCGACCGTCGGCCTGCTCGTCGACGCCTGCAGCACGACCCGGCCGCCGGCCAACAGCGTACTGCCGCAGCGGATCACGCCGATCGCCTCGCAGCCGGGGTTGATCATCCAGCCGGGCACGCCGACCGCCTCTCCCGGCGCCGGCACGCCGGCCGCCACCCCGTAGCCGGCGTCGCCGCAGCCGCGGGGGTGCCATGTCCACACCATCATCCGGTACCGAGCATCCTGGGCGTCTGGCCGATCGGCTAGCGGCGGCACGGCGCGGGCGCTTCGTGGGGCGGCTGGCCGAGCTTGAGCTCGTCCGCTCGGCGCTCCTCGGCGTCGAGCCGTCCTTCGCCGTGCTCTGCATCCGGGGGCCAGGCGGCGTCGGCAAGACGGCACTGCTGCGCGAGTATGCGCGCCTCGCCGCGGAAGCCGGCAGGCCGGTCGTGCGCGTCGACGGGCGCGACGTCGATCCCTCGCCGCCGGGGTTCCTGCGCGCGCTCGGGCAGGCCATCGGTCCGGCGGACGAGCCTTCCTCGCCCCTGGCGCGCTCGCCGCCGCGGGGCCTGCTGCTCATCGACACCTACGAAACGCTCACACCGCTGGACGACTGGCTGCGCGAGCGCTTCCTGCCGCAACTGCCGGTCGAGAGCCTGGTGGTGCTGGCCGGGCGCACGCCTCCGCGGCCCGCCTGGCGCACGGATCTCGATTGGGCCGGTCTGGTCCATCTCCTGCCGCTGGGCAACCTGCGGCCCGAGGAGAGCCGCACCTACCTGGCCGCGCGCGGCATCCCGGAAGCGCATCACGCCGGTCTGCTGGCCTTCACCCACGGCCACCCGCTGGCGCTGGCGCTCGTCGCCGACGTACTGAGCCGCGGCGAGAGCGTGGGCGCGTTCGGCCCGGTAAGCGAGCCCGACGTCGTGCGCATCCTGCTGGAGCGGCTGGCGCGCGACGTCCCCAGCGCGGCGCCATGGACCGCTCAGGGCCGGCGAGGAGCTGCTCTACCTGCGCTTCTGGATGCACCAGCAGGCTCATCAGGGCGTGTCACCGGCGCTCAACCTGACCGCCATCAACTGCTGCATCCAGTGGATCACCCAGCCCCGGCTGGCCTGGAACTGCATCGCCATCGCCGAGCCGGAGTTCCTCGAACCGCACTTTACCAGTATTCAGATGCGGCGCTCGCCCGAGGCCGATTTCGTGGTGGCGGGGCGGCCCTACGGCGTCTTCGCGCACGACTGGCGCCTTGAGCCGACCGCCGCCTGGCTCGCCCACATCCACGAGGTGTCGACCGGCGCGCCGCATCACCCGCACCCTGCTGCCGATAATCGAGCGCGCCGGGATCGCCACCGCCGCGGAGGTCGGCATCGAAACCCTGGCCGAGCGCCTGCGCGCGGAGGCGGTGGCGCTCGACGCCACACTGGTGACCCCAGCCTTCATCGGCGCCTGGACGCGCACGGCCGCGATCCCAGCCTAAGCGCGCGTGCATTCTCACCCCTCTGGCTGCCACGACCATTGCTTTACGCGCGCCGGTCGCTGACACTCACGCAGACCGCGAGTGGGCGCGCGGATCACCTGAGACCGCGCCCGCTGACCTGATCGGAGAGCGTGAGCGTGCAGACCGCGATCCTCTTCTTCTGGTTCTTCCTGACCGTCTCGGTCTCGATGGCGCTCGGCGCGGCGGGACTCCTCTTCGTGCGCCGGGTGGCGAAGCTGCGCGGCATCATCGAATGGAACGACGTCGCCGGATTCATCTACGCCGTGGTCGGCGTCATCTACGGTGTCATCCTGGCCTTCGTGGTCGTCGTCGTCTGGCAGAAATACTCGGCCGTCAGCACCGCGGTCAGCACCGAGGCCGCCGCGCTGGTCGTCTCCTATCGCGACACCGCCATCCTGCCCCAGCCGCAGCAGCAACAGGCGCAGACCGCGCTGCGCAACTACGGCGAGGAGGTGACCACCGAGGAGTGGGCCACCCACGGTGAACTGCTGCCGCACACCACCCCGGATTTGCTCAACCCGATCTGGGCCATCTACCGGCAGCAGCACCCCAGCGACGCCTTGCAGCAGCAACTCCTGGTCAGCGCCGAGGATCGCCTGCACAACCTGGAGTTGCAGCGCCACCTGCGCCACCTCTCGGGTGAGGACTCGCTGCCGCTCCTCTTCTGGCCGGTGCTGATCGGTGGCGGCATCGTCACCGTCGCCTTCAGCTACTTCTTCCAGCTGGAGAGTCTGCGGGCGCACCTGGTCATGGTCGCGCTGCTGGCGGGGCTGGTCGGCGGGGTGCTCTTCCTGGTCTTCAGCCTGAACCAGCCCTTCACCGGGCTCGCCCCGGTCAGCAAGCGCCCCTTCGAGCACGCCATGCTCCAGATGCACGCCATCGACCTGCCCGGCACGCCGCCGCCGCCGGCAAGCGCTCCCTGACGCCGGACAGACGCGCTCGACGCTGCTCGATCGCGCCGCGGTCGACGCCGCGGGCCGCATTTGCGCGAGAGCTGCCATCTCTCATACACGCAGCGCCACGACGAGGTCTCCCCCAGGCTGTGTTCGGCGCCAGCCATCCGATCGAATGACGATACGAAAACAGCAAATCTCGGCAGCTTCGTTACCACGGCTATTGCCCTTCGCACACAATTCAGTGATAATCGCAGTCTACCTCTACTCGTGCGTGCGCTCAAGCCAGGGCGTCCCGCGTGGTGATCGGAGAGCGCGAGCATGCAGACCGTCATCTTGTTCTTCTGGCTCATTCTCGTCGTGGCGGGCTCGATGATCATCGGCGCGGCAGGCCTGCTCTTCGTGCGCCGCGTCTTGAAGCTGCGCGGCATCATCGAGTGGAACGACGTCGCCGGGTTCATCTACGCCGTGGTCGGCGTGATCTACGCCGTGATCCTGGCGTTCGTCGTGATCGTCGTCTGGGAGCAGTATTCGATGGTGGGCTCCGCGGTCAGCACCGAGGCTGCCGTGCTCGTTCAGGCCTACCGCGATACGCAGATCTTGCCGGAGCCGCAGCGACAGCGGGCCCAGGCCGCGCTGCGCACCTATGCGGACCAGGTGACTAGCCGGGAGTGGGCCACCCACGGTGAACTCCTGCCGCACACGACGCCCGATCTGCTGAACCCGATCTGGGATATCTACCGGCAGTACCAGCCCAGCGACGAGCTGCAGCGCGAGATTCTGGTCAGCGCCGAGGATCGCCTGCACGACCTGGAGCTACGGCGCCACCTGCGCCACCTCTCCGAAGAGGATTCGATGCCGCCCCTCTTCTGGCCGGTGCTGTTCGGCGGGGGCCTCGTCACGGTGGCCTTTACCTACTTCTTTCAGCTCAACAGCCTGCGGGCCCACCTGATCATGACGGCCCTGCTGTCCGGCCTGATCGGCGGCATTCTCTTCCTGGTCTTCAGCCTCAACCAGCCCTTCACCGGGGTCGCCCCGGTGAGTAAGCAGCCCTTCGAGCACGCCATGCTCCAGTTCCACGCCATCGATCTGGAGGCGACGCCGACCTCGATGGCACCGGCCTCCGAGCCGTGATGCCTGCCGGTGACCTTCGGCACGGCGACTAGCCCGCGAACGCCGGCATCACCGCGCGCTGGAAGCGCTCCATCTGCCCCACCACCGAGGCGCCGGGCGGCGTGCCGAAGTGACAGACAATCTCGGCGGCGCCGGCCTCCTGGTAGGCGCGCAGCGCGGCGATCAGCTCCTCCGGCTCTCCCTCCAGCACGCGCTGCGGGTTGGCGCTCATCGGCGCCGCGCTTGAGCGTTGCCCGATGAACATCGGCAGCCGGGGCGCGATCGCCGGGGCTGGCTTGCCGGCTGAGGCGGCCAGCTCGCGCAGCCGGGCGGCGCCGGCCGCGACCTGCTCGACCGAGGCGCCCACCGGATGCCAGGCCTGACCGTAGCGCACCGTGCGGCGCAGCGCGCCCTCCGCCGAGCCGCCGACCCAGATCGGCGGGCCGCCCGGCTGCAACGGCAGCGGACCGAAGGCCACCGGCGGCAGGTCGTAGTAGCGGCCGCGGAAGGGTGTTTCCGGCTCGGTCCAGAGGTGCTGCCAGAGCCGCAGCGTCTCGTCGAGCAGCTTGCCGCGCTCATGAAAGATCCCACCGGCGCCGAGCATGCTGAACTCGGCCTCGCTCCAGCCGACGCCGACCCCGGCGATCAACCGCCCGCGCGCGAGCTGATCGAGCGTGGCCAGTTCCTTGGCCAGCAGCACCCCATTGCGCTGCGGCACCACGATCACCGAGATACCGAGCCGCACCTGGGAGGTCAGCGCCGCCAGGTAGGCGAGCGTCTCCAGCGGCTCGAAGATCGAGCCGTAGGGACCGCTGTGGTCGGCCGGCAGGATCACGTGGTCGGTGGCCCAGGCCGAGACGAAGCCGAGCGACTCCGCCGCCCGCGCCACCGCCGTGAAGCCCTCGATCGTCGCCCCGGCCGGATAGGTCGGCAACGAGACCCCAAAGCGCATGACTGCCCCCTTCCCCGTGTTGATCGTCGTCGCGGCGGATCATACCCGGAGCCTCGGCGGTCTGGAAGCACGGATCCCTCGACTCCGCTCGGGATGACAGGCAGAGTTAGGGACTGACGACAACGACTTGCCTCGTCCGCCAGGCCCCAAATCTAACCCTGTCATCCCGAGCGCAGTCGAGGGATCCAAGCCGCACGCCGCACCCAAGCCTGAGCGTCAGCCACTCCCACCCCGGCAGGGGCGCCAGTGTCCGTCGCGCACCCCGCCAAAAGCGCCGGCGACTTGACAGTACCCGCGGGCGGGATCACGATGGCGCCATCCTGCGTCGTGCGTCGTGCGTCGTGCCGCGGAGAACGATGGCGGGCGGGTGCCGCGTTCCGGGATGGGCACCGGCTCATGCGATGGGAGAACGGCATGGAAACGCCCCTGACCCCACTCGAGTTCATGCGCCGCTCGCGCGCGCTCTACCCCGAGCGCGAGGCGGTGGTCGATGGCGATCTCCGCCTGACCTACGCACAATTCTTCGATCGCTGCGACCGCTGGTCATCGGCCCTCCACAAGCTGGGCGTGCGCCCCGGCGACCGGGTCGCCTACATCGCGCCGAACACGCACCAGCACCTGGAGGCGTATTACGCCGTGCCGCGGCTCGGCGCCGTGCTGGTGCCGATCAACTACCGCCTCAGCCCACGCGACTTCAGCTACATCATCAACCACAGCCAAGCGCGCGTGGTCTGCGTCGATCCCGACTATCTCGACGCGGTGGATGGGATCCGCGCCGAGCTGCCGGCGGTGGAGCACTTCGTCTCGCTGGAGGGCGACCGGCCCGGCTGGCTCGACTACGAGGCCCTGCTGGCGGCGTCGACCGGCGAGTTCCCCCGGCCGGCGATCGACGAGGACGACCTGCTGACGATCAACTACACCAGCGGCACCACGGCCAACCCCAAGGGCGTCATGATCACCCACCGCAACGCCTACATGAACGTGGTCGGCACGCTGATCCACGTCCACATGACCCCATCCGACCGCTACCTCTGGACGCTGCCGATGTTCCACGCCAACGGCTGGACCTTCACCTGGATCGTCACCGCCGTCGGCGGCACCCACGTCTGCCTGCGCCGGGTCGAGCCGGCCGCCGTCTACCAGACGATCAACAATGAGCAGATCACCATGCTCTGCGCCGCGCCGACGGTCCTGATCGGCCTCTCCAACAGCCCCGAGGAGCTCCGGCGCCAGGCCCGGCCCGGTGTGCGCGTGCTGACCGCGGGCGCCCCGCCGGCGGCCGCCACCATCGAGCGCGTCGAGGGCGAGCTGGGCTGGGAGATCACCCACGTCTACGGATTAACCGAGGTCTCGCCCTTCATCACCATCTGCGAGCCGCGCGCCGAGCACGCCGGCCTCGCGCCGGCTGAGCGCGCCACGATCAAGGCGCGCCAGGGGGTGGAGCTGATCACCTCCGGCGAGTTGCTGGTCGTCGACGACGCCGGCCAGGAGGTGGCCCACGACAGCCAGCAGATCGGCGAGATCGTGGTGCGCGGCAACGTGGTGATGCAGGGCTACTACCGCGACCCCGAGGCGACCGAGGCCGCCTTCCGCGGCGGCTTTTTCCACACCGGCGACGCCGCGGTGGTCCACCCCGACGGCTACGTCGAGGTGCGCGACCGCATCAAGGACGTGATCATCAGCGGCGGCGAGAACATCTCCTCGGTCGAGGTGGAGGGCGTGCTGCTGCGCCACCCGGCGGTGCAGGAGGTCGCGGTCGTCGGGATGCCGCACGAGCGCTGGGGCGAGGCCCCGCATGCCTTCGTCATCCGCCAGCCCGGCGCGACCGCGACGGAGGAGGACCTGCGCCAGTTCGCGCGCGACAACATGGCCCACTTCAAGGTGCCCCAGAGCTTCCGCTTCGTCGACGAGCTGCCGAAGACGGCGACCGGCAAGATCCAGAAGTTCGTCCTGCGCGGCGGCCAGGCGGCCATCGCCCGGCAATAAGCCCACCCATCGATTCGTCGGGGCGACCCGGTGGGTCGCCCCGACGAACAGGCGGGCGCGGCACCAACGAAAGCCCGATTCTCCTGTCACAGATCCGCCACAGTCTCGCGATACCGCCGCTACACCCCGGCGGTAGGATCGGGCTGTAGTCGATCGCGGGCTGTTGCAGGAGTCGAACATGATCGCGTTGCTCAGGGATATACGTTGGAGCCGGGTCTTCACGGGGGGCCTGGTGGTGCCGGTGCTGGCG
>DASSHC010000386.1:0-2508 GCA_035693105.1 Thermomicrobiaceae bacterium | reverse complement strand
ACCTTCGAGGACGCCGCCCGCATCGCGCGCGAGGCCAACGCCCGGCGGCTCTGGCTGACCCACCTCAGCCCGCTGGTCAGCGACCCCTACGCCTACCTGCCGCTGGCCCAGGCGATCTTCTCCGCCGCTGAGATCGGCCAGCCGCACCAGACGCTGACGCTGCGCTACGAGGACTGAACGTCATGCTGGCGTGTCACCCGTTCCTACAGTAAAATTGAGGGTATGGGCGACATGCGTGGGCGGCACCCGAACCATAGACTACTCTTCGAGACCGCTGCGGACCAGCTCGGGTACTTTACGGCCGCGCAGGCGCAGGACTGCGGCTTCACCTGGAATCTCCTGAGCCACCATGCGCGCAGCGGTCGATTCATCCGAATCCGTCGCGGCCTCTACCGTCTGCGTGACTATCCGTCCTCACCGCGCGAAGAGGTGATGGCTGCCTGGCTCGCGGCCGGGAGAGACGTCGCCGCCGTCTCCCACGCGAGTGCGCTCGATCTCCTCGACCTGAGCGATGTCATCCCTGACACAATCCATCTCACGGTGCCGCGTTCGAAGCGCCACCTCCCATCCCTCCCCGGTGTCACCATCCACACCACGACCAAGCCGCTCGGTTCCCGGGATGTCATTACTCGGAGCGGCATCCGCGCGACGAGCGCGACACGTACGATTCTGGACACCGCGGAGGCCGGTGTTGCGCCTGAGCAGATCGAACTAGCAATCGAGCAGGCGATCGAGCGCGGCCTCACCACGCGGCAGCAGCTCGACGCTGCTGCCGGCGGACGCACTCGACGCGTGACGACGCTCGTGCGCGACGCCCTCCAGAAGATTCCGCCATGAGGTATGCCACGGCGACCGCGTTCCGCAGTTCGCTTGAGCGACGCCTCTTGAATCAGGCGCAAGCAAAAGGTGTCTCACTTGTTCGGCTGCGGAAGCTGGTGGTCTTCGACCGCCTGCTGGCTCGCTTGCTGATCGCCGCTCCGGATCGCTGGCTGCTCAAGGGCGCGCTCGCGCTCGACTTCCGGCTCGGGGTCAGATCTCGGGCCACCAAAGATCTCGATCTCGCGCGCCCCGACAACGAAGCCGCAGCGACCGCCGATTTCCTCGCCGCGCAAGAGGTCGATCTCGGAGACTATTTCATCTTCGCGATCGAGAAATCGGGCGGCCTCAACCCCGACCTGGAAGCTGCCACGCCGCGCTATCACGTCACCGCCGAACTTGCAGGCAGGCTCTTCGAGGACGTGATTGTCGACGTTGGCTTCGGTGACCCTTTTCCGGAATCTGCGGAGATTCTGCGCGGGCCGGAACTCCTGAGGTTCGCTGAAATCGATCCTGTAGAAGTCCCCGCGCTGCCCATCGAGCAGCATGTCGCGGAAAAGGTCCACGCGTACACTCGTAGCTACGCCGGACAGCACCCGAGCACCCGCGTCAAGGATCTGATCGATCTCGTACTGATCCAATCACAGATGCCCATCGCGGCGCCGGTTCTCCGCAGCGCGCTCCGCAGCACCTTCGAGGCCCGGGCTACGCACACGCTGCCACGGACGCTTCCACCGCCACCTCCGGAAAGGAACATTGCATATCGACGGCTCGCCACCGCCACCAGACTTGACCCCAGCCTGTCATCGGGCTACGCCGCGGCTGCGAACTTCCTCGATCCTATCCTGGATGGATCGGCAATAGCTGCTGCGCGTTGGAGTCCAGCGCGAGGCTCCTGGGAGTTGATCAACCCGGACACGCGGTCACCGGGTCGCTAACCTCGACTCTCCTGCCCCGTCTGGATCGCCAGGCGGTTGTGGACGTCGATCACGCCGGGGACGCTGTCGGCCAGCTTCTCCGCCAGGCGCTTGTCCTGACGGGTGGCGACCGAGCCGGTCAGCGTCACCTCGCCCTGGTTGACCCGCACCTCGATGTCGCGCGCGTCCAGCCAGGCGTGGTTGTGGAGCTGCTCGCTCACATCCTCCTGGATGCGTGCGTCGGCGCGCCGGGGGCCTTTCCCGCTCTGCGGTCCCTGCGCGGTGGCGGTGGAGGGGGTGTAGGGCCGGCCGAACTGCCAGGTCGGAACCTGGTGGATCGGCTGATCGTAGTGGGGTAAGAAGGCGCCGTAGTCGTAGTTGCCGTGCTTGCCGTACGAGTACGAGCCGGTCATGCCATAGTCGTAGCCGGTGCGCCGGCTCGGCCCGTGAACGGTCATCGCCCCTCCTCTGATTCCATGCTCCGCCGGGCGCCAGCGCCCCGGTCACTCGTGGGCCGACTCGCACGCCTCGTGCCGGGTGCCCGATTGGCAGTTGCCGGAACGGTCCGGAGGCTCTATACCCATGTAGCGGTGAACGGCGAACAGCAGAGGGAGAGCGGCGATGCGCGAGAGCAGACTGCGGGTTGGCGTGTTGGGGGCGGGCAACTGGGCACGCTCGGCGCACATTCCGGGCTGGCAGCGCGACCCACGCGCCGAAGTGGTGGCCATCGCCGACGTCGAGCCCGCGCGGGCCGCCGAGCTGGCGCGCGAGTTCG
>DASSHC010000385.1:0-6538 GCA_035693105.1 Thermomicrobiaceae bacterium | reverse complement strand
ATCCCGAGCGCGGTCGCGGGATCCGTCCTCTCTCACGTCGAAACGCCGTCGTGCGCCACGCCCTCCCCGCGTTCCCCGCGTGGCACAATTGACCGAGATAGTGCCGACCGGAGGAGAGAACGCTTTGCACATCACCATTGGCATGGACCCGAACATCCTCTCGTTCGGGCCGTTCGTCATCGCCTGGCACGCGCTGGCGATCCTCGTCGCCATCGTCATCGCCGTGCAGATCGTCAAATGGGAGTTCCGGCGCAAGGGGCTGTCGTTCGCGCACTGGGATGCCATGGTCTACTGGACCGTGGCCGGCGGGATCATCGGCGCGCGCGTCTTCTATGTCATCGACCATCTCGGCTATCACCTGCACCACCCGCTGGAGATCTTCGCGCTCAATCAGGGCGGGCTGGCGATCTACGGCTCGGTCTTCGGCGGCTTCGTCACCGTGCTCGCGCTCTGTCGCTACTACCACATGCCCACGCTACCGGTGATCGACGCCATCGCGCCCGGGCTCATCATGGCGCAGGCCTTCGGCCGTATCGGCTGCATCATCAACGGCGACGCCTGGGGCGCGCCGACGGCCTCGCACTTCGCCTTCATCTATACCAACCCGAAGGCCCTGCTGCCGCCCGACCTGATTGGCGTGCCGACCTACCCCTACCCACTCTACGACCTGGTGATCAACGTGGCGATCTTCGCGGTCGTCTGGCGCCTGCGCCGGCGCGGGCTGCCGGATGGCGCGCTCTTCGCCATCTTCACCGCGCTCTACGGCGCTTCGCGCTTCCTGATCAGCTTCATGCGCCAGGAGCGGATCTGGTTCTGGGGCCTGCAGGAGGCCCAGGTGGTGGCGATTCTGGCGCTGGCCGCGGCGCTGGTCGCGCTCGCGTTCCTCTTCCTCCGCCGCGCGCCGCGCGACGTGGATCTGCCGGCCTCGGTCTAGCCTCGTGCTCCCAGTCTCGTAGCAAGGAGACTGGCCACCCGGCAGCTCGGCATCCGAGCGATCGGTGAACTGGGTCGTCTCAACGCGGTTGACACCACGCGGCCACGATCGGTATACTTCTTCTCGTCTGCCCGGCCGGTAGGCCATCTCCTCGTGCCGGGTAGTAAACCCGTGGGGGCATAGCTCAGCTGGGAGAGCGCTACAATCGCACTGTAGAGGTCGGGGGTTCGAATCCCCCTGCCTCCACCACGCGGGTTCGTTCCTCGGTCCCGGTCGTACTCGTAATCCACACGCGAATCTTCCGGGCGCCGTATCGGCCCCGCCGCATCGTCCATCCACGTGCATGCGGGTCATGGCCCGCCCCTCAGTGAAAGGGGAACCGATCATGCGTGGTGGCAAGTACCGTCTTATCGGCCGGCGCGCGGACCGGCCCCAGAGTCTCCTCTTCCGCGATGAACAGGGCCGGCACTTCCTGCGCTCGACCTGCGGCGCGCGACTGGTCCGGCTGACCGCGCGCGACGCCCAGCGCATCCTGCGCCAGTACCCCTATACCTCGGTGCTCGACGCCGCCTGGCGCGACTATCAAGAAGCGCTCGGCTACGAGTGTCCGATCCAGCTGCCCGACGAGTTGGAGATCCTTCCGGCCGACGGCAACTAACGGGCGCTGACGCCGTGTGACCACCGACGTCTCGTAGGGGCGGCCCCCCCGTGGCCGCCCTCGTTGTCATACGCATTGGCGACGGGGAATTGGGGGAAAAATGCTGTGGCAGACGAGGAGGCGGCTGGCCCCCCACGAGGGCAGACACAGGGGTCTGCCCCTCCAGGGGATACGCCTGGCATTGATGGCGGAGGACCGCCGCGTGGGACGGTCCCGCCCTCCTCGGAGGATGACAAACGGCCCCGGCGCTTGCCGGGGCCGTCGCTGTGTCAGGCGTTCGCCGCGCTACGAGGCGGGTTGTGGACGCATGCGCGGGGACGGGCTGGGGCGCTGATCGTACTCTTTGCCTGGCTGCGCCTCGCCGGCCGCGGCCGGACGCTGCGACGCCGGACCGTAGAGCTGCGGCCGCGGGCGTGGCTCATCGAAGAGCGCCTCCAGCTCGGCGCCCTCGATCGTCTCGCGGTCCATCAGCAGCATCGCGATCGCTTCCAGCTTGTCCATGTTGTCGGTCAGGATCTGCTTGGCGCGCCCGTAGGCGTCGTCGATCAGCTCGCGGATCTCCTTGTCGATCTCGAAGGCGATCTCTTCGCTGTAGTTGCGCTGCTCGCTGATCTCGCGCCCGAGGAAGACCAGCTCCTCCTTGCGCCCGAAGGCCAGCGGGCCGAGCCGCTTGCTCATGCCGTACTGCGTCACCATCTGGCGCGCCAGATTCGTCATGCGCTCGATGTCGTTGGCCGCGCCGGTCGAGATCTCCTGGAAGATCAACTCCTCGGCCACGTGCCCGCCCATGAAAACCGCCAACTGATCCTCGAACTGCTTCTTGGTCCAGAAGAAGCGGTCTTCATCCGGCAGGACGCGGGTGTAGCCGCCCATCATGCCGCGCGCCACGATCGAGACCTTGTGGACCGGGTCGGCGTTGGGCAGCATGCGCGCCACTAGCGCGTGCCCGGCCTCGTGGTAGGCGGTCATCAGCCGCTCGCGCTCGCTGATCACCCGGCTCTTGCGCTCGGGGCCAGCGATGACGCGGTCGATCGCCTCGGTCAGCTCGTGCAGGCCGACCGTCTTCTTGTTGCGCCGCGCCGCCAGGATGGCGGCCTCATTGACCAGGTTCTCCAGGTCGGCGCCGGAGAAGCCGGGCGTCTGCCGCGCCAGCACCTCCAGGTCGACTTCGCTCTCGAAGGGCTTGCCACGGGCGTGGACGTCGAGGATGGCCCGCCGCCCGGCGATGTCCGGGCGATCGAGGACGACCTGGCGGTCGAAGCGGCCAGGCCGCAGCAGCGCCGGGTCGAGCACATCGGGGCGGTTGGTGGCCGCGATCACGATCACGTTGGTCGTGCTGTCGAAGCCGTCCATCTCGACCAGAATCTGGTTCAGCGTCTGCTCGCGCTCGTCGTGGCTGCCGCCCAGGCCGGCGCCGCGCTGGCGACCGACGGCGTCGATCTCGTCGATGAAGACGATGCAGGGGGCGTTGCGCTTGGCCTGGTCGAAGAGGTCGCGCACGCGGCTGGCGCCGACGCCGACGAACATCTCGACGAACTCCGAGCCGCTGATGCTGAAGAAAGGCACGCCCGCCTCGCCGGCCACCGCCCGCGAGAGGAGCGTCTTGCCGGTGCCCGGCGGGCCGACCAGCAGCACGCCGCGCGGGATGCGCGCCCCGAGCGAGGCAAACTTATCGGGATATTTCAGGAACTCGACGACCTCGGCTAATTCTTCCTTGGCCTCGTCCACCCCCGCGACATCGCCGAAGGTGACGGTCGGTTTCGTCCCGGTGAACATGCGCGCCCGGCTCTTGCCGAACGACATCGCCTGATTATTCGAGCCCTGAGCCTGGCGCATCATGAAGATGATCATGCCGCCCAGGAACAGCACCGGGATCAGGATGCTCAACGCGCCGATCCAGCTCCCCCAGGAGCTGCCGGGGTTGGCCTTGACCGGAACCTTGTCGGCCGGAATATTGAAGTAGCTCAGCGCCTGCCAGACATTGACATTGCCCGGTGGCAGCCGCGTCGTCTTGGTCTCACCGCCGTAGTAGTGAACGGTGATCTCGCTGGAGTTGTCGTGGGTGTCGAGACGCTCGACTTTCCCCTTTTGGACGTCGGTGGCGACAGTCGCGAAATCGACCGCCGACTGATTGCCCCCGCTCCCCATGAACGTGAACCAGAGCGCAACGACGGCGATGATCAGGACGATCCAGACGAAGCCGTTGCGCAACCATTTGTTGTCCGACATGCGAGCCCTCCGACGGCGTCGATCGCGCTCTCGGTACCCTGACGGTGGGCCACAGGCATGCGGACCAGTCATGGGTGCCGGAATTATAGCAGACAGCCGCTACGCACTCGACGCGGGCGGCGCGGCTCAGAGCGCCACCGCGTCGGCGCTGCCGATGCCAATGAAGGGGAGGTTGCGGTAGCGGCCGGCATAGTCGAGCCCATAGCCGACCACGAACTCGTCGGGGATCTCAAACCCGACCCAATCCGGCTTGACTTCGATCTGGCGCGTGCGCTGCTTGAGCAGCAAGGTCGCCACGCGGATCTCGGCCGGGTTGCGACGCTGCAGCAGGTCGAGCAGGTAGTCGAGCGTCAGGCCGCTGTCGATGATGTCTTCGACCACCAGCACCGGCCGGCCCTCGATCGGATGGTTCAAGTCCTTGAGGATGCGCACCACACCGCTGCTCTTGGTGGCGTTGCCGTAGCTGGAGATGGCCAGGAACTCCATCGTCAGCGGGATCTCCATCACGCGCGCCAGATCGGCCATGAAGACGATAGCTCCGGTCAGCACACCGATCAGGACCGGCTCCCGGCCGCGGTAGAACTCGCCGATCTCGCGCCCGAGCTCGGCCACACGCCGCGCCAGCGTCGCCTCGTCGATCAACACCTTGGTCAGCCCCCGATGCAGGGGGATGTCACGAATCTTGCTCCCCACCCAGGCTCTCCTTCCCAACGCGCAGCAGCCGCGCGCCCGAGTGATCGACGCGCGCCGTCAACCCGCCACTCAATTCGATCGTCGCCGGCACGCCGCGCTGCAGCGCGACCCGGAGCGCCTCAACCCGCTCGAACGACGGCTCGGACGCGGCGTCCTGCCGCGCCCAGGCGCGCAGCAGCACGCGCCGCTGCAGCGCCAGCGGGAGCGCCAGCAGCGGCTCCCGCGACAGCAGCAGCGCCGCGCCATCCTGGCGCAACACCGTCGCCACCGCCTCGGCGGCGAGCTGGGTCAGCAGCGCCGCGTCGTCGGCCAGCAGGCCCGCCGTGCGGGCGATGGTCGCGCGCGCGCCCGGCGCCAGCGCCTCAGCCAGCGGCAGCAGCTCGTGGCGCACGCGGTTGCGGCGGAACGCAGCCTCCGCGTTCGAGGGATCCTCCACCGGACGCAGGCCGTGCGCCGCGGCGTAGCCGGCGATCTCGGCGCGTGGCGTCTCCAGCAGTGGGCGCACGATGGCCAGTTCAATTGGCTCACCGCCCGGCGACCGGGGAACCGCACGCCGCGACACGGTCCGCATCGCGGCTAAGCCTTCGAGCCCGGCGCCGCGCAGCAAGCGCAGCAGCACCGTCTCCGCCTGGTCGTCGCGGTTGTGGCCCATGGCGACCGCCGCGGCTTCCACCCGGCGCACCTCGTCCGCCAGCGCGGCGTAGCGGGCCGCTCGCGCCGCCGCCTCCACTCCGATCGCCGCCGCGCCCCAGCGCGCGACATCGACCACGGTCACCCGGCAGGGCACGCCGACCTCCCGCGCCCGCTCGCACGCGCGCTCGGCGTCCGCCGCCGACTCCGGCCGCAATCCGTGATCGACGTGCAGCGCCAGCGGCTCCGGCCCGGCCTGCCGCGCGTGCAACTGCTGGAGTAGGTGCAAGAGCACGAGTGAATCAACGCCGCCGGAGAAGCCGGCGACGACGCGACCACCCGGTCCCAGCCCGGCCTCGCGCAAGAGGCGCCGCACGCGCTGGAAAAGCTGGTCAGTCATCGAAGCGGCCTGTCAGAACTCTTCACTGTCGAGGTCGAGGCCGCGCGGGGTCTCGACGAAGATCAGCGCGACACCGAGCAGGCGAGCCTCGCGCGCCAGCAGTACCAGACGCTCGATATCGTAGTAGAGGCGTTCGGGGGTGCTGCTGACGACGGCGTCGAAGCGGTGGCTCCAGATGGCGCCACGCAGTGCCTTCAAGCCGTCGCGCGGGGCCTCCGGCTCGGTGGCGCGGTCGGCGAAGGTGGCCACCACCTCCCAGCCCTGGCGCGCGGCGAACGCGCGGCACTCTTCCTCCTGTGCCTCGACACCGAGCACCAGCCGCCCCTCCGCGTCGCGCTCCTCGCGCGCGTAGATGGCCACGCGCGGGGCCGGCCCACGCCGCGCCGGCGCTGGCCGCTCCTGCCGCCCGATTCGCTCCCAGACCCGTCGCAGGCCCACCTCAGTGCTCCAGTGTGTAGACTTTCCAGCGCGGCGGCACGTTGCGCTCGTAGCGCACGCGCAGCGGCACGCGCGTGATCAGAACGCCGTCGAGCAGCACGTCGAACCAGAAGACGCCGGGCTGGGTGATATCGATCGAGAGGTTCGAGACGAAGGTCACGCGGCTGTCGTCGCCGCGGAACTCGACCAACTGCGAGACCGGCTCCAGCCGCTCGCCCGAGGGCTGCTCGGGCACGATGCTGAGCATGCGCTCGCCGCTGACCGTGCCGGAGGCGAAGGCCACCACCAGATCGGCCTGGAAGCGAAACTCCGGCATGACGTCCGGCGCGTTGGGGTCGCTGGAGCCCGCCACCAACTGCTCCAGCACGTTGAGCACGCTGAGCGAGCCGTACTGGTCCTGCTGGGCGTGCTCGCAGAGGACGGCCAGCTGCACGAACGGCCCGCCCGTGCCCACGGTCTCCACCGCCTCGATCTGCTCCGCCAAGCTGCCTCCCGCATTCACACCGGCGCCGCGCCGCCACCGGCACTGACTTTACCTTACGGGAGGCGATGGTGC
>DASSHC010000384.1:0-19054 GCA_035693105.1 Thermomicrobiaceae bacterium | reverse complement strand
CATACGGGAGCGCGTGGCTGCTGGATGGGCTTGGTGGCGGGCCGGCACCGTTTGGCCGGTTTCCATCTTGCCGTCCAGCAGCACGGCACGCACGCGCGGCCTGTACAACCACGCTTGATCGCCCCTGGCGCGCGTGCTAGGGTGAGCCTGCTGTGAAGCGCAGTTGCGCCAGGGGTGCTGGCGCTCGCCCGTGGGGGAAGGAACGACCGCCGTGTATATGATGGATAGGCCCTGGGTCGATTTCGACGAGCTGCGGGGCAAGACCGACCTCGTCATCCTGCCCAGCGGCGCCGTCGAGGTCTACGGCGAGCACCTGCCGGTCGGCACCGATAGCATCGTGGTAACGGGGATCGCCAAGCGCGTCGGCGAGCAGCTCGGCGCGCCGGTCCTGCCGACGCTGCCGGTCGGCTTCTCGCGCTCGCTCGACGACTTCCCCGGCACGCTCAACATCTCGACCAGCACGCTCAAGTCCTACCTGCGCGACACCGCCGAGAGCGTGCTGCGCTGGGGCTTCAAGCGCGTGCTCTTCATCAATAGCCACCGCGGCAACATCGGCCCGATCGGCGAGGTCGCCCTGGAGCTGCAGCGCAACCAGGGGGTGGCCTGCGCCCAGGTCTTCTGGTGGGACTACGTCGCCGCGCTGGGCAAGGACGTCGTCACCACCGGGGCGCACGCCAACGGCCACGCCGGCGAGATCGGCACCTCGATCATGCTCTACCTGGCGCCTGAGCTGGTCGTGCGCGAGCGGGTCAAGGACCACACGCCCACCGGTACGGCGCGCTACCCCGACATCATCCAGTACCACGGGATGAAGGCGCGCTCGGCGGTCGGCACCACCGGCAACCCGGAGGCGGCCACGGCCAAGAAGGGGGAGGAGCTGGTCACACGCGGGGTCGAGCGCATCGTCGCCTTCGTGCGAGAGGAGTTCGGGGGATGAGCCTCAAACCGGGCTTCAAGATCGTCAAGTCGTTCCACCGGCCGAGCCCGGAGCTGGTCGATTGCTTCCGTGGGCTGGCCGCGGCCAACCTCTCCGACGTGCAGGGCCGCCAGAACACGCTCGATGCCCGCGTCAAGCCGATCTACGCGCCCATGCCACCCCTCTGTGGCCCGGCGCTGACGGTCAAGGCGCGCACCGGCGACAACCTGATGGCCTTCAAGGCGATCGAGCTGGCCCAACCCGGCGACGTGATCGTGATCAGCGGTGGACTCGACCAGAACTACTCGCTCTGGGGCGGGGTGATGAGCACGATGGCGGCGCAGAACGGCCTCGCGGGAGTCGTCGCCGACGGGCTGGTGCGCGACGTGGCCCAGACCCGCGACGTCGGCCTGCCGGTCTACGCTATCGGCCTGACCCCCACCGGCCCGACCAAGGAGGGCGCCGGCCAGATCAACACCCCGATCGCCTGCGGCGGGGTGGTGGTCAACCCCGGCGACATCGTCGTCGGGGATGAGGACGGCGTGGTAGTGGTGCGCCAGGATGAGGCCGAGGCGGTGCTGGAGCGCGTCCACGCCCGCATCGCGCTGGAGCAGTCGTGGTTCGAGCGCATCGCCCGCGGCGAGCTCTTCCTGATGGACTCCGACGAGGAGCTGCGCGCCCGCGGCGCCGAGATCGTGGACTGACCCGGTACACTTCGCGGCAACTTTGGTCAGAGGTGGGACGAGTCAGGAGAAGTGAATCATGAGTGAGCAGGCGAACGGCGAGACGCTGATGACAATACCCCAGTGCCAGGTGGGCAGGCGGTTCTCTCGCCGCACGGTGCTGGTACGCGGCGCGCTGATGAGCGCCGGTGCCGCGCTGGGCACGCTGCTGGCGGCTTGCGGCGGCAGCTCGAAGTCACCGACGACGCAGCCCGCGGCGACCTCCAGCTCGGGCGCGTCCACGGCGACGGCTTCGGGCGGCACATCGGCCACCGCTCCCGCGGCCAGCCTGGCGACGCCCAAGACCGTGCCGGCCACTCCGGTGGCCGTGGCGACCCAGGCGACGGGCCAACCCGGGGGGACATTGAACTTCGGGCTGCTGCGCGACCCGATCGCGCTCGACCCGCACATTGCCTACGGCGCCTCGTCGGCCTCGCTGCAAGGCAACCTCTACGATACCCTCGTCAGCTATGACACGTCGGCCAACATCGTGCCATCGCTGGCGAAGTCGTGGCAGATCCAGGACAGCGGCAAGTCTTACGTCTTCACCCTTCAGGAGGGGGTGACGTTCCACGACGGTGCCCCGCTGAAGGCGGAGGACGTCGTTTTCACCTTCGATCGCATCCGCGACAAGAACACCGGCGCCAATCTCTTCAGCGAGATGAGCAACCTCGACAGCTACACCGCCACCGATGACAAGACCGTCACCATCACGTTGAAGCAGCCGTACGCCGTACTGATGTCGGTGCTGGCCAGCCAGTGGTGCTACGTCGTCAACAAGGCCTGGGCGCAGGCCGGCAACGATTTCAAGCAGAAGGAGAATGGCACCGGCCCCTTCACCTTGCAGTCGTTCGAACCGCAGGTGAAGTACACCCTGGCCAAGAGTCCCACGTACTGGGTGAAGGGACGGCCCTATCTCAATCAGATCGTCGAGACGATCATCGCCGACGACACCGCGCGCATGAACGCCTTCAAGAGCGGCCAGATGAACTTCGTCGAGTACGTGCCCTGGCAGGACATGGACGCCTTCGGGGCGAACCCGCAGGACAAGCTCTACATCGGCTACGATACCTTCAATCTGGTGCGGCTCAACCCGCAGAAGCCCCCGCTGGATAACAAGCTGGTGCGGCAGGCGCTCAACTACGCGATCGACCGCAAGGCGGTCGTCGACGTGGCGTTTGGGGGCAAGGGGCAGGCGATGACCGCCGGGCTGATCCCCAAGGGAACCTTCTGGTACAACGACGAGCTCGACGGGCACTGGACCTATGACACCAAGAAGGCGACCGACCTCCTGCAGCAGGCGGGCTTCAAACCGTCCGACATCAAGCTCGATTTCGCGGTCGCGAACATCTCGGTGCACAGCGACACGGCCCAGGCAGTGGCGCAGCAGCTCAAGCAGCTCGGCATGTCGATCAACATCATCCAGCAGGACGTGCCGACGTTGACCAAGCGGCGCACGACCGGCGAGTATCAGATGATGCAGGACGGTCTGAGCGAGCCGTGGACCGACCCTGACATGTACACGACCTTCTTCGGCACGGGCGGCGCAAGCTACGCCAAAGGCGTCAACTTCAGCGATCCGAAGCTCGACGACCTGCTGGCTCAGGGGCGCCAGGAGACCGACAACAACAAGCGTAAGGCGATCTACAAGCAGTTCGAGGAGCAGCTCTTCGACGACGCGCCCTGGATCTTCATCCTCTGGCGTCCGCAGGCCGAGGTCAGCGTCGCCAGTTTGCAGGGGTACGTCCACATCCCCGGCGTCGGATTGGCCTCCGAGCGCTTTATGCAGAACGTCTGGTTCAAGAAGTAGCACGCGCAGGGGGCGGTGAGACGCTCACCGCCCGGGTACGCGCATCGCGGATCGAGGACTCGCTGCGGTGGTTGCCTACATCGTGCGTCGCGCCATCTCGACGGTCGTGCTGCTGTTCCTGATCGCGACGGCAGTCTTTCTCTTCCTGCATCTGCTGCCGGGGGACCCCGCCATGACGATCCTGGGAGGCATGGATGCCCATCCGAGCGACGCCGCGGTGCAGCATGTCCGGCAGGAGCTGGGGCTCAACCAACCGATCTACGCGCAGTACCTGGATTGGCTGGGGAAGCTGGCGCGCTTCGACTTCGGCAGCTCGTTCACGTCGAACACCCCGGTGCGGCATGAGCTGGCGCGACGGCTGCCGCGCACCTTCATGCTGATCGTCCCGGCCGAGGCGATCGCGATCATCATCGGCATCCCGTTGGGGATCGCCGCCGCCCGGCTGCGCCGCACCATGTGGGACCCGCTGATCTCGGCGGCGGCGCTGCTCGGCTTCTCCACGCCGGTCTTCGTTAGCGGGATCCTGCTGGTGCTCATCTTCGCGCTCAAGCTGCCGGTGCTGCCGTCCGGCGGCTTCGTCTCGCCGGCCGATGATTTCGGCGGGTTTCTCAAGGCCGCCATCCTGCCGATCATCACGCTCTCCCTGGGGCCGCTGGCGACCACCATGCGCATGACCCGCTCGTCGGTGCTCGAGCAATTGGGGCTTGACTACGTGCGCACCGCTCGCGCCAAGGGCGTCACCAACGTCAAGGTTCTCTACGGGCACGTGCTGCGCAACGCGCTGCTGCCGGTGGTCACTATCATTGGGCTGCACGTCGGCTTCATGTTCGCCGGCAGCGTGTTGGTCGAATTCATCTTCAACTGGCCCGGGGTCAATGCCTACCTGCTCAACTCGATCAACGCCCGCGACTACCCGGTGGTGCAAGCCATCGTGCTGGTGGTTGCGGCCATCTTCATCCTGATCAACTTCCTGACCGATCTCTCGTTCGCGGTCCTCGACCCGCGCATTCGCTACGAATAGAGCGCGCGACTGATGGAAAAGACTGTACTGGCTGACGTTCAGCTTCCCAGCACCGGCCGCTCCGTTGGCCCGCGCAGTTGGCTCAGGTGGTTCTACGGCAACCCGCGCGTGTTGATCAGCGGCGGGTTCGTGCTCGTGCTCCTCTTCGTCGCCGTTACGGCGCCGCTGCTGACGCATGCCGACCCCAACACTATGCAGGCCAGCCAGCGCTTCCTCTCTCCAGGCTCCACGCGCGCCTTCCTCGGCACGGACCAGTTCGGCCGCGACGTGCTGGCGCGTATCCTCTACGGCGCCCGCCTGAGCATGGCGGTCAGCGTGCTCAGCGTTGGTATCGCCCTGGTCCTCGGCGTGCTGATCGGCATGGTCGCGGCCTTCTTCGGCTTTCCGCTCGACGTAGTACTGATGCGGTTGGTCGATGCCATCCTCAGCTTCCCACCGATCCTGCTGGCCATCTTTGTGGTCGCTTTCCTCGGCTCGTCGTTGACCAACGTGATTCTCGTGATCGGCGTGCTCTACGTGCCGCAGTTCGCGCGCATCGCCTACAGCTCGACCTTGAGCGTCAAGGAGAACGACTACATCCTCTCCGCCCGCGCGATCGGCTCCGGCACCAGCCGCATCCTGCTACGCGGCGTCCTCCCCAACATCATGGCGCCGATCCTGGTCCAGATCTCGCTCTCCGTCGGGACCGCCATCCTCCTGGAGGCAGGGCTGAGCTTCCTGGGGCTTGGTCCGCCGCCGAACATCCCCTCCTGGGGCCGCTCGATCGAAGAGGCCAGCCGCTTCATGGGGCAGCATCCCTGGGGCGTGATCATCCCCTCGATCGTCATCTCGGCCTCGGTCCTGGCCTTCAACGTGCTCGGCGACGCGCTGCGCGACCGGCTCGACCCACGGCTACGCACCTCGCAATGACCGGAGAGGTGGCCGTATGAACGATTCCCTGATCCGCTACCTCGAAGCCAACCGCGACCGCTACCTGGAGGAGTTGCGCGCGCTAGTCGGGCAGGACTCCGGCAGCTTCGACAAGGCGGGGGTCGACGCGGTGCAGTCGTGGCTCCAGGCGCGGCTGGCCGGGCTCGGCTTCGCTGTCGAGCGCGTGCCGAACCAGCCGCACGGCGACGATCTGGTGGCCCGGCTGCCGGGCACGGGCCGGGAGCGAGTCCGGGGACGAGTCCGGGGACGAGTCCTCCTGCTCGGCCACGCCGACACCGTCTTCCCCGCCGGCACCGCCGCCGCGCGCCCGCTGACCATCGCGGGCGACGTGATCCACGGCCCCGGCGCCTGTGACATGAAGGGCGGCCTCCTCTGCGGCATCTACGCCGTCGAGGCGCTGCTGGCCAGCGGCTGGCCGGGGCTGGAGCTGCTCAGCTTCGTGGTCGTCTCCGACGAGGAGATCGGCGCCCGCCACTCCATCCCGCTGCTGGAGCGCGAGGGCCGCGCGCACGACGCCGTGCTGACGCTGGAGGCGGCACGGGAGAACGGCGACATCGTCACGGCGCGCAAGGCGGTGCGCTGGTACACGGTGGAGGCGGCCGGGCGCGCGGCGCATGCCGGGGTCGAGCCGGAGAAGGGCGCCAGCGCCACGCTGGCGATCGCGCGGCTGGTGGTTGCCGCCGCCGTGCTCAACGATCTGCGCCCCGGCGTGACGCTCAACACCGGCGAGCTGCGCGGCGGCAGCGCGCCCAACGTGGTCGCCGACCATGCCCTGGCGCGCTTCGAGCTGCGCGCCTGGACCGCTGCCGACCTGGACGCCGCCGAGGCCGCGCTGCGCGCGCTTACCGAGCGCGATTGGGTGCCCGGCGTCACGATGACGATGAGCTTCGAGCCCGGCTCCGGCATGCCGGCGATGGAGCGTACTCCGGGCGTGGTGGCGCTGGAGGAGCTGGCGCGCGCGAGCGCGGCCTCGCTCGGCTTCGCGCTCCAGGGCGCGGCGACCGGTGGCGCCTCCGACGTCGCCTACGCCATGCGCGGCGGCACGCCGGGCCTCGACGGGCTCGGCCCGATCGGCGGCCTCGACCACGGCCCCGACGAGTACATCCTGCTCAGCAGCATCGTCTCCCGCACCGCCCTGCTGGCCCGGCTCCTGGCCGCGCTGGGGGAGCGGGAATTGCCGTAGGGGCGGCCCCCCGTGGCCGCCCTCGTTGCCCCGTGCATAGGCAACGGAGAAATAGGGAACGTGGGTGGCAAACAAATTGGTCTGGTGCCGGGCCGCGAGTGCAGGCACGGGGACCTGCCCCTCCAGCGCCGGCGCCGCACGTCTTCGTGCGGAGCGGGTTGACGGTGCGACGACCCCTCAATCCGCCGGGCTGTGCTGTAGCCGGTGCTGCAGCTTGACCAGCGCCTGGCGCAGGCGCGCCAGTGCACGCTCCTTGCCCAGCACGCGCAGCGTCTCGAAGAGGCCGGGTGAGACGGTGCGGCCGGTGACGGCGACGCGGATCGGCATGAAGAGCTGACCCACCTTGAGACCCAATTCGTCGGCCAGCGCCCGCAGCCGCGCCTCGACCGCCGCCTCGTTGTCGAAGTCGGCCTGCTCCAGCACGCCCAGCGTGGCCTCTAGCGCCCGCACGACCAGCTCCGGATCGGTCTTGCGTGGGATAAGCAGGTCCGGGTCGTAGGGCTCGGTCTCGGCAGTGAAGAAGAAGTCGGTCAGCTCCACCACCTCGGTCAGCAGCTTGAGCCGGTCCTTGACCAGCGCGACGACCGAGCGCGCGTAGGCGTACTCCGGCGAGCCCGGCTCGGCGGCCTCGGGCCCGACCAGCCCCGCCTGCTGCAGATAGGGGACGCAGCGCGCGGTCAGGTCGTCCAGCGTCAGCACGTGGTTGATGTAGTACTGGTTCATCCAGGCGAGCTTGTCGAAGTTGAAGCGCGCCGGGCTGGGGCTGACATCTCTCAGCGCGAACTGGTCGATCAGCTCCTGGCGCGTGAAGATCTCCTGGTCGCCGGACGACCAGCCCAGGAGCGCCAGATAGTTGACCAGCGCCTCCGGCAGGTAGCCGGCGTGCTTGTACTGCAAGACGCCGACGTCGCCATCGCGCTTGCTGAGTTTCCCCTTGCCGTCCGGCCGCAGGATGACCGGCAGGTGGGCGAAGGCCGGCGGCTGCCAGCCGAACGCCTGGTAGAGCTGCACGTGGATCGGCGCCGAGGGGATCCACTCCTCGCCGCGCGTCACGGTGGTGATCTCCATCAGGTGGTCGTCGACCACGACCGCCAGGTGGTAGGTCGGGTAGCCGTCCGACTTGAGGATGATCGGGTCCTCCAGCAGGCGGTTCTCGAAGGCGATCTGCCCGCGCAAGAGGTCATCGACAAAGGTCGTGCCGCTGTCCGGCATCTTGAAGCGGATGGCGGTCGGCACGTTCCGCGCCCGCAGCTCGGCGATCTCCTGCTCGGAGAGGTTGCGGCAGTGCCGATCGTAGCCGGGCGGCTCGTGGCGGGCACGCTGCTCGTCGCGCAGCGCGCTCAGGCGCTCGGGCGTGCAGAAGCAGTAGTAGGCGTGACCGCTCGCGACGAGCTGATGGGCGTAGCGCTGGTAGAGCTCCAGCCGCTCGCTCTGGATGTACGGCCCCTTCGGCCCGCCGACCTCCGGCCCCTCGTCCCAGTCGAGCCCCAGCCAGCGGAAGGCCTCCAGGATGCCGGTCAGGCTCTGCTCGACGAAGCGCTTGCGGTCGGTGTCCTCGATGCGCAGGATGAAGTCGCCGCCGTGGTGGCGGGCGTAGAGCCAGGTGAAGAGCGCCGTGCGCGCCCCGCCGACGTGCAGATCGCCGGTGGGACTGGGCGCCATGCGTACCCGGACGCGCCGCTCGGTCGTGTTCACGAATGTCTCCCTCGAAGTGCCTGGTCGTGGCGCACCGGTTCAGGACCGGTGCTGAACACTTAAGTATGAGGCATTGCCGGCTGAAGCACAAGCCACTCGACCGGCGCCCGGGCAACGCGTATGCTTGGCGGTTGGCCGGGCTCGACGGCCGTGGCGGCTGGCTGAGATCAGCGCAGGAATGGAGCCGAGATTGGTTCAGGAGCAAGAGCCCCAGCAGGAGGAGCGCAAGGTCGCGATGGTGGTGGTAGCCCACCCCGACGATGCTGAATTCGGCAGCGCTGGCACGCTGGCCAAGTGGGCCCGCGAGGGCTGGGACGTCTACCAGGTGATCGTGACCGACGGCGCCAGCGGCGGCCCGGACGAGGCGACCGAGGTTGGGCCGGAGGCGCGGCGCAAGATGACCGAGACGCGCAAGGCGGAGCAGCGCCAGGCCGCCGCCGTGCTGGGCGTCAAGGACGTGATCTTCCTCGACTACCCCGACGGCGAGGTGCAGCCGTCGCTGGAACTGCGCAAGGACATCGTGCGCCTGCTGCGTACCTACCGGCCCACGCGCGTCATCTGCCCCTCGCCCGACCGCACCTGGACACCGGCCTACGCCATCGGCCGCTACCACCCCGATCACCTGGCGGTCGGCCAGGCCGCCATGGCCGCGGTCTACCCCGCCGCGCAGAACCCGTGGGACTTCCCCGAGCTGCTGGAGGCCGGGCTGGCGCCGCACAAGATCCAGGAGCTGTACATCTCCGGCGCGCCGGTGAATAACCACGCCGTGGATATCTCGGAGACCATCGAGCAGAAGATCGAGGCATTGCGCGCCCACCACAGCCAGCTCGGCGATCACATGGAGCAGATCGAGGAGTGGATCCGCGGCGGCTCGGCCAAATCCGGCGAGGAATACAACATGGCCTACGCTGAGCGGTTTCATTTTTCGGAGAACCGGTAGTCGCGACGCAGAATCCTGTAGGGGCAGACCCCCGCGGAGGTTTCAGGGCAACAGGGCGGCCCCCGTGGCCGCCCCTACAGCGTGAACGCCGGTCGGCACCGATGCCCTCACATCCTCTTACGGCACCGCCGCCTTCTCCGGCTCTGCCGCGAGGCGGGCCAGGTTGACGCCGCTGGAGATCAGGCCGACGTGGCTGAAAGCCTGGGGGTAGTTGCCGAGGAAGGCGCCGCTGGTGGGGTCGATCTCCTCCGGCAGCAGCCCCACCTCGCCGGCCCGGTCGCAGAGCGTCTCGAAGAGGTCGTGCGCCTCCCGCACGCGCCCCTGCATCGCCAGGTTGTCCACCAGCCAGAAGCTGCAGATGAGGAAGGCGCCCTCGTTGCTGTGCAGGCCGTCGGGCAGCTCCTGCGGCAGGTAGCGGTAGATCAGCCCGCCGCCGGCGCCCAGCCCGGTCTGGATCGCGCGCACGGTGCTGACCATCTTGGGGTGCTCGGCCGGGATCAGCCGGCGCAGCGGTAACGTCAGCAGGCTGGCGTCGAGCGGCCCGCCGCCGAGGTTGGCGGTCAGGGCCGCCAGTTTGGGGTCCCAGGCGTCGCGCAGGATCGCCGCGACGATCTCATCAGCGGTGGCGCGCCAGCGCTCGGTCTCGCCGTGATAGCCGTAGCGCACCGCCAGCCGGGCGCCGCGTTCGAGCGCGACCTGGCAGAGTGCGGCCGAGTAGGTGAAGACGCGCCCCGGCGTGCGCACCTCCCAGATACCCTGGTCGGGCCGGTCCCAGGCGACGCGCGCCGCGGTGATCAACGGCACCAGACGCGTCCAGAGCTGGCGATCGAGCGCGCCCTGCTGGCGCTGCCAGATATAGGCGCAGTCGAGGATCTCACCGTAGATATCGTGCTGGATCTGATCGGCGGCGGCGTTGCCCCAGCGCACCGGCGGCGAGGAGCGATAGCCCCGCAGCTCGGGATCGACGCGCTCGGGCGGTGGGCGATCGCCGTCGACGGTGTAGAGCACGCTCGGGCGCCCGTGGCGCTCAAAGGCATCCAGCACCCAGCCGAGGAAGCCGAAGGCCTCCCGCCCCATACCGATGCGGCTGAGCGCGTAGACCGCGTAGGCGGTGTCGCGCACCCACGAGTAGCGGTAGTCCCAGTTGCGCGGCCCGCCGATCCACTCGGGGAGCGAGGAGGTGGGCGCGGCCAGGATCGGGCCGTAGGCGAAGGCGTTCAGCAGCTTGAGCGTGATGGCGGAGCGACGCACCAGCGGGACGCGCGGCCCGTCGTAGTCGAAGCCGGCGATCCACTGGCGCCAGGCGGCGCGCGTGGCCTCCAGCGCCTCGTCGGGCGCCACCGGGCGGTGGCGGCGCGAGAGCGTGTCCCAGCGGAGCACGAGGCTGAGTCGCGCGCCGCTCTGCAGCTCCAGCCGCGTGTGCGGCTCGGCGATAGTCAGGTTGCTGCTCAACTGCAGCTCAATATCCTCGCGCCCCGCCGGGCGGATGCAGAGCGCCTCGCTGCGCCCGCAGACCTCGCCGCCCGCGCGCGGCTCCAGGTCGATGTGCAGCGTCACCGGCCCCTGGAGCACCTCGACCAGCCGCACCAGCTCGCCGCGGTCGGCCGCGACGTCCTCCTCCAGCCGCGCGCCGCTGCGCAGCACCAGCGCGTCGGTCAGGCGCACCAGGCCGCCCGGTGTGCGCATCTCGGTCACCAGCACCGCCGTATCGGGCTCGTAATACTGGTGCGCGGCGACGATTCCCTCCGGCGCCACGCTGAAGGCGCCGCCACGCTCGTGGTCCAGGATGCGGCAGAAGACCGGGGGCGAGTCAAAGCGCGGTAAGCAGAGCCAGACCACCGCGCCGTCGCGGGCGACCAGCGCGGCGGTCGTGCCGTCGCCGATCAGGCCGTGATCGGCGATCGGGAGATAGCCATCCTGATACTCGAGCGGGGTGAAACCAGTCATCGGCCTCCGAACTCATCTCCATCCAACCGTCGATGGTAGCACGCAAGCGCGGAGCCAGGGCAACCGTCCTGCGAACGCGCTGGCCAGATGGCCATTGATGCCGTCGGGAGGGAGACGACAGATGAGCGGTGAGTTGAAGATCACGACGGAGGACGGCAAGAGCTATTGGTTCGGCAAGGATGAGCGCTTCCCTGGCGAAGTGCGGATCTACGGCGCCGCCAACCAAGACCACTGGGCCTACATACCGACCAACCATGCCCACGAGATCGTGCGGCAGGGGTTGGAGCACGGTGGCGAGGTGCAGCAGGGCGATCCGGTGCTATTCTTCGATCGCGCGGAGCACACGCCCGCGGGGTAGGGGTCGAGGTAAGGCGAGGAACGAGCGTGCCGGACGATCTGGACCGATTGCTGAAATATATCGCCCAGCACTACACCGGGCGGGCACGAGCCAAGGAAGTCGAGCGCGACGCCGCGGCCGAAGAGCCGGACACGACGCTGGTGGCGAGCGAACGCAACACGATCGCGGCCGAGGAGCGCCGCGCCGAGTCGATGGCCGCCGCCTTCCGCGACGGCCTGCTGCGCGCGATCGCCGCGCGCCGGGCGGGCGGCAACGCCATCTCGCTCGACGACCGCGTGCCCGAGGAGAACCGCATGGCCGACGCGCTGGTCCACTTCCTGGTCGGCGCCGATCTGGCCGACTCGACCACGCGCGAGATCGTGCCGATGCACTACGTGTACACCATCGCGATCGACTGGAAGCGTCTGGCGGCGGTCGCGGCGGAGGCGCACGTCAACCTCGACACGCTCCTCGGGCAGTGATGGCCGTCGCACCCGATCCGCGTCCGAAGGGCGGGCTCGATCCGGAGCCTCGCCTGGACCAGGCCGAGGCCAACCTCGGCATCGCCTTTCGCGATCGCGGCCTGCTGCGCCTCGCGCTGATCCATCGCTCCTATCTCAACGAGCACGGCGCGGCGGCGGAGATCCGCGAGCCGAACGAGCGGCTGGAGTTCCTGGGCGACTCGGTGCTCGGTATGCTGACCGCCGAGTACCTCTACAAGCGCTACCCGCGCCTGCCGGAGGGCGAGCTGACCGCCTATCGTACGGCGCTGGTGCGCACCGAGACGCTGGCCGGCTGGGCGCGCCGCTTCGGCCTCGACGCGCTCCTCTACCTCGGGCGGGGCGAGCAGAGCGACGGCGACATCCCCAACCGCGTTCTGGCCGGCGCCTTCGAGGCGGCGCTGGCCGCGATTTTTCTCGACCGGGGCATTCGCGCCACCCGGCGCTTTCTCTGGGGCTTGCTCAAAGCCGACGCCGAGCGCATCATCAGAGCCGGGCAGGAGACCAACTACAAGGGCCGCCTGCAGGAGCTGATCCAGGAGCGTGAGCGGGTCACGCCGGCCTATCGCACCGTGGCGGTGGAGGGACCGGCTCACGAGCGCACGTTCACGGTCGAGGTGCTGCTCAACGGGCGCGCGATCGGCAACGGGAGCGGCAACAGCAAGCGGGTGGCACAGCAGTTGGCGGCCAAGAGCGCCTTGATCGCGCTGGGCGAGGAAGGAATCATCCCGACCGATGAGCGGCCTGTATGACGAGCTGACCATCTTCAGCGGCAATTCGAACCCGGAGCTGACCCGCGAGGTTTGCTCCTACATCGACCTGCCGCCCGGCCGCATCGAGGTCTTCACCTTCAGCAACGACAATATCTTCGTGCGCATCGGCGAGAGCGTGCGCGAGAACGATGTCTTCGTGATCCAGTCGCTCAGCTATCCGGTCAACCACCACATCATGGAGCTGTTGATCATCCTCGACACGCTCAAGCGCGCCTCGGCCGGGCGTATCACCGCCGTGATTCCCTACTACGCCTATGGCCGCACCGACAAGAAGGACCAGCCGCGCGTGCCGATCACCGCGCGCCTGATCGCCGACCTGATCACCGTCGCCGGCGCCGACCGGGTGCTGACGGTCGATCTCCATGCCGGCCAGATCCAGGGCTTTTTCAATATTCCGGTGGACGAGATGACCGCCATGGGGATTTTGGCGCAGCACTTCCGCGAGAAGGGGCTGTCGAACCCGGTCGTCGTCTCGCCGGATCTGGGCAACACCAAGCGGGCGCGCAACTTCGCCGAGGAACTGAACGCCTCGCTGGCGATCATCGAGAAGCGCCGCCTGGGAAATGCCGATCAGACCGAGGTGCTGAATCTGATCGGCTCGGTCGCCGGGAGCGATGCCGTGCTGATCGACGATGAGATCGACACCGCGGGCTCGATCACCCAGGCGGCCCAGGTCTGCCTGGACAACGGGGCGACGGCGGTCTACGCCGCCTGCACCCACCCGGTCCTCAGTGGCCCGGCGATCGAGCGCCTGGCGCTCAGCCCGATCCGCGAGCTGGTGACAACCAATACCATCCCGATCCCGCCCGACAAGATGATGGACAAGATCGCGGTGCTCTCGGTGGCCTCGCTGCTGGGCGACGCGATCCAGCGCATCCACACCGGCGCCAGCGTCAGCAGCGCCTACCGCTCCATCGGCCGCCCGACGGTTTGAGACGTCCCGGACACTGCATCATCTCCCTGCATAGTGAATAGTGACTCGCGCGGCCCAGCGGTCGGCCCGCCGAGCCGCGCCGCTCGCCGTCAGCGGTTCGGGTTGATGTTCTGGTTGACGTGGAAAAGATTCGTGGGATCGTAGGCGCGCTTGATCGCGACGAGGCGCTCGTAGTTGTCGCGATAGGTGGCCCTGATCCGATCCTGGCCCTCCTCCATCATGAAGTTGACGTAAGCGCCCCCGGCGGAGTAGGGATGCGTCGCGTTCCAGTAGTCGACGGCCCAATCCTTCACCATCTGGGCGTCCTCGGGTTTGGGGCTTGCCCCCACGATCACCTGCGACCAGCGGGCATCGCGATAGCTATACGCGGTGTCGTCCTCGCCCCGGCGGTGCGCCGCGCCGTCGATCGGGTAGAGGTGCATGGTGGACTGGATCGTGGGGACCGTGGCGCCGTGTGCGACATGCTGGGCGATTGCCTCGTCAGGCAACTCCCTGACGAAGTCGGCCTTCCAGTAGTGCTGTAGTCCCGGCGGGTAGAGCGCGTCGAACGCGCCCTGGAGCGCCGGATAGGGCAGGGCGTGGACGCCATCGAGAGCGGGCGGTCCAAACGCGCGCACCGGCGCGAACACCGCCTCGGCCTGCTCAGCCGGCCCGGTGTAGCACCAGATGACGCCGCACATCGTCTTGAGCTGCAGCGCTTCGGGGAAGGGCGGGGCGGGCGGCACGATGAGGAACGCGAAGGCGCCATTGAGGTCCTCCGGGGCCCCCGCCATGAAGTCACGATAGAAGCGCATGGCGTCCGCTGCCTGCTCCAGCGGCCACAGAGTCGGCCCGGCGATGACCGTGTCCACGGGATGCGCTTGGAAGAGGAAGGAGGTGACCACGCCGAAGTTGCCGCCACCGCCCCGGATGGCCCAGAAGAGATCCGCGTTGACATCGTCGCTGGCGGTGATGGCGCGGCCGTCGGCCAGCACCATGTCGACCGATAGCAGGTTGTCGATCGTCAGACCGTACTTGCGGGTGAGGTGCCCCGAGCCGCCGCCGAGCGTGAGGCCCGCGACGCCGGTGGTGGAGATGATGCCGCTTGGGACGGCCAGGCCGAAGGCGTGGGTGGCGTGATCGACCTCGCCCCAAGTGCAGCCTCCTGCGACGCGGGCGGTGCGCGTCACGGGATCGACATGGATGCCCTTCATCGAGGAGAGGTCGAGCAGCAGACCGTCATCCACGGAACCCAGTCCGGCGACGTTGTGGCCGCCTCCGCGGATAGCCAGCGGCAGGCCCTGGTCGCGGGCGAAGTTGACGGCAGCGATGACGTCGGCCACGTCGACGGCGCGTGCGATGAGGAGCGGGTAGCGGTCGATCATGGCGTTGTAGGCGCGACGCGCCTCCTCGTAGTCCGCGTCTTGCGGGGAGATGAGCGGCCCACGAAGCTGCGCGCGAAAGGCGGCGACGGCCGCCGCATCCAGGACCGGGGCCTGCCAGTTCGTCGCGGTTGACGGTCGAGTCGCCACGATGTTCCTCCCTTGTCTGGAGGCGGGGTAGCCCACCGAAGGGGCCTGGCGCCCGCCAAAACGACTCCGAATGTTCGGACGATAGCTGGGAGAGCGTTCGCAAAGCGTTCGCTCCAGCGTTCGCCGCGCGAACATCCACGGTGGATGACGGAACGCTGGGGCGTGCGTGGAGGTGGCTACGAGCCAGGCTGGTCCAGGAACGCGGCGGCGTCTCGCAGCTCCACGGTGTCGAATCCCTCGGAGAAGCTTCCGTAGACCTCGCCGAGGAGACCACGCGCCTCCTCGCCCCGGCCCTGCCGGCGCCAGAATCGGCTCAGGCTCATGGTGGCGCGCAGCTCCAGGCTGCTGGCGTGCCGGCCGCGAGCGACCGCGATCGCGCGCTGCAACTGCTCCTCGACCTCCGGCTCGGACGCACCCTGCGCCAGGCGCAGCTCGGCCTGCAACCGGTGCAATTCCGGCTCCCAATAGCGCTCCTTATTGGCGCGCAGACAGGCCCAGGCCTCGGCGAGGATCATCATCCCCTGGTCCGGCTGGCCGGCTTCCAGGTGGGACTCGGCCAGGAGCGCCAGATAGTAGGTCTGCCGCAGCCCGGCGCCCATCGCCCGCAGGGCGGTTAGGCCCCGGCGCATCTCCGCTTGCCCCAACGTGATGTCCCGCTCGCCGGTCAGCGACCAGCCACGGAGGATCGTGGTCCAGGCCAGGTAATAGGCGAACTCGCGTTGTTCGCAGAGCTCGATCGCCGCGTCCGCCAGCTCGCGCGCCGCCGGTCGCTCGCGGCGGAACTGCGCCAGCATCGCGGCGTAGTCCAGGGCAATCGCCAGGCTATAGGGGTGGTCGCGCTCGCGGGCGATACGCAGGCTCTCCCGGCTGCGCGCGATGGCCTGATCTGGAAATCCCTGGTGCCACAGGACATGGGACAGATACGCCAGGCTAAAGACCCCGAGGTCCGGTCCGAAGAGCAAGGCATGAGCTCCATGCTGTGCGGGATCATAGAGCGCGATGGCCTGCTCCAGATGCTCCCGCCCGGCGGCGATCGCGCCAAGATGATAGAGGCTGGTTCCGAGGTGCAAGTGGGCCACCAAGAGCTGATCGCGGTCGGCCCTTGCCGTGGCGATCGCCAGCGCCTGCTCACCAATCTCGCGCGCCGCCGACAAGTCTCCTCGGACGACATAGAAGCCCCACAGGCCCCAGAACAACTGGAAGTGTTCTGCCTGCTCGCCTTCCCGCTGGTACAACGCTTGCGCGCGGCCGTACGCCTCGCCCACCTCATCCGTGGGCCAGCCTTTGGTCGCCATCAGCGCTACGCCCAGCCCGGTCTGCAGCCTGGCCTCCCGGCGCGCGCGCTCGTGGGTCGCGGGCAGTGTCGCGAGTAGCTCCAGCGCTTGCCGGACGTGGGTGATGCCGTCCTGATAGGCGGAGAGGCGCAGTGAACTCTCCCCCGCTATCTCGTAGAACCGGATCGCCTCCTCGCGCAGGCCGCCCAGCTTATAGTGGGCCGCAAGCTGCGCGCTGACCGATTCAAGATCCGGGGCATGGCTGGACTCAAGCGCCTGGGCCACACGGCGATGGAGCAATTGCCGCCGGGCCGCGCTGAGCTCGGCATAGGCGACCTCGCGCAGCTTGTCGTGGCTGAAGTCGTAGCGCTCCGCGCCGCGCTCGCGCACCAGGTGGCGCGCGCACAGCTCGTCGAGCGCCCGCACGACTGTTTCGTCGTCGAGCGGGCTGGCCTCGAGCAATACGGTCAGGCTGAAAGCGCGGCCAATCGTGGCGGCGAGGCCGGCGAGCTCACGCGCGGCCGGCGAGAGCTGGACCAGGCGCGCGGCGATCACGGCGGAAACCTTTGGCGGGAGATTGCCCGGCTCGCTCGCCGGGTGGCCGCTCGCCTCCGTCAGGCCCGCCCGCACCGCTTCCACGATAAAGAGCGGATTGCCTTCGGTCTCACGGTGAACGCGGCCCGCCAGATCCGGGTCGAGCGCGCGGCCCGCCACCTGGTCCGCCAGCTGCGTCGTCTCACGGCGGTCGAGCGCTCCCAGCTCGATGCGCCTGATCTGCTCGGAGCGCTGCAGATCCCGGATGAGCGCGGCGAGCGGGTGAGCGGGACCGACCTCTTCCGGCCGCACCGAGCCGACGACCAGCAGCGGCATGCGCGGCTCATGATGGAAGAGGTAGCCGAGCCATTCGATGGACTCGGCATCAGTCCACTGCAGATCGTCGAGCACCAGGAGCAGCGGCCGCCCCAGGGCGCGGAAGGCGCGCGCCAGGGCTTCGGCGAGGCGGCGCCGCTCCGCGCCTGGGGACACCTGCTCGGGGCGCGGCAGGTCGGGGCGCTCGACCAGCAGCTCGGGAATCAGCCGGGCGAGTTCCGAGAGCCAGGCAGTGTCCAGATCCACCAGCGCCTGCCGCAGCGCTGGACTGCGGAGCCACTCGACCACCGGGCCGTAGACGTGCTCGCCTTCGGCGGCGTACGAGCGAGCGGCGGCTGTGGCGACACCCTGTCGAGCCAGCCAGACGCGGAGCTCCTCCGCCAGGCGGCTCTTCCCGATACCCGCCTCCCCCGCGATGAGCGTCAGCTCGCCGCGCGCTTCGGTGGCGTGCCGCCAGGCGGTCATCAGTTGGCGCCACTCGGCGACGCGACCAACCAGCGGAATGGCGGCCGCTTCCTGGGCGCCGGGCGCCCCGGGAAGATCGACGGAGCGCAACTGCTCGTACAGGGCTCGGGTGTCAGATTCCGGCTCCAGGTCAAGCTCACGCGCCAGGCGCGCGGCATAGGCGCGGTAGGCGCGTAGCGCCGCCGTGCGTTGGCCGGTGAGCGCGCGGAGCCGCATGACGGTGCGGCAGGCCGCCTCGTCGAGCGGATCGTGATCGAGCAAGCGCTCGGCGACGCGGACGGCGGCGGCGTAGTCGCGCTCCTCTTCGAGCAGCGCGATCAGTTGCCCCTGTGCGTACCGGGCGAGGTCGTGCAGCCGGTCACGTTCGGCACTGATCCAGTCGTCGTAGCAATCCGGCAGCAGCGCGCCGTGGTAACCCGCGACCGCGCGCTCCAGCGACGCGCGCAGGCGTTCACGATCGGACGATTCCGCGGCCTGGCTCGCCGCGGCCAGCGCATCCTCGAACTCGACCACATCGACCGTCCCGGCTGAATCCGCCAGCCATTGGAGCGTACTCAACTGGATCGACAGCACGCGATCCGCCTGGGGCAGTGCCTGGCGCAGATGGTGGAGCTCACGGCGCAGATTGGTGCGGGCCTGCTGCTCGGTCGAATCGGGCCAGAAGAGGTAGGCGAGACGCTGGCGTGGCTGGGGAGCATCGCGGTGCAGGATCAAGTAGGCGAGCAGGGACTGGAGGCGCGGCGTCGCGACGCTCGCGAGCGGAATGTCGCCGTCGTTCAGGGAGAACGCTCCCAGCAGCTTGACGTGGAGGCTCGACATCTTGCCCTCCCGTCCAAGCCCGCCGTCAGCCGGACCCGGCGCGGAGCGCGGGTTTGCCTGCGTGCGTGCGTATTCGTATCTTGATGGCAGGTCCGCTGACTGTCAAGTTCGCTACGAAAAATGAGTTCGCTGCTTGCGCTGTTGTTCGGGCAGCGACGAAAACGGGTCAGCGGCGGGGAGGGAGTTGTGCTCATCGAGTATGTTGATTGCGGCGTGCGGCACGGATCCCTCGACTGCCCTCGGGATGACAGGGTCAAGTTGGGGCTGACGACGATTCGCCTCGTCCGATAGGCCCCGCTTTCTCCCTGTCATCCCGAGCGCAGTCGAGGGATCCGTCTTGTTCTACGTCCCATCCTGGTCGTACGCCACGACCGCTAGCGCCCGAAGAAGACGCCGTTCTGCTCCTG